>JADLDD010000037.1 GCA_020846855.1 Acidimicrobiia bacterium | reverse complement strand
CCCTTCCTCCCCCGGGTGGGGGACGTAGTCATGGCCGAGTCGGTCATCATGTTCCGCATGCCGTCGGGTGCCGCGACACAAGGCGAGGGCGGTCGACCCCTCGGGGTGCGGGCGTTCGTGTTCACCGACGTGGAGCGCTCGACGGCGACCTGGGAGCAGGAACCCGAGGCGATGGGCGTCGCCATGACGAGGCTCGCCGCGATCTGCGACGACGTCGCGGATCGGTTCGGCGGTAGGCGGGCCGTCGAGCAGGGCGCGGGTGACAGCACGGTGACGGTCTTCGAGTCGCCCAGCGCGGCGGTGGCCGCCGCGCTGGCGATGCAGCAGCAGATGACGGTGGAGCCTTGGCCGACGGCCGAACCGGTTCGGGTCCGGGTGGCGGTGCATGCCGGCGAGGTGACCCAGAACCCCGACGGGACGTTCGCGGGACCGACGATGAACCGCTGTGGCCGGCTGCTCGCCGCGGCCCACGGCGCGCAGGTGGTGGCGTCGGCGTCCTCGATCGAGCTCGCCGGTGACCTGGCACCGGAGATGGAGGTCCTCGATCTCGGCTCCCATCACCTCCGAGGGATCGAGCAGCCGGTGCGCGTCTGCCAACTGTGGGCTGACGGGTTGCCCAGGTCCTTCCCTCCGTTGCGCACCGTCGACGCGGCGACCGCCGGCCTCCCGCGCTATCGCAGCCGGCTCGTCGGCCAGGACCGGCTGCTGGACGAGCTGTCGGTGCTGGTGTCCGTCCCGGGGATCGTGACCCTGGTGGGAACCGGCGGGTGCGGCAAGACCCGGTTGGCCGCCGAGGTGGCGACCCGATCGGTGGAGGGGTTCCGCGACGGTGTGGTGTGGGTGGACCTGGCTTCCCTCCGCGACGCTCTCCTCGTCGACGACGCCATGGCGGCGGCATTCGGCGTACGACGGGGATCCCGGCCACCTCGGGACCAGGTGATCGAGCACCTGCGCACCCGCCAAGTCCTAGTGGTGCTCGACAACTGCGAGCATCTCATCGACGCCGCGGCCGGGGCGGCGGTCGCCGTCCGCGACGGGTGCCCGGCCGTGGCGGTGCTGGCCACGAGCCGTGAGCCGCTGAACGTCTCCGAGGAAGTCGTGCGGCGGGTGCCGTCGTTGCGGGTCCCGGACCAGGAGACCGTGGAGGCGGTCCTGGCGTCGGAGGCGGGAGCGTTCCTCCTCGACCGGCTGGGTCAGGCCTCGCCGGGCACGACGGTCACCGGTGACGACGCGCCGGCCTTCGCCGAGGTGTGCCGGCGGCTCGACGGGATCCCACTGGCCCTCGAACTGGCCGCGGCGCGGATTCGGGTGTCGACACCGCGGGCCGTCGCCGAGGGACTCTCGGAGCGCTTCCGACTGCTCACCGGTGGGAGCCGCAACGCCTTGGCCCGCCAGCGCACCCTCGAGGCGTCGGTGGCGTGGAGCTACCAACTCCTTCCCGAGGCCGAAGCGGCGATGTTCCGCCGGGTGTGCGTCCTGGCCGGGCCGTTCACCGTCGACGCGGCCGTCGTCATCGCCGGGGCCGACGGCGACTACCGCGAGGTCGCCGATGCGCTCTCGTCGCTGCTGGACCGGTCCCTGCTCCAGGACGCCGGCGGAGGCCGCGTCCGCATGCTCGAGACGCTCCGCCACTTCGCCCGGGAGCGGCTGTTGGAATCGGGCGAGGCCGACGAGGTGCGCGACCGCCATCTCGGCTGGTTCGCCGAAGCGTGTCGTGATGTCGACGCCCGTCTGTGGGGCCCCGAGCCGCGGGTCGTCCTCGACGAGATCGACCGGCAGGTCGACGACCTCCGCGCCGCGATGCAATGGGCGATCGATTCGGGTCGGGGTGACCAGGTCGTGGCGATCACGGTGCCGACGGTCTGGTACTGGATCCTCCGGGCGCGGATTCCCGAAGCGCTGGAATGGCTCCGCCGAGCCGCGGCAGACGAGCTGGCTCCGGAACGTCAGTTGCAGGCGGCGTGGGCGACCCTGCACATGCTGGTGCACCACAACGCCGTCCACGACGAGATGGAGCCCGTGTGGGCCGCCGCGATCGACCTGGCCGTCTCGCTGGGCGACCATGGGATGGAGGGCCGTCTGAAGGTGGTGTGGGGCGCCCACCTGGGGTTCAGGGACCCCGACGCCGGGATCGCCATGCTCGACGAGGCGCGGACGCTTTGCGACTCGGTCGGCGACGGGCATTGGGGGGCCTACGCCGAGGGCTCGATAGCGCTCTGCTGGACCTTCCGAGGCCGCGACGACCTCGCCGCCGAGCACCTTCGGGCCATGACCGTCCGCCGACAGGCCCTGGAGAGCCACCGCATGATGATCGAGGACCTGACCCGGCGGGCGATCGTCGACTATCCGCTCGGCCGCTACGACTCCGTCGTCGACGCGGCCGCCACGGTCACCGCGGCCCTGGAGGGGATCAGCGAGATCAACGTGCAGGGCACGGCCCTGGCGTTCGCCGGGTCGGTCGAGATCGAGCGGGGCGGCGCGTCGCAGGTCGTCGCCGACATGGAACGCCTCCTCGAGCGCTACCTGCGCGACGGCGAACTCCAACACATCCCCTCGATCCTGCTGACCCTCTCGCGTGCCCTGCTCGCCGAGGGGAGGGCCGACGCCGCCGCCGCTCACCTGCTGTCGGCCTGGTCCGTCCCCGACCTCCAGGCGTTCGTCCGCGCTCGCTTGTGGTTCCGTCACGATCTCGCTCTCGCCGACCTGCTCGCCGGCCGCTCCGAGGCGGCCGTCGCGGGCTTCGGGGAGATGCTCGATGACGCCACCCGCGTCGACAACCCCCAGGAGCAGGCCCGCGCCCACTTCTGGCTCGGGCAGATCGACCGGCGACGCGGTGAGGCGGTCCGCGCCGGGGCGCACCTGCACACGGCACTCGACATCCACGCCCGTCACGGCTTCCGGCAACTCGCCGCCGGCGCGCTCGAGGCGATCGCCGGGCTCGAGCTCGACCACCGCCGCCCCGTCGTCGCCACGCGCGTGCTCGGTGCCGCCGCCGCGGTGCGTGCCGAAGCCGGGGTGACCTTCCGGCTCGGGTGGCAGACCGAATACGAGGCCGACGTCGACTCCGCCCGGGCCGCCCTCGACGACGTGGGCTTCGCGAAGGAGTGGGACGCAGGCGCGGCCGCAGGGCTCGACGACGCCGTCGATGTGGCGCGGCGGGGTCGAGGCTCGCGTGGCCGGCCCGCGTTCGGCCGGGACAGCCTTACCACCACCGAGGAGAAGGTCGCCGCGTTCCTCGTCGAGGGTCGGACCAACCCCGAGATCGCCGAGGCTCTCCTGATGGGGCGCGAGACGGTCAAGACCCACGTGTCGTCCATCCTCCGCAAGCTCGGGCTCGGCAACCGCACCCAGGTCGCCTCCGCCCTCGCGGCCCGCGGTGAGGTCACCCGGCGGGGCTAGCCGCGGCGGTGCGTCGCCGTCGGCGAGCGGGACCCGGCCAACCCGTGGCGGTCCGGGGAGCCTCGGACGGGTTCCCCCACCCGGGGGATGTTCGGACCGACACCCGTCGTGCACCATCACCCCATGACATCCATGAACGCCAGCACCACCCTCGAGGAGCGCCGACGGGCGGTCCTCGCCATCCACCAGGCCGCGATCGACGGCGACTGGGACCGCGTCCTCGCCGCCTTCGACCCGAAGGTCGTCTGGACCAACGACCCGGGGGCCGGGCCCTGGGCGGGCAGGTTCGACGGTATCGAGGCGGTCTCAGCGATGTTCGCGGAGTACCTCGCGTTCCTCGAAGGGACCTTCACCCAGGAAGTCGTCGACGTGTGCGTGTCGGAGGGCCGCAGCATGTCCTTCGTCATCGAGCGGGGGGCCAAGGACGGCCGGCACTACGAGAACCGGGCCGTGTGGATCAACCGGTACGTCGACGGGCTCGTGGTCGACGTCCTGACCGTCGATCTGGACCGCGACGCCGCGCTCGAGTTCTGGGCCTCGGTCCGCGACTGACGGGGAACGGCCTCGCCGGGGCGTCCGTGCCGGGTCGACGGGGCCGACCCGGTCGAGGGTCGGGGGAGGTCGCCCCGCCTCGTAGCGGGTCCGCCGACCTCGGCCGGCCGCCGGGCTCGTTCCGGGTACCGGACTGCCGGCCGCGGGGCCCCGACGAAGCTTCGGAGCGGGTGACGGGAATCGAACCCGCGTTCTCAGCTTGGGAAGCTGATGTTCTGCCTCTGAACTACACCCGCAGGGCCGACACCCTACCGGAGCGGCCCGGGGCCCCGGCCAGCGCGAGCGGTCCGGCGTGCTCCTAGCGCAGCGAGTGCCGGCCGAGGAAGGCGACGACGCGCTCGGTGGCGTCGGGCGGCTCGGCCGGCCACGTGTGACCGCCGCCGATGATCTTGTAGAGCACGACCTCGCTGCCGCCGGCGCAGCGCGGCCACTCGATCCGGGTGACCTTGCCACTGATCTCGGTGGTGACCGGCGTGGTGGTGCACCGCGAGATCTTCGCCCAGGCGGCCAGGTTCGCCTCGGTGCCGGAACCGCCGCCCAGCGGGGTCGATCCCGGTGGAGGGGCGTAGGCGACGATCGGATCGGCGGTGCCGTGGAAGGCGAGGATCGGCATCGGTCGGGTGCACGGCCCGGGGGTGTCGACCTCGACGGTCACGACAGCGGCGACGCGGTCCTGGCGGGCGCATCCGTACGTCGACGCGAACACCGCACCCACCGAGAAGCCGACGATCCCGACGCGGTTCGTGTCGATGCAGTGGCGGGCCTCGACGTGGGCGACGAGGGCGTCGAGGAAGTCGGCGTCGGGTCCGTCGGCGCCGGGGCGCCACATGGTGGGGGTGCCTGCGGCGTCGGGGGCGACCACGACGGCGCCGCCGGCCGGGCCCCGGGCCGGGAGCCCGCTGGCCCGGCCGATGTCGGCGGCGCTCGACCCCATGCCGTGGAGCAGGATGATCAACGGCGCCGGGTTCCGGCCCTCCGGCGCGGCGAGCAGGTAGGTACGCTCCACGCCTCCCACGTCGAGGGTCTGCGCCTTGCCGGCCGCCGCCGTGGCGGGGGGCGCGTTCTCGCATCCGGGGGAGGGCCGGGCCGACGGTTGCCGGCCCGTGGACGGCGTGGTGGTCCCGGCCGGGGCGTCGGCGCCGCGGCCGGCCGGCTTCGAATCGCCGCCGCAAGAGGCGAGGCCGGCAGCGAGCACCACGGCCAGCAGCGTCGTCACGATCCCGACGACCCGGGACCGCAACCGGAGCCGATGCGAAGCCAGCAGTCGGTAGCGGGTCGAGGTGGTCATGCCCGGTGCCTGAAGAAGAACGCCCCGATGAGACGGGTGGCGTCGATGTCGGTGGTGGTGGGCCCGAGCAACTTCTCGAACGCCGGCTCCGGCCGGCCCGGCCAGGAGTGCCCGTCCTCGTCGGCCACGTAGATCTCGGTCGCGGCGGCGCAGTGCTTCCAGACCCGCCGGCCGACCTCCGCGGAGACCCGGGTCTCGGCGGGGTCCGGATCGCAGCGGTTGTGCCGGGCCCAGCTCGCCATGGATGCGTCGACCCCGGTCGGAGTCGGGGTCCCGGGCGGGAGGTCACCGTGGTAGTGGTGCTGGTCGGCGATCGCCACCGAGCTCAAGCCCCCTCCGGCGTAGGGCACGACCGGGTCCTTGCGGCCGTGGAACGCGATCACGGGTACCGGTTCCCCGGCGCACGGCCGGGGGAACTCGACCCCCGCGATGGCGCCGATCGCGGCTATCCGGCCCGGGAGGCGGCAGGCGAGCAGCGACGACATCTGGGCGCCGTTCGACATCCCGAGGGAGAAGACCCGGGCGGTGTCGACGCAGAGCGTCCGCTCGAGGTGGTCGAGGAGTCGGGTCAGGAAGACGACGTCGTAGTTGTCGGCCACGGGTGCCGCGTTCCAGAACGGGACCCCGCTCACGAGCCCCGACGGCGCCACGCCGATGAACCGGTACCGGCGGTGCAGTTCAGGGAAGCCGGCCGAGGCGGGAACGACCCGGTAGTCGATGCTGAGCGAGTGCAAGCCGAACACCACGGCGTAGGGGCGGCGGCCGTCGTATCCCTCGGGGACGTCGAGCAGGTAGGAGCGCTCCCGGCCGCCGGAGCGGATCCTGGCGTCGGTCGTGCCCGGTGCCACCGGGGCGGCCCGGCAGCCGGCCGACGGCCCCGTGGCGTGGGCGGGCGTGGCGTGCGACGCGGACGGCTCGGCCCCCGACGCCGACGGCTTGGAGGTGGTTCCGGAGCAGGAGGCCGTCGCGAGGGCCAGCACCGTCACGGCGATCGCCACCGCGGCCCGGTGGGGTGATGGCTTCGGGTTCCCCGTGGTCATGTCGCCCACCTCTCAAGGAGCGGCGCGCCGCGGTTCAGGAAGGGGAGAACGCCAGGACGCCGCCCTTGCCCGGTCCGTCGAAGAGGGTGAAGCCGTACCCCCAGAACACCTGCCGGCCCACGACGGACGGGCCGCCGCCGACCGGGGCGGGAGCCTCGTGGGTCCACAGCGTCCGCCCGGTGGCCGGATCGAGGGCGTAGAGGCGCTTCGCGCTCGTCCCCACGAAGGCGACCCCCGGCACGCCCGTGATCGGCCCGAACACGCTGCCCTTCAACTCGACGGTCCACAGGACCTTCCCGTCGGCGGGGGACAGGGCGAACACCTTCGAGGTCTCGGCCGGTGCGATCACCTTGGGGTCGCCGACGTTCGAGGAGACCAGGAGCCGCCCGTCGTGGAACCCGGCCGAGCCGATCACACCGCCGAAGCGGCCGGCCGGGGTCAGCTTCCTCTTCCACACCACCCGGCCGTTCCGGGCGTCGAGCACCCAGTAGGTGCCCTCCTTGTCGCCGTTGCCCACCAGCTTGCGACCCTTGACGGTGAACAGGTTCGGCGAGGCGCCGAAGTCGAAGTCGAAGCCCTGGGGGTAGCCGGCGCTGAATACGTCGTCCTCGGTGGCCTGCATCATCCACTTCAGCTTGCCCGTGCGGTAGTCGACCGCGATGAAGGAGTCGCCCAGGGGTCCGGCCGGCGGGCTGAGGTTCTGCCCGGTGCCGATGAAGAGCAGGCCCAGCTCGCGGTCGACGGCGGGCGTCGACCACACGGCCTCGCCGGCCCCGCTGGTCGAGTCGTTCGGGGTGGTCACGAAGTTCCACCGCTGCTTGCCCGTGGCGGCGTCGAACGCACCGATCGAGCCCTGGAAGGTGTAGCGCTCGAGGTTCATCACGACCTGGAACGAGGCGGTCCCGATGACGACCATGTCGTCGATCACGATCGGCGACGCGTTGATCTGCGAGCTCGGATCCTTGTTGGTGGTCGCCTTCCACACCACCTTCCCGGTCGCGCGGTCGAGGCGGTAGAGGGTTCCACCGAGGCCCACGTAGACGGCGTCGCGGGTGACCGCGGGTGCGCCCACGAGTTGGCCACCGGCCAGCTTGGTGCTCCAGACGACCTTGCCGTCGGTGGCCCGCGAGGCCCACGCGGTGCCGGTCTCGTCGCCGTAGTACACGGTCCCGTCGTAGACCGCCGGGACGCCGGTCACACCCACCAGGCCGTCGCGCTCCCAGGTGGGCGCCAACGACGCCACGTTCCTCGCCGTGATCCCGCGGT
>JADLDD010000036.1 GCA_020846855.1 Acidimicrobiia bacterium | reverse complement strand
CTCGTCCCGCCGCTGGCGGCCGTCGGCCTGGTGGTGGCGAGCAGCGTCACGGCGTACGGGTTCGTGCGGCTGCGCCTGCCCGTCGACGTGATGGTCTGCGTCCTCGCCCCGCTGGGGATCGCCGGCCTGCACCATCGCTTCCGGCCCCCGCCCCCATCCGCCGCCCAGGGAGGAACGGCATGACGACCCCCACTCCGCCAGGTCCCGACGGGTTCCCGACCCGCCACGTGGGCCCCGACGGATCCGAGCGCGCGACGATGCTGCGGGCCCTCGGGCTCGGGTCGCTGGAAGAGCTCGCCGACCGGGTGGTGCCCGAGGCGATCCGCGACCGGGAACCGCTCGACCTCCCGCCGGCGCGCACCGAAGCCGAGGTCACCGCCGCGCTCGCCGCCCTGGCCGGGCGCAACGAGCGCTACACGTCGCTGATCGGGCTGGGCTACCACGCCACGTACACGCCGCCCGTCGTCCGCCGCAACGTCCTCGAGAACCCGGCCTGGTACACCGCGTACACGCCCTACCAGCCCGAGATCTCCCAGGGGCGCCTCGAGGCCCTCCTGAACTTCCAGACCATGGTGGCCGACCTGACGGGGATGGACGTCGCCAACGCGTCGCTCCTCGACGAGGCGACGGCGGCGGCCGAGGCGATGGCCCTGTGCCACCGCCTGCCGCCCCGGCGGGGCGAGGTATTCGTCGTCGATCCCGACGTGCACCCCCCGACCCTGGAGGTCGTCCGCACCCGCGCCGAGCCGCTCGGGATCGCGGTGGTGGTCGCCGACCTGCGGGCGGGGGAGCCCCCGGAGGGCACCTTCGGCGCGCTGCTCCAGTACCCGGGTAGCAGCGGCGCGCTGCACGACGACGCCGCGCTCGTGGCCCGGCTGGGGGAGCGGGGCATCAGGGTCGCGGTCGCCGCCGACCTCCTGGCCCTGTGCCTGCTGCGCCCCCCGGGCGAGATCGGCGCCGACGTCGTGGTGGGCTCGGCCCAGCGCTTCGGCGTGCCCCCCGGCTTCGGCGGGCCCCACGCCGGCTACATGGCGGTACGGGCGGCGGCGACCCGCAACCTCCCCGGCCGCCTGGTGGGGGTGTCGGTCGATGCCGCCGGGCGACCGGCCTACCGGCTCGCCCTCCAGACCCGCGAGCAGCACATCCGGCGCGAGAAGGCGACGAGCAACATCTGCACCGCGCAGGTGCTCCTCGCGGTGATGGCCGGCCTCTACGCCGTCTGGCACGGTCCCGAGGGGTTGCGGGCCATCGCCGAGCGGGTCCACGGCCTCGCCGTCCGCCTGGCGGCGGGGCTGCGCTCCGCGAGGATCGAGGTGGAGACGGCCGCCTTCTTCGACACGGTCACGGTGCGGGTCGACGGGCGGGCCGAGGAGGTCGCGGCCGCGGCCCGCCGCCGGCGCGTCAACCTGCGGGTGGTCGACGCCGACCACGTCGGGGTCTCCCTCGACGAGACCACCACCGAGGAGGTCGTCGGCGACGTCCTGGCCGCCTTCGGCGTGGCGGGCGGCCCCGGCCCGGCCGGGGGAGAGGCGCCCGGGGCGATCCCCGAAGGCCTGCGCCGGCGGAGCCCGTTCCTCGAGCACCCCGTGTTCCACCGCCACCGCTCCGAGGCGCAGATGCTCCGCTACCTGAGGCGCCTGGCCGACCGCGACCTGGCCCTCGACCGCACGATGATCCCGCTCGGCTCGTGCACCATGAAGCTCAACGCCACCACCGAGATGGAGCCGATCACCTGGCCGGGGTTCGCCGAGGTCCACCCGTTCGCGCCTCTCGACCAGGCCGCCGGGTACCTCGAGCTGTTCCGCGACCTCGAGGCGGCCCTGGCCGAGGTCACCGGCTACGACGCCGTGTCGCTCCAGCCCAACGCCGGATCGCAGGGCGAGCTGGCCGGCCTCCTGGCCATCCGGCGCTACCACGCCGAGAGGGGGCAGGCGAGGCGCGACGTGTGCCTCATCCCGGCCTCCGCGCACGGGACCAACGCGGCGAGCGCGGCCATGGCCGGCCTGCGGGTGGTGGTCGTCGCGACCTCCGACTCGGGCGACGTCGACCTCGCCGACCTGGCCGCCAAGGCGGAGGCCCACGCCGACGAGCTCTGTGCGGTGATGGTCACCTACCCGTCGACCCACGGCGTCTTCGAGGAGGGGATCACCGAGGTCTGCGAGATCGTGCACCGCCACGGCGGTCAGGTGTACCTCGACGGGGCCAATCTCAACGCCCTGGTGGGGCTGGCCCGGCCCGGGCGCTTCGGCGCCGACGTATCGCACCTGAACCTGCACAAGACGTTCTGCATCCCCCCCGGTGGGGGAGGTCCGGGCGTCGGGCCGGTCGCGGTCCGCGGCCACCTGGCCCCCTTCCTCCCGAACCACCCCCTGGTCAAGGAGGCGGGTCCGGCGACGGGGGTCGGGCCCCTGGCCTCGGCGCCGTGGGGCTCGGCCGGCATCCTGCCCATCTCGTGGGCCTACATCGCCCTGATGGGCCCCGACGGGCTGCGCGCGGCCAGCCTGGCGGCGATCCTCACCGCCAACTACGTGGCCACCCGCCTCGCCCCGCACTACCCGGTGCTCTACACCGGTCGCCACGGCCTCGTGGCCCACGAGTGCATCCTCGACCTGCGGCCGTTGACGGCGGCCACCGGCGTGACCGCCGACGACGTCGCCAAGCGCCTCGTCGACTTCGGGTTCCACGCCCCCACGATGTCGTTCCCGGTCGCCGGCACGCTCATGATCGAGCCGACCGAGTCCGAGGACCTCGCCGAGCTCGACCGCTTCTGCGACGCCATGGTCACCATCCGTGAGGAGATCGCGGCCGTCGAACGCGGAGAGCACACGGTGGGGGAGAGCCCGCTGCGCCACGCGCCGCACCCGGCCGCCGAGGTCGCCGCCGACGAGTGGGCCCGCGCCTACACCCGCCGCCAAGCGGCCTACCCCCCCGGGGTGGACCCCGCCACGAAGTACTGGCCGCCGGTGAGCCGCATCGACGGCGCCTACGGCGACCGCAACGTGATGTGCTCGTGCCCGCCGTTGGAGGACTGGGCCGATGGGTGAGCGGAGGGCGCGCGGCGAGCCGACGGTCGGTGGGCGCAACGGCCGCACGGTCGCCCTCGCGGCGGTCGCCTGGGTGTCGGTCCTGGTGGTGATGGGCGGGGCGGTCACCGGGATCGGCGCGATCCTCCACGCCGGAGGCACCGACAGCATCGACCACTCGGTGTGGCGGTGGGTGGTCGACCACCGGGTCGCGGCCCTCGACGGCCTGGCCAAGGGGCTTACCTTCGCGGCGTCCACGAGCGTCGTCGTGCCGCTCACCATCGTGGTGGCGGCCCTGCTGGCGTGGTGGGCGCGCCGAGGGCGCGACGCCGCGCTGGTGGGCGCCTCGGCCGCCGGCGCGTACCTGATCACCGCGATCCTCAAGGACCTGGTGGAGCGGCCGCGTCCGCCCGTGGGGCAACGTCTCGTGACGGTGCACGAGTGGTCCTTCCCGTCGGGGCACGCCACCCAGTCCGTCGCGCTCTACGGCGCCGTCCTGGTGGTGGTCGTGGCGTCGTCGGGTAGGGGAGCCCGGGTGGCGGGGTGGTGCGCGGGCGTGCTCGTCGCGCTCGCCGTCGGGTGGACGCGGGTGTACCTCGGGGTGCACTGGTTCTCCGACGTGCTCGGAGGCTGGGCCATCGGCGCGTCCTGGCTGTGGTCGCTCGCCTGGCTGCTCGGGTACACGGCCCCGTCGCGGGGCTCCGAGGAGGCCGGCGAACCGGTGGTGGAGGGGTGGCCCGGGGGTCCGCCGGCCCCGCCGGGCGATCCCACGTCGCAGTTGACATAACGAGGATTATGGGCGGTCCAGGTGGGGATTCCCGAGAGGGGCCCCGGACACCCGGCCCCCGGACGCCCATGAGCCAAACCGGAGGTGGTCCCATGCCTGGTCGTACCCGTACCCGTGCTCCCCGGGCCGACCGTGCCCGTGCCGTCGTCGCGGTCGCCGTGCTCGCCGCCGTCTCGACCGTGACCGCGTGCTCGTCAGGGTCCGGTAAGGAGACCGACGGCACGTCGTCGACCTCGGCGGCCCGCCCGTCACCGTCGACCAGCGCGCTCCCCGCGTGCGGATCCGCCCGGCACCTGGTGGCGACCGACATCGACGAGACCCTGACCGTCAGCGACGGCGAACTGGTCAAGGCGCTCGGGGATCCCGGCTACGAGCCGAAGGCGCGGCCGGGCGGGGCGGCGATGATGCGGGAGTACGCCCGGCGGGGCTACACGATCGCGTACGTGACCGGCCGGCCGGTGAGCATGTCGATCGACGGGGTCCCGGCGACGGAGTCGACCACGCGCTGGCTGGAGGACCAGGGCTTCCCGCTCGGGTCCGGGGTGGGGATCGTGTACCTCTGGCCCACCGACCGGTACCCCGACGTCCGCACCTACAAGGCGGCGGTCCTCGACGACCTCGAGCGTGAGGGCTACGAGCTCGACTACGCCTACGGCAACGCCGACACCGACGCCCAGGCCTTCGCCGACGCCGGCTTCGCGAAGGACCGGACCTTCATGATCGGCAAGCTCGCCGGCTACGGGGGGACCGTCGCGGTGCGTGACCCGGGCTGGGTCGCACACCGCCGGGAGCTCGTCGACGACCTGCCGGCGGTGTGCCGCCGCTGAGTGCGGGGATCCGTCGAGGCCCGATGGGCCGGCCCGGGGCCGTCAGCCCCCCGGGGGGAAGCAGGCCGCGATCGCGTCGACGGCGGCGTCGGCGGGGTTCTCGGTGCCGTCCGGCGGCGCGGGCGTCTTGCCCAGGCGCACCACCACGAGGTCGCGGTCCGGGACGCAGAGGATGCGCTGGCCCTCGTAGCCCTGGGCGGCGAACGCACCCGCCGGCCGGAGCCACCAGTGGGCGCCGTACTCCCCCGCCGGGGCGGCCGGCGCCGGACTCGCGCCGTGGGCGACCCAGCCCGGCGCGAGGATGCGCCGGTCGCCCCACACCCCGTCGCGCAGGTAGAGCAGGCCGAAGCGGGCGAAGTCCCGCGCCGAGGCGTACACGTACGACGAGCCCACAAAGGTGCCGGCGGCGTCGAAGCGGGGATCCGCGGTGGCCATGCCGAGAGGATCGAAGAGCTCCTCGGCGAGGAAGTGCCGCATCCCGGCCTCTCCCCCGCCGACCACGGACTGCGCGGCGCGGGCCACGATGTTGGTGGTGCCGCTCGAGTACACGAACGTCGACCCCGGCTCGGCCACCAGGGGCCGGGCGGCGGCGTACGCCGCGACGTCGCCCGCCCCGGCCCCGAAGAGCATCGCCAGCACGTCGGAGGCACCGTCGACGTAGTCCTCGGTCCACGCCAGGCCGCTGCTCATGCGGAGCAGGTGCTCCCAGGTGATGTGCCGGCGGGCGTCGCCGGGGCCGGCCCACTCGGGTACCGGCGCGGGGGCCGACGGGTCGACGCGCCCGTCGCGCACGAGGATCCCGACCACCGCGTGCACGATGCTCTTGGCCATCGACCACGACACGAGCGGCGTGCCGGGGCCCATCACCTCGGGGGGCAGGCCGGCGGCCTCGTGCATCGGGGTGTGCCAGGGGGCCCCGTAGGCCTCGGCGACGATCGCGCCGCCGTGCACCACGACCACCGCGTGGGTGGGGCCGATCTCCGCGGGGGGATCGGGCCGGACGAGGTCGTCGAGCACGGCTCCGAGGCGCGGGGCGTCGACGCCGGGCCCCGGGTCGCGGGTGTCCCACTCGCCGCCCGGCACCGGTCGGCGCCCGGCTCCCCGGGGCGCGCCGGAGCCGCGGGTGGCGGGACCGACCACGTGCACCGCCTGGGACGGGGGTAGCACCCCGTGCTCGTGGAGGAAGGCCTCGAGGCCGTCGGTGAGGTCGTAGCGGGCGAGGTCGGAGAACGGCACCCACGCCGCGTCGTCGGCGTCGTCGGCCGCGACCGGGTCGGCGCCGCCCGGGCCGGCCCCGGGCGGGTCGAGGAGGTCGGCCTCGAAGTCGAGGATCACGAAGTGGTAAGGCTCGGGGTCGGTGCCGATGCGCTCCACCCACCCGAGGAACCGCCGGACCACCACACCGAGGCCGGTCTCCTCGGCGACCTCCCG
>JADLDD010000035.1 GCA_020846855.1 Acidimicrobiia bacterium | reverse complement strand
TACCGCGGGGGCCCGTACCGCGGGGGCCCGTACCGCGGGGGCCCGCACCGCGGCGGCCCGTACCGCGGGGGCCCGTACCGCGGGGGCCCGTTCCGGCTCTTCCCGTACCTCCACCCGCTCTGCGCCGGGTCGCTCCGGTCCGGCGCGCGCCGCTGCCGCCCGTGCCGGTGGCGGAGCCGGTGCGACGGTCCGCGCGCCGGCGCGGCGCCCCGCGCCCCGAGCGGCCCGGCCCGCGGCAGGGGCCCGGAGCCGGGCGCGACGCCCGGCTCCCCCGGCGCCGCCGAGGCGCCGTCGAGCCCGTGCTCCCCGGCCGCCCCGGCCGCAGCGCCGGCTCGTCGCCCTGCTCGTGGCCATGGTCGTGCTGCTGGTCGCGGTGGTGGTCCGCGCTGCCGCCGTCCAGGGCGTCAACCGGGACCGCTACGCCGAGGCCGGCCTCGATCAGCGCGTGCGGACCATCCACCTCCCCGCCCAGCGCGGCAGCATCTTCGATCGCAACGGCAGCGACCTCGCCCTGTCGGTCCCGCAGAGCACCGTCTGGGCCGATCCCACCCAGGTCCGCGACCCGGAGGCGGCGGCCGCGGCGCTGGCCCCGGTCCTCGACCGCGACGTCGCCGGGCTCCGGCGCGCCCTCTCCACCCCGGACCGTGAGTTCGTGTACCTGGCCCGCCAGGTCGACGACGCCACCGCGCGGGCCGTCGAGGACCTGGACCTACCGGGTGTCAGCCTGCTCGACGAGCCGAAGCGCTTCTATCCCGCCGGCGACCTGGCCGCGCCGGTCCTGGGGGTCGCGGGGATCGACAACGTGGGTCTCGGCGGGCTCGAGCTCGCCTACGAGGACGTCCTGCGGGGCCGGCCGGGGGAGATGGTGGTCGAGCGCGACCCGCAGGGCCGGGAGATCAGCCAGGGGGTGCGCTCCCGGAAGCCCGCCGAGCGGGGCCAGGACCTGGTCCTCACGCTCGACCAGTCGCTCCAGTACCAGGCTCAGCAGGTCCTGCTCCAGCAGGTCGACGCCGCCGAGGCCAAGGGGGGCATGGCCGTGGTCGCCGACGTGCGCACGGGGGCGATCCTGGCCATGGCCAGCGTCGACGGTGCCCCCGACGAGTCGGACGGCGCGACAGGCGGCGCGGCGGGCGGCACGACGGACGGCCCGGACGGCGACGCGGCGCGGTCGCGCCCGGCCGGGCACACGGCCCGGAACCGGCCGGTGACCGACGTCTTCGAACCCGGCTCCACCAACAAGGTGGTGACGATCTCCGCCGCCATCGAGGCCGGCCTGGTCGGGCCGTCGACGCGCTTCACCGTCCCCGACAGCATCGAGGTCGCGGGCCGGACCTTCCACGACGCCGAGGAGCACCCGGTCGCGTGGTGGACGGTCTCCGACATCCTGCGCGAGTCGTCGAACGTGGGGACCATCAAGATCGGGCGGATGCTCGGCAAGGAGCGCCTCGACTCCGCCCTCCGCTCGTTCGGCTTCGGAACCCGGACCGGCGTGGGGTTTCCCGGCGAGGCGGAGGGCATCCTCGTCGACCCGGCGCGGTACTCCGGCACCAGCATGGCCACGGTGCCGGTCGGCAACGGCCTCGCCGTCACCGCGCTCCAGATGCTCGACGTGTACGTGACCCTGGCCCGGGGCGGTGTGGCGGTACCGCCGCGGCTGGTGGAGGCCACGATCGACGCCGAGGGCCGCCGCCGGCCCACCGCCCGTGGGGAGGAGCACCGGGTCGTCTCCGCCCGGACGGCCGAGGCGATGGTCGGGATGCTGACCCGGGTGGTCGAGGACGGCACCGGCCGCAACGCGGCGGTCCCCGGGTACACCGTCGCCGGGAAGACGGGCACCGCCCGCAAGGCCCCGTACGACCACCCGCCCTACCAGTACGTGTCCTCGTTCGTCGGCTTCGCCCCGGCCGAGGCGCCCCGCCTGGCCGCCATCGTGGTCCTCGACTCACCGGAGGGCCTGATCTACGGCGGTGACGTCGCGGCCCCGGCCTTCTCGCGGATCATGCAGTACGCGCTTCGCCTCGAGCAGGTGCCTCCGACCCGCCCGATCGAGGGCGCGGCCGCGACCGGCGTCCCGGCGATGGAGGCGGGCGGGGCGACGGCCCCCGTCACGGGCGGCGACGGGCCGGCCGCTAGCCTGACGGGTACGACGCCGGGTACCGGTTAGGCCCACCGTGCGGCTTCGCGACGTGCTCTCGGGAGCCGAGGTCCTGGAGTGGTCGGGCGACCCCGACGTCGACGTCACCTCTATGACCCACGACAGCCGCCGGGTCCGGCCCGGAGGCCTCTTCTGCGCCGTGCCCGGGCGGTCGACGGACGGCCACGACCACGCGGCGGTGGCCGTGGGCGCGGGCGCCGTGGCCCTCCTGGTCGAGCGGCCGGCTCCCCTGCCCGTCACCCAGGCCCGCGTCGCCCGGGTCCGCGACGTCATGGGGCCGGCGGCCGCCCGCCTCCACGGCGAGCCGTCGCGGTCCATGCGGGTCCTCGGCATCACCGGCACCAACGGGAAGACGACGGTGTCCTACCTGCTCGAAGCCGTCGGTGAGGCCGACGGGGGCCCGGTGGGCGTGGTGGGGACGCTCGGCGTGCGAGTCGGCGACGCTCCGCTGGGTGGCGAGCGCACCACCCCGGAGGCGCCCGAGCTCCAGGAGGCGTTCGCCACCATGCGCGACACCGGCGTGCGGACGGTGGCCGTCGAGGTCTCGTCGCACGCCATGGCGCAGGGCCGGGTCGACGGCACCTGGTTCTCGGCCGCGTGCTTCACGAACCTCTCGCACGAGCACCTCGACTACCACGTCACGATCGCCGCCTACTTCGAGGCCAAGGCGCGCCTCTTCACGCCGTCGTTCACGTCGGTGGGGGCGGTCAACCTCGACGACCCGCACGGTGGGGAGCTCGTCCGCCGGGCGCGCGCCGCGGGCGTCTCCGTGCACACGTTCGCGCTCGACGACCCCGGCGCCGAGGTCCGGGCCGAGCGCGTCAGGTGCGGGCCCGACGGGAGCCGCTTCGACCTGGTCGACGGGGCCACGGGCGAGAGCGCCGAGATCGCGCTCGGCCTCGTCGGCCGCTTCAACGTGTCGAACGCGCTGGCGGCGGCCACCACCGCGCTGCGCTCCGGAATCCCCTTCGCGGCCGTGACGGCCGGGCTGGCTGCGCCGGTTGCGGTACCGGGTCGGATGGAGCGCATCGAGGCCGGGCAGCCCTTCGTGGTGTTCGTCGACTACGCCCACACCCCCGACGGCCTCGACCGCGTCCTCGACACCGCCCGCGGCATCGCCGGTGACGGCAGGGTGCTGGTGGTGTTCGGATGTGGTGGCGACCGCGACCGCGACAAGCGGCCGCTCATGGGCGCCGTGGCCGCCGAGCGGGCCGACGAGGTGCTGGTCACCTCCGACAACCCCCGGTCGGAGGACCCCGCCCGCATCGCCGACGAGATCGTCGCCGGGGCCGCGACGAGGGGGGCTCGCCCCCGGGTCGAGCTCGATCGCCGCCGGGCCATCGGCCGGGTCCTGGCGCTGGCCGCGCCGGGCGACGTCGTGGTCGTGGCCGGCAAGGGCAGCGAGCAGGGTCAGGAGGCCGCGGGGGTGACGGTCCCGTTCGACGACCGGGTCGTCGTCCGCGAGGAGTGGGAGGCCCGGGCGTGATCCTGACCGCGGCCGAGATCGAGGCGGCCACCGGCGGCCGGCTCACCGGCGCGCCCGGCGACACCCCGGTGGCGTCGTTCGCCTTCGACTCCCGGACCGTACCCGCCGGGGCGTGCTTCGTGGCCCTGCCCGGCGGGCGCGACGGGCACACCTTCGTGGTCGACGCGTTCGCCCGGGGGGCCCGGCTCGCCATCGTCGAGCGCGTCCCCGAGGGTGCCGGCGACTCGCCGCTGGTCGTGGTGGGCGACACCGCGGCCGCCCTCACCGAGCTCGGCCGTGAGGCCCGGCGCCGTCTCGGCGCGACCGTGGTCGGCGTCACGGGGTCGGTGGGGAAGACCTCCACCAAGGACCTCACCGGGGCGGTGCTCTCCCGCGCCTTCGCGACGCACGTCAGCCCGGAGAGCTTCAACAACGAGGCCGGCGTACCGCTCACCCTCCTCGGGGCGCCCGAGGACGCCGAGGTGGTCGTGGTCGAGATGGGGGCCCGCTTCGCCGGGAACATCGCCGACCTCGCCGAGGTGGCGCGCCCCTCGGTCGGGATCGTGACGCAGGTGAGCCTCGCCCACAGCGAGCACCTCGGACCCCTGCCGAGCATCGTGGCCGCCAAGGGCGAGCTCCTCGAGGCCCTGCCCCCGAGTGGTCTCGCGGTCCTCAACGCCGACGACGGCTACGGGCCGGGGATGGCCGCCCGCTCCCCGGCGCCGGTGCTGCTCGTCGGCCGGGCCGCCTCCGGCGACGGCGCGGTCCGGGTCACGGTCCTGGCCGTGGGCCGTGACCTCCGTCCCCTGGTGCGCGTCGAGTCGCCGTGGGGCGCCCTCGAAGCGGTGGTCGGGCTGCGGGGGGTGCACCAGGCCCAGAACGCCGGCCTCGCCGCCGCCGTCGGCCTCCACCTGGGTGTCGACCCCGACGACGTCGCGGCCGGGCTCGGCGAGGCGCAGGGGGCCGACCACCGCATGCAGGTGGAGGGATCGTCCTCGGGGGTGATCGTGGTCAACGACGCCTACAACGCCAACCCGGCGTCGATGCGGGCGGCGATCGACGCCTTGCGCGCCCTGCCCGTCGACGGGCGCCGGGTCGCGGTGCTGGGCGAGATGCGCGAGCTGGGCTCGGCCGCGGCGGCCGAGCACGCCGGGATCGGCCGCCTCCTGGGCGAGACCGGCATCGACGTGCTCGTGGCGGTCGGTGGCGGCCCCGTGGAGGAGATGGCCGGGGAGGCGGGATCGGCCGGCGTCGCGGTGCTGGCCGTGGCCGACGCCGCCGCCGCCGCCGCGGCGGTGCTCGAGGCGGTGGGTCCCGGCGACGCCGTGCTGGTCAAGGCCAGCCGGGCGGTGGGGCTCGAGGCGGTGGCGTCGGCCCTGCTCGCCCCGGGCGGGGCCCGGAGGCTCCGCGCGCCGTGATCGCCCTGCTGATGGCGGTGGCCGCCTCGTTCGCCGTGACGGTCGTCGGCACCCCGTTCCTGGTGCGGATCCTGCGGGCCCGCGGCATCGGGCAGCAGATCCGTGACGACGGCCCGATCGACCATCCGCACGTGCTCAAGGCCGGCACGCCCACCATGGGTGGGCTCGCCATCGTCGCCGCCGTGGTCGTCGGCTACCTGGTCGCCCACATCCGCCCCGAACAGGTGAAGTTCGCGACCACGGGTACCACCCTGATGCTGCTCGTCCTCGGCCTGGCCGCGATCGGCTTCGCCGACGACTACCTCGGCGTCCGCAAGCGCCGGAACCTCGGCCTTCGCAAGCGGGGCAAGACGGCCGGTCTGCTCCTCGTGGCCGGCGCCTTCGCCGCCCTCGCGCTCGAGTACGTGAAGGTGTCCACCGACCTCAGCTTCACCCGGAGCCTCGACGTCGACCTCGGTTCGGTCGGTTGGGGCCTCTTCGCGGTGGTGGTCATCTACGCGGTCTCGAACGCCGTGAACATCACCGACGGGCTCGACGGCCTGGCCGCCGGCTCGGCGGCACTCGTCTTCTCGGCCTTCCTCGTGATCGGCTTCGTGCAGTTCCGGCACGCCGGCGTGTACGGGGTGCTGGCGGCCGGCAGCCTCGACGTCGCGATCGTGGCGGCGTCGTTCGTGGGGGCCTGCGCCGGCTTCCTGTGGTGGAACGCCGCCCCGGCGCGGATCTTCATGGGCGACACGGGGTCGCTGGCGATCGGCGGCGCCATGGCCGGCCTCGCCCTGTACACCAACACCCAGCTCCTGCTCCCGATCCTGGGCGGCCTCTACGTGGTGGAGACCCTCAGCGTGATCGCCCAGGTGATCGCGTTCCGCGGCTTCGGCCGCCGGGTCCTGCGCATGGCTCCCGTCCACCACCACTTCGAGCTCTCCGGCTGGCCGGAGTCGACGGTCGTGGTGCGCTTCTGGTTGCTGGCCGGGCTCTGCGTCGCGCTCGGGCTGGGCATCTTCTACGCCGACTTCATCCGCATCCCCGGCGTGATCGAGTAGGGGCGCGGGCGGTGGGGCGCACGGACGCGGGGCGCGTGGCGCGCACGAGGCCGGAGGGCGACGGGCCCGGCGGCTCGGTGGTCGTCGTCGGCCTCCAGCGGACCGGTGCCGCGGTCGTGAACCATCTCGCCGGGCGGGAGTCGGTGATCGTGGTCGAGGACCGGCCGGGATCCGACGCCGGGTACGCCGAACGGGCCGCGGCGGCCCGTCGCGCCGGGGCCCGGGTGGTCGAGGCGCCCGATGAGGCCACCGCGGCCCGGCTGGGCGCCCGGGCGTCGCTCGTCGTCCCGAGCCCGGGCGTCCCGGAACGGCATCCGCTGCTGGCGGCGGCGCTGGCGTCGGGTGTGCCGGTCCGCTCCGAGATCGAGCTCGCCTGGCGCGTGGCGCGGGCCCCGATCGTCGCCGTCACGGGGACCAACGGGAAGACCACCGTGACGAGCCTGATCGCCCGGGCCCTCGAGGCGTCGGGGCGGCGGGCCGTCGCGGCCGGCAACGTCGGCCTCCCCTTGATCGAGGCCGTCGGCGGCGACCCCGACGACCCCGACGACCCCG
>JADLDD010000034.1 GCA_020846855.1 Acidimicrobiia bacterium | reverse complement strand
TTGTGCTTGCCTCGCAGCAGCCGCGCGATCTCGGTGGCCATCCGCCCGAGGACGGCGCCGTCGGCGTCGACCACGTGCCAGGCGCGCTCGATGTCGGAGGGCTGGGGGCTGTACGTGCGCACGGGGATCCGTCGCGGAGCGTGATCGGGCGGACCCTCCGGGCGGCGGATGCGGTACCCGCAACGGACCGGCCCGGAAGCGACAGATCAGGATAGCGGCGCCCGCCCGGTCCCGGCAATCGGGGCCGGGCCGCCGGTCGGAGGCGCTCGAGCCCGCCGCGGTCGAGCGATCCACGGCGCCGACCGACCGTCGGCGGCCGGCGACGACTCACGGCTCCGCCACGCGGCCGGAGTCGGTGGCGCCGGCGCCCTCGGCATCGTCGCCCGAGCGCAGGCCTCGTTGCACGGCTTGGACGAGGAGCCGCAGCATCACGCCCAGCACCGCCAGGTCGAGGATCACCTGAACCGCGACCAGGAGCCGCGCCGTGTCGCTCCGGGGCACGATGTCGCCGAAGCCGACGGTGCCGAACACCACGATCACGAAGTAGAGGGCGCTGCTGTGGGTGAGCGGCTCGGAGAACGCGGCGGCGTCGGCGTGTGAGACGTTCAGGTACGTCAGCGCGCACACCACCAGGAACAAGGGCAGCGCGGTGGCAACCGCCTCCGCCATGCGGAGCTCCGGCAGGGTCGAGCGCACGATGTCCCGGACCTGCCAGGTCAACACCGCCACCAGCACCGCCAGGCCCACCAGCAGCCGGACGACGGCTCCGGCGTGCGCCGCGCCCGGAGCGGGCGCCAGGTAGTAGGCCCCCACCACGACGGTGAGGTTCAGCGCCGCGCGCGCCACGGACCGGCCGATCGCGCGCCGGCGCGACGGCCGGTCGAGCTCCGCGATCCGGCGCGAACCCATGGACGCGCACGCTACCGCCGGCGATCACGCCCGACCGGGACGCCGTGATCCCCGGTAGCCTGAACCTCCATGACGACCTCGGCCGAACTGGCCTCCTCACCCGACGCGGCCCGTCCCACCCCGCACGAGACGCCCCCCGACCGTCGCGAGGAAGCCGACCGGGCGCTCGAGATCCTCCTCGACCCGGCCCTCGACCCCATCGTCGAGATGGTTCTCACCTGCCGCGACGGCGCCTACGAGGCCGCCACCACCGACGGCCGGGTCCGCTTCCGCCGTGCCGGCGACGACGACGGCGTCTACGAGGTGCTCGAGGTCGAGGGCTCCGACCCGCTCGCCGACCGCTCGACCGACCGCTTCTCTCCCATCGAGGCGGAGCTGGCGTCGTTGCACCCCAATCGGTCCGAGAACGCCTACCCGTACGCTTTCGACCACGTCGCCCAGCTCTTCGACTCCCCGGCCGCTCCCGACCTGTGCGTGATCCACTCGGCGTCGCACAACTGGGAGGACCAGGGCGGCCACCGCGGCGAGCACGGGTCGCTGGGCGTGGTGCAGGCCCGGGCGCCGTGGATCATGGCCGGCAAGGGCGTCCGGACCGACGGCATCGTCCCGCGCGCGGCGCGCGTCGTCGACGTCGCGCCGACCGTCGCCGAGCTCCTCGGGTGCCCGCCCGGGCCCGACGGCCGCCACCTCCCGGGCCAGGACGGCACG
This sequence comes from Acidimicrobiia bacterium, assembly GCA_020846855.1. Lineage (GTDB taxonomy): Bacteria > Actinomycetota > Acidimicrobiia > IMCC26256 > JADLDD01 > JADLDD01. The sequence continues at coordinate 21,315 of JADLDD010000034.1, read as the reverse complement.
GTGCGCGACGACCTCCTCGACCTGTCGTCGGGGCGGCCCCGCATGGTCCTGGGCGTCCTCTGGGACGGCACCAACGCCAACGTCCTGTACCGGATGGCCGCCGAGGGCGAGGCCCCGAACGTGGCCCGGCTGATCTCGATGGGCACCGCGTTCGGCCACGGCGCGATGGCCGGCCTGCCGACCGTCACCCTGGCCAACCACACGTCGATCCAGACCGGGCGCCTCCCGGGGCACCACGGGATCCTCCACAACGCGTGGTTCGACCGTCGCTCCGACCGCCAGGTGATCACCAACTCGCCCGACACGTGGTCGACCGCCATGCAGCACGTCGTCCCCGGGGTGGAATCGCTCCACCACGCCGCGCAACGCCACTTCGACGGCTGCTTCACGGCCTCGGTGAACGAGCCCTGCGACCTGGGGGCGGGGTTCTCCACGTTCGAGTTCTTCCGGCGGGGCGAGATCCCGCCTATCCCGGAGTCGCCCCACGGCCTGCCCCACACCACCGAGCGCTTCGTGCGCCCCTCGAAGGACTACTCGTGGGGTTCGGTCGTCGACCACATGGCCGTGGAGCAGGCGACCGGGATCCTCTCGGGTCACTACCGCGACGTCGACTACCCGGTCCCGCGGTACATGTTCGTGAACTTCACCCTCACCGACGCGGCCATGCACGCCGGCGGGCCGCACTCCGAGATCGCGGCGGCCGCGGTCCGCGACTGCGACGCCCGCCTCGGCGACATCCTCGCGGCGGTGGAGAGCGCCGGCCTCTTCGACGACACCGCGTTCTTCCTGGTGGCCGACCACGGCATGGAGGAGACCGACCCGGAGGTGACCGGCGACTGGGGCGTCGCGCTGCGCGGAGAGGGGATCACGTTCCGCGACGAGGGATACGGCTTCCTCTACATCGGCGACACCTACCGCCCCGACGAGCCCGTCGACCGCCGCGACATCTAGAGGCCCCGGCGTGGGCCTGGTCGGCGTCGACGAGGTGGTGGCGGCCCGGGCCGCCCTCGCCGGGGTGCTGCGCCCCACCGGCCTCGACGCGCCGGGCTTCCTCGCCCGGGCGACCGGGCGGCCGGTCCTGCTCAAGCACGAGGAGCGCCAGCGCAGCGGCTCCTTCAAGCTCCGCGGTGCGTACTGGCGGATGGTCGGCCTCGACCCCACCGCCCGCGCCGCAGGAGTGGTCGCGGCCAGCGCCGGCAACCACGGGCAGGGTGTGGCCGTCTCCGCGTCGAGACTGGGGATCACGGCCACGGTGTTCATGCCGGCCGCGGCCCCCCTGCCCAAGGTCCAGGCCACCCGCCGCTACGGCGCGACCGTGCGCCTCGTCGAGGGCCCGCTCGCCGACGTGCTCGCCGCCGCCCGGGACCACGCCGGCGCCACCGGAGCCACGCTGATCGAACCGTTCGACGACCCGGCGGTGATCGCCGGCCAGGGAACCGTCGGCCTCGAGATCGTCGACGGCATCGACACCGTCGACGCCTCTGAGAGCGGGAGCGCCGCCGACCACCCCGATCCGGAGGGTGAGGTGACCGTGGCCGTCCCGGTGGGCGGGGGCGGCCTGGTCAGCGGCATCGCCGTGGCGGTCCGCGCCCTCCGGCCACGTTGGCGGGTGGTCGGCGTGGAGGCGGCGGGCGCCGCCTCGGCCCGGGCCGCCCTCGACGCCGGGGCGCCGGTGGCCCTCCCGTCGACCGAGACCATGGCCGACGGCATCGCCGTGGCCCGGGTGGGCGACATCACGTACCGGCACCTCGTGGAGCTCGTCGACGACGTCGTCACCGTCAGCGACGACGAGATCGCCCGGGCGCTGCTCCTGCTGCTGGAACGGTGCAAGACGGTGGTCGAGCCGGCCGGCGCCGCGGCGCTGGCGGCGGTGATGGAGGGACGGGTCGGCGGGGCCCCGACCCGTCCGGTGTGCGCGGTCCTCTCCGGCGGCAACGTGGACCCGGCCCTGCTCGGGCGCCTCGTCACCCACGGCCTGAACGCGTCGGGCCGCTTCCTCACCACCCGGGTCGCGTTGCCGGACCGCCCCGGGGCGCTGCGGTCGCTGCTCGACGTCGTCGCGGCGCTGGGCCTGAACATCGTCGACGTGGAGCACCACCGCAGCGGAACCGACCTCCCCGTCGAGCAGGTCGAGGTCCGCCTCACCCTCGAGACCCGGGACCCCGACCACCGCGACGCCGTGCTCCGCCGGCTCGAGGCCGCCGGGCTCCACCCTCGGCCCGCGTGAACGGGCCCGGGGTGCTCCGCCTACTCTCTCCCGGCATGCCCGGCCCGACCCGATCCCGCCTCGGCGCGACGCTCGGCGCCGTCGCGCTCGTCGCGGCGCTGGGCACCGCCGGCTGCGGCGGCAACGGCGACGACGCGTCGCCCCCGACGGCCCCCAGCCCCGGCGCCGGATCGTCGACCACCACCGCACCGACGACGACCACCACCGAGCCTCCCGCGACCCTGCCGGCGACGTTCCCCACCACCGCCGTGCCCCTGCCCGAGCACGCTCGCCTCACCGACGCGATGGCGGTGCCCGCCTCCCAGTCGCTGGTCGTCGGCTGGGTCCTGACCTACCGGTCCGAGCAGGGTGCGGCCGACGCCGTGGCGGCGTACTCGTCCCGGCTCTCGGCGGCGGGCTTCAAGATCACCGACACCGCCATCGTGGAGAAGGGCGGGCGGTCGAAGCCCCGGTCGACGAGCATCTTCGCCACCGCCGCGGCCTGGACCGTGACCGCCATCGCCGGCGGTCAAGGGAGGAGCTCGGCGACCCTGGTGCTCTCGGTGTCTCCCCACCAGACGATCTTCGGTTCCCGAGCCCCCGTGCCGACCCCGACGACCGGAAGCCGTTAGAGCCGAGGCGACGGCCGAGGCGACGGACCTCGGGCCGTTCCCTTGACGGCTCCGTCGTGGCGATGAGCGCTAAAGCCGCCCGGATCGGGTGCCGATCGATCCACGAACCGGCCTGTTACCGTTCCGCGGTACGGGCCGGGCCCGCGACACCGAGCCAGGAGATCAAATCCCATGAAGCGCATCGTGACGCTGGTGTTGGCCGTCGTGCTCGGCGTGACGGTGCTCGCCGCCTGCGGCGGTGACGACAAGAAGACCGTCAAGGTACCGGGCGGCGGATCTGTGACCGTCGACGACAACGGCAAGGACGGCTCCTTCACCGTCACCGACGATGAAGGCAACAAGTCGTCGTTCGGCACCAGCACGGAGATCCCCGACGACTTCCCCAAGGACGTCCCCCTCCCCGACGACGCCAAGCTGACCGGGTCGATCTACGGCGAGACCGAGGGCAAGCAGGGCTGGACCCTCACCTTCGAGTCGTCGAAGGACGTCGCCGGCTTCACCAAGGCCTACCGGGCCACGCTCGAGGACGCCGGCTTCAACGTCGACACGTTCTCGGTCATGGGCAGCGGCGACGGCGGTACCGCCATCGCCGGGGCCAGCAACGCCGACTGGCAGGTGAGCATCGTCGGCTCCAGCCAGGAGGGCAAGGGGAACCTCGTGATCAGCGTGACCCCCGCCACCTCCGGCTGACCGTCCACCTCCGGCTGAGACCGGGACCCGTCCGGGGGGCGGCCGACGGCCGGCCCCCGGACCCGGGTCGTCAGTAGCCGACCTCCCAGAGGCACAGGCCGTTCGGCGGCGCCACCGGGCCCGCTACCGACCGGTCACGCGACCGCAACGCCGCCATGACGTCGCCCGGCCGGCGCCGTCCCCGGCCCGCCTCCACCATGGTCCCCACCATCGAGCGGACCATCTGCCAGCAGAACGCGGACGCCCGGACCTCGTAGCGCAGACGCCCGTCGCCCAGGTCGCGCCACGCCGAGTCGAGCACGCGCCGGGTGGTCGTGGTCCCCTCGGGGCCCTTCCGGCAGAACGCCGCGAAGTCGTGCTCGCCGACGAACGGATCGGCGGCCAGGTACAGCGCCCGCACGTCGATCGGGTCCGGGACCCACCACTCGAACCGGGCCCGGAAGGGATCGGGCACCGGACGGTTGAGGACGGTGAAGCGGTACCGGCGCCAGCGGGCCGAGCGCCGGGCGTCGAACCCGGGCGGCGCGAGGGCGGCGGCGCGCACCACCACCTCGGGGCCGAGCATCGAGTTGACCGCCCGCGCCAGGCGCTCCGGCTCGGTCCCGGGCGGGGCGACGAAGGACACCACCTGGCCCCAGGCGTGGACACCGGCGTCGGTGCGACCGGCGACGGTCAGAGCGGCGGGTCCACGGAGGTGCCGGGCCAGGGCGTCGCCCAGGACCCCCGCCACCGTCCTCATCCCCGGCTGGGCGGCGAAGCCGTGGAAGTCGGTGCCGTCGTAGGCGAGCAGGAGCCGGCAGACCGGTCCGGCCGGAACGTCGGCCGCGGGCGGAGCGTCGCCCGGCGCGGGGTCGCGAGGTCCGTGCCCGCCGGGGACCCCGGGCGGCCGGCGACGCGCCCCTCCACCGGCACCCGGGCCGGGAGGGTCGAACAGCGTCACCGGGATCGAGCCGTCTAGACGAACTCGATGCGGGCCATCGGCGCGTTGTCGCCGGGGCGCGGGCCCAGCTTCAGGATCCGCAGGTACCCGCCGTTGCGATCCGCGTACCGCGGACCGATCTCGGCGAAGAGCTTGTGGGCGGCGTCGCGGTCGTGGATCCGGGCCACCACCTGACGCTGGCGGTGCACGCCGCCCTTCTTCGCCTTGGTGACCAGGCGCTCGGTGTAGGGGCGCAGTGCCTTGGCCTTCGGGACCGTGGTGACGATCCCCCCCGAGGCGATCAGGTGCGCGGCGAGGTTCGCCATCATGAGCCGCTGGTGCGACGGGCTCCCGCCGAAGCGGGGACCCTTCCTGGGAGCCGGCATCGTCCTACTCCTTGACCCGCAGCGAGAGGCCGCGCTCGTCGAGCTTCTGGGTCACCTCGTCGAGCGACTTCTGGCCGAAGTTCGTGATCGCCAGGAGGTCGTCCTCGGTCTTCTGGACGAGCTGGCCGATGGTGTCGATCCGGGCCCGCTTCAGGCAGTTCCGCGGCCGCTCGGAGAGATCCAGCTCCTCGATCGGCAACTCGAGGTCGGGGGAGACCGACGTGGCCGGTGCCACCTCTCCCAGCTCCAGGGCCTGGGGCTCCTCGGAGAGCCCGGCGATGAGGTCCATCAGGCGGCCCAGGGTGCCGGCAGCGGAGGCGAGCGCCTCGGCCGGGCTGATCGAGCCGTCGGTCTCGACCTCGACGGTCAGCTTGTCGTAGTTGGTGGCCTGCTCGACCCGGGTCGGCTCGATCTCGAAGGCCACGCGCCGCACCGGGGAGAAGATCGCGTCGACCGGGATCTCGCCGATGTGGGCGTCGGGACGCTTGGTCTTGTCGACCGACGCGTAGCCCCGGCCCGGTTCGACGGTGATGTCGAGCGCCAGGCGGGCCTTGCCGTTGAGCGACGCCACGTGGAGGTCGGGGTTCAGGATCTCGACGTCGGCGGTGGTCAGGATGTCGCCGGCCGTCACCTCACCGGGCCCGGCCTTGTCGAGCCGCAGGACCACAGGCTCGTCGGCCTCGCACCGCAGCACCAGGTCCTTGAGGTTCAGCAGGATGTCGGTGACGTCCTCCTTGACGCCGGGGATGGTGGAGAACTCGTGGAGAGCCTCGTCGAAGCGGACCTGGGTTACGGCCGCACCCGGGATCGACGAGAGCAGAGCGCGGCGCAGGCTGTTGCCCAGGGTGTGACCGAACCCGGGCTCGAGCGGCCCGATGACGAACCGCTGGAGGTTGCCTTCGGGCTCCTCGGCCTCGATGTCGGGGCGCTGGATGATGAGCATTTCGATATCGCTCCTGGCGGGCTTGCTAGGGGGCCTCGGACTGGGGCCCGGGCTACTTCGAGTACAGCTCCACGATGAGCTGCTCACGCACGGGCACGTCGATCTGCTCGCGGAGCGGCTCGTCGCGGACGGTCGCCTTGGCGTCGGCCGGCTCCGCGTCGAGCCACTGCGGGACGGCCCGGTCGATCGTGTCGAGGTTGTGGCGCAGGACGATCATCGACTTCGACTTGCCCCGCATCTCCACCACGTCGCCCTTGCGCACCTGATACGACGGGATCGTCACCCGGCGGCCGTTCACCGACACGTGACCGTGGCGGACGAACTGGCGCGCCTGGTTGCGGCTGGCGGCGAAGTTCGAACGGAAGACGACGTTGTCGAGGCGGAGCTCCAGCATCCGCAGCAGGTTCTCGCCGGTGATGCCCTTCTGGCGGTTCGCCTCCTCGTAGAGCGTGCGGAACTGCTTCTCGAGGAGGCCGTAGACACGGCGGGCCTTCTGCTTCTCACGGAGCTGGAGCAGGTACTCGCTCTCCCGGACGCGGCCCCGGCCGTGGATGCCGGGCGGGTAGGGCCGCTGCTCGATCGGGCACTTCATCGTGTCGCACTTCGCACCCTTGAGGAACAGCTTCATCCTCTCGCGCCGGCACAGCCGGCAGACAGGACCCGTGTAGCGCGCCATCAGACCCTCCGCCGCTTCGGAGGGCGGCACCCGTTGTGAGGGATCGGGGTGACGTCCTTGATGCCCACCACCTCGATGCCGACGTTCTGGATCGACCGGATCGCGGTCTCGCGCCCGGAGCCCGGGCCCTTCACCACGACGTCGACCTTGCGCATGCCGTGCTCCATCGCCCGGCGCGCGGCCGTCTCGGCGGCCTGCTGCGCGGCGTAGGGCGTCGACTTGCGCGAACCCTTGAACCCGACGTTGCCGGCCGACGCCCAGGAGATCGTGTTCCCCTGCTGATCGGCGAAGGTCACGATCGTGTTGTTGAAGCTCGACTTGATGTGCGCCACGCCGTAGCTGACGTTCTTGCGCTCCCGGCGCCTCGGGCGTCGACCGCCCGGTGCAGGCTTGGCCATTACTTCTGCTCCGCTCCCACTCGGCTACTTCCGCTCACCTTCGGCTCGCTCCATCCGCCTCGCTCGCTCCGCGGCGAACTCCCTACGCTCCGCTCCGGTCGCCGCGCGCACTACCACTGCTCCGCTCCCACTCGGCTACTTCCGCTCACCTTCGGCTCGCTCCATCCGCCTCGTTCGCTTCGCGGCGAGTGGGCTGCGCTCCCTCCGGTCGCTACGCCCACCGCCCCGGGCAAGGAGCGTCGGTTGCCGCACCCACTCTTCGCTGGGTCTTCCTCGGACCAGACTCCCTCTCGCTCCGCTCCGGCGCCGGCTACTTGCGGACTCGCTTCTTGCCGGCGACGGTCTTCTTGGGGCCCTTGCGGGTCCGGGCGTTGGTACGGGTCCGCTGGCCGTGCACCGGCAGGTTGCGGCGGTGGCGGATGCCGCGGTAGCTGCCGATCTCCATCTGGCGCTTGATGTGCCCCGCCACCTCACGGCGGAGATCACCCTCGACCTTCACGTTGGCGTCGATCCACGACCGGAGCTGGGCGACCTCGTCGTCGGTGAGGTCACGCACCCGCGTGTCGCCGGAGATCCCGGTGGCCACACAGGCCTGCTGGGCCGTGCTGCGGCCGATACCGAAGATGTAGGTGAGCGATATCTCGAGCCGCTTCTCCCTGGGGATGTCGACTCCTGCGATGCGGGCCATGGTTCCTCTCCTAGCCCTGGCGCTGCTTGTGACGGGGGTTCTCGCAGATGACCCGGACCGAACCGTGCCGGCGGATCACCTTGCACTTCTCGCACATCTTCTTCACCGAAGGTCGGACCTTCACAGCGGCTGCTCTCTCGTGGCGGGGGACGGGGGCCGGCGGCCGGGGGTTCAGCGGTAGCGGTAGGTGATGCGGCCGCGACTCAGGTCGTAGGGGGTGAGCTCCACCTGGACCTTGTCGCCCGGGAGGATCCGGATGTAGTGCATCCGCATCTTCCCGGAGATGTGCGCGAGGATCTTGTGCCCGTTCTCGAGCTCGACCCTGAACATGGCGTTCGGCAAGGACTCGACGACCGTACCCTCGACGAGGATCGTGTCGTCCTTCGGCTTGGTAACGGCGCGCTCCCTCTGGCCTGTGTCACACGGTCGTTTCCGGCCGGTCGACGCTCCGGCCGGCCCGCACCGTGGCGCGTACCGGCCGAACTGCCTCCGCTGCACCGGGCGCCACACCGCAGGACAGGGTGACGCGGGGGCACCTGGGGCGACCGGGCCGACCGATCAGGTTACACGCACCGGGTGAGGCGCGGAAATCCGGGGCGGGAGGCGGGCCCGGGCGACGCCTCACGGGACCGTGAGGACGAGGGGACCCTCGGGCGTGATCGCGACCGTGTGCTCGAAGTGCGCGGATCGGCCCCCGTCCGACGTCACCACCGTCCACCCGTCGCCGAGGACCCGGGTCGTGGCGGCCCCGGCGCTCACCATGGGCTCCACCGCCAGGACCATCCCGTCCCGGAGCCGCATGCCCCGGCCCGCCGGCCCATGGTTGGGAACGGGCGGCTCCTCGTGCATCTCGGTCCCGATGCCGTGCCCGACGTAGTCGCGGACGACCCTGAAGCCGGCCCGCTCCGCCGTCTCCTGCACCGCCGCGCCGATGTCCGACATCCGACCGTCGACGACCATCCGGTCGATCGCCCGCTCCAGGGCCTCACGGGTGGCCGCGAGGAGGCGCCGGGACAGGTCGTCGACATCGCCGACGGCGACGGTCAACGCGGCGTCGGCGTGCCACCCGTCGACGATCGCGCCACAGTCGATCGACACGATGTCGCCGTCCTCGAGCCGTTCGCCGTCGTCGGGGATCCCGTGGACGACGACCGCGTTGCGCGACGTGCACACGACCGCCGGGAAGCCGTGGTAGCCGAGGAAGTTGGATCGGGCGCCCCGGCGCTCGAGGACGTCGCGGGCCGCCCGGTCGAGGTCGGCGGTCGACGCTCCCGCTCGGGCCGCGAGCGTGCACGCCTCGTGCATCTCGGCCACCACCCGCCCGGCCCGCCTCATGCAGGCGATCTCGTCGGGGGTCTTGCGGAGCTTCACCCGGACGGGGAACGCGGCCCTGCGGAGATCACTACGACGGCGACGGCGAGAGCCGCGCCTCGACGCCTTCCACCATGCGCTCGAACACCTCGTCGCCGTCGCCCACGCCGTCGACGTCGAGGAGGATCCCCTCCCCGCGGTAGTAGTCGAGGATGGGCACGGTCACCTCCTCGTAGAGCTCGAGGCGCCGCATGATCGCCGGCTCGGTGTCGTCGTCGCGTTGCACGACCGGCCCCCCGTCGAGGTCGCAGACCCAGTCGTGCTTGGGCGGCAGGTTCACGTGGTACACGGCTCCGCACGTCTCGCACACCCGGCGACCGGCGAGCCGATCGAGGACCTCCTCGGTCGGTACGGCCAGGTGCACCGCCGCGTGCAGCGGGCGCCGGTGCGCCGACAGGACGCCGTCGAGGGCCCGGGCCTGGACGAGGGTGCGCGGGAAGCCGTCGAAGACGAAGCCCCGCCCGAGCAGCCCGTTGTCCTCGAGCTGGTCGCGGACGACACCGACCACGATGTCGTCGGGGACGAGCTCTCCGGTGTCCATGTAGCGCTGGGCCTCGCGACCGTCGGCGGTCCCGCGGCGTGCCGCCTCACGGAAGAGGTCGCCGGTCGACAGGTGCTGCACCCCGAAGCGCGCCGCGAGCCGCTGGGACTGGGTGCCCTTTCCGGCACCCTGCTTTCCGAGGACGACGACCCGCACCCCGACCTCCGGCATCCTCAGGCGAGGAATCCCTCGTAGTTGCGCATCATGAGCTGGCTGTCGACCTGCTTCATGGTCTCCAGCGCGACCCCGACGGTGATGAGGATCGCGACCCCGCCGAAGGGGAACTGCTGGATCCCCCACAACGCGAACATCACGAGGGGCATCACCGCGACCGCGGCCAGGAACAACGAGCCCGGGAGGTTGATGCGGTTGAGCACCTTCGTGAGGTAGCGCTCGGTCGGGGGCCCGGGACGGATCCCGGGGATGAAGCCGCCCTGCTTGCGGATGATGTCGGCCTGCTGGGCGGGGTTGAACGCGATCGCCGTGTAGAAGTACGCGAAGAAGATGATCAGGATGAAGTAGGCGCTGATGTAGAACCACCCCTGGCTGTTGACCAGGTGGTCGTTGACGAAGTTCTGGAAGCTCTCCCAGTGGACCACCGTGGCGATCAGCGCGGGGAAGGCCAGGATCGAGCTCGCGAAGATCGGCGGGATCACACCCGACTGGTTCACCTTGAGAGGTATGTACGTGGTCTGGCCGCCGTACATGCGCCGGCCCACCACCCGTTTGGCGAACTGGACCGGGATCCGCCGCTGCCCCGACTCGACGAACACGATCGCCACGATCATCGCCAGGCCGATGAGGATGAAGAACGCGAACTGGAGCTTGCCGCCCTGGGAGAACAGAAGGCCACCCTGCGACGGCAGCCGGGACACGACCGCCGCGAAGATCAGCAACGACATCCCGTTGCCGACCCCGCGCTGGGTGATGAGCTCGCCGAGCCACATCACCATCGCCGATCCGGCCGTCCACGTGAGGACGATCATCGCGGCCCGGTAGGCGCCGAAGTTGGGGATCAGGTCGGTGCCCTCCGGCAGGCCGGCGATCCCGAGCAGGCCTCCGTTGCCCTGGTGCAGGGCGTAGACGAAGCCGGTGGACTGGATGATCGACAGCGCGATCGTGAGGTACCGGGTCCACTGCGTGATCTTCTTCTGGCCGACCTGACCCTCGTTCTGCCACTCCTCGAGCTTGGGGATCACCACCCCGAGGAGCTGCATGATGATCGACGCCGTGATGTACGGCATGATGCCGAGGAAGAACACGGCGACCGAGGTGATCGCGCCACCCGAGAACAGGTCGAGGAAGCCGACCACTCCGTTGCTGTCGGCGAGGTTCTTGAGCTGCTTGATGGCGCTGAAGTCGACGAACGGCACCGGGATGTGGCAACCCACCCGGTACACGGCGATGATGAACAGGGTGAAGAAGACCTTCTTGCGAAGGTCCGGCACCCGGACGATGTTGAAGAGGCGGGACAGCATTCCGGGGCGCGACCTCCGATGCGCAGGCCCGCGAGCCTACCGGTTGGTGAGCGCGTTCCCGCGCGCCGGCGGGCGGCGGTCGCCGTGGGGCAGGGGCACGATCTCGACACTGCCGCCGGCCGCCTCGATCGCCCGGCGGGCGCTCGCCGAGAAGGCGTGGGCCCGGACGGTGAGGGGCTTGCCGATCTCGCCGCCGCCGAGGACCTTCACGAACCCCCGCTTGGCCACGAGCCCGCGCGTGCGCAGGACGCCCGGGTCGACCTCGGCGCCGGACTCGAAGGCGTCGAGGGCGTCGAGGTTGATGACCACGTACTCGACCCGGAACGGGTTGTTGAACCCCTTCGCCTTCGGCGTACGCCGGTGCAGGGGCGTCTGGCCACCCTCGAAGCCGGGCTTCACGTTGTTGCGGGCGCCCTGGCCCTTGGTGCCGCGGCCGGCCGTCTTGCCGCCCTTGCCCGCGATGCCGCGGCCGACCCGCTTCGGGGGGCGCCGGGAGCCGGGAGCCGGGGCCAGGTCGTGGATCTTCATCAGTTGATCTCCTCGACCGTCACGAGGTGGGGCACGCGGGCCAGCATCCCCCGGATCTCCGGACGGTCCTCGTGCTCGACGGTGCGGCCGATGCGGCGCAGCCCGAGGGCCCGCAGGGTACCGCGGGTCTTGGGCTTGGTACCTATGGCGGAGCGGACCTGGGTCACCCGGAGCCGGGCCATCACCGCACCTCCACCATCTCGGTGGGACCGGCCTGGCGGGCCCGGTAGGCCCGCAGCATCCCCGCCGAGGAGACCTCCTCGTCGGACTTGCCCCGGAGCCGGGCCACGTCGTCGGGGCGGCGCAGGGAGCGGAGGCCGTCGATGGTGGCCCGGGACACGTTGATCACGTTCGCCGAGCCGAGCGACTTGGCCAGCACGTCGTTGATGCCCGCCGCCTCGAGGATGGCGCGGGCCGCTCCACCCGCGATGACACCGGTACCGGGCGCCGCGGGCTTGATGAGCACCCGGGCGGAGTCCTGGCGACCGATGATCTCGTGGGTGACGGTGGTCCCGGCCAGCGGCACGGGGAACATGTTCTTGCGGGCCTCCTCCATCCCCTTCTGGATGGCGGCCGGCACCTCCTTGGCCTTGCCGTAGCCGAGGCCGACCTTGCCGTTGCCGTCGCCGACGACCACGAGCGCGGTGAACGAGAACCGCCGGCCGCCCTTCACCACCTTGGCGACCCGGTTGATCGCGATCACGCGCTCTTCAAGCTGACCCTCGGGCATGGCTCTCTGCTCCTAGAACTTCAGGCCGGCGTCGCGGGCGGCGCCGGCGACACCGGCGACGCGGCCGTGGTAGCGGTAGCCGCCCCGGTCGAAGACCACGGCGGTGACACCGGCCGCGACGGCACGCTCGCCCACGAGGCGCCCGACCTTCGACGCCGCCTCCACGGTGCCGGTCCGGCCCTGGCGCAGGTCCGCCTCCATGGTGGAGGCCGCGGCCAGCGTCCGGCCCGAGGTGTCGTCGATGACCTGGGCGTAGATGTGACGGTTCGAGCGGAAGACGGCGAGCCGCGGCCGCTCGGCCGTCCCCTGCACCTTCTTGCGGACCCGGCGGTGGCGCCGGCCCCGGGCGTCGGTCTTGGATGCGTTCATCGCTGATCCCCGGATGATCGGCTACTTGGCTGACTTCCCGGCCTTGCGCAGGACGCGCTCGCCGGCGTAACGGATGCCCTTGCCCTTGTAGGGCTCGGGCTTGCGGATCTTGCGGATGTTGGCGGCGACCTGGCCGACCAGCTGCTTGTCGTGGCCCCGGACCACGATGCGGGTCGGGGTCGGCACCTCGAACGCGATCCCCTCGGGTGCCTCCACGGACACGGGGTGCGAGTACCCGACCTGGATCTCGAGCTTTCCGGGCCCCTGGGCGATCGCCCGGTACCCGACGCCCACGATCTCGAGCTCCCGGGCGAAGCCCTCCGAGACCCCGACCACCATGTTGTTGATCAGGGACCGGGTGAGCCCGTGGAGGGCCCGGTGGTGGCGCTGGTCGTCGGGCCGGGCCACGAGCAGGTCGTCGCCGTCGCGGGTGACGGTGATGCCCTCGGGGATCTCGAGGTCGAGCGACCCCTGGGGCCCCTTGGCCGCGACGCGGCCGGCGCCGAGGGTGACCTCGACGGAGGCCGGCACCGGGACGGGCTGCTTTCCGATTCGGGACATGTCGGGCTACCAGACCTGGCAGAGGACCTCACCGCCGACGTGGCGCGAGCGCGCCTCGCGGTCGGTCATGAGGCCCTGGTTGGTGGAGAGGACGGCGATGCCCATGCCGCCGAGCACGCGGGGGACGCCGTCGGCCTTCAGGTAGACGCGCAGGCCGGGCTTCGACACCCTCTTGATCCCCGAGATCGTGCGCCGGCGGTCGGTGGTGTACTTGAGCTTGAGCGTGAGCCGGCGGCCGGGGCGGGCGTCGTCGTCGGAGACCTCGAAGCCCTCGATGTAGCCCTCGCGGACGAGGATCTGGGCCAGCGCCTCCTTGAGCTTCGACGACGGCATGTTCACCTCGTCGTGGAAGGCGGTGTTGCCGTTGCGGAGCCGGGTCAGCATGTCGGCGATGGGGTCGGTCATGCTCATGGCCGCCCCCTCACCACGAGGCCTTCGTCACGCCCGGCACCTCACCGGCGTGGACCAGCTCGCGCAGGCAGATCCGGCAGAGGCCGAACTTGCGGTACACCGAGCGCGCGCGGCCGCAGCGCCGGCAACGGGTGTAGGCCCGCGCCGAGAACTTCGGTGCCCGCTGCTGCTTGTTGACGAGTGCCTTCTTCGCCATCGACTACCCCTGGCTCGTGCCCGGCCGACGGAACGGGAACCCGAGCGCCCGCAGGAGCGCTCGCCCTTCCTCGTCGGAGCGGGCGGTGGTGACGATCGTGATGTTCATGCCCCGGACGGCGTCGATCTTGTCGTAGTCGATCTCGGGGAAGATCAACTGCTCGGTGATCCCGAACGTGTAGTTGCCGTGGCCGTCGAACGCGTCGGGGTCGAGGCCGCGGAAGTCGCGGATGCGGGGGATCGCCAGGCTCACGAGCCGGTCGTAGAACTCCCACATCCGGTCGCCCCGGAGCGTGACCTTGGCCCCGATGGCGTTGCCCTCGCGCAGCTTGAAGCCGGCGATCGACTTCTTGGCCTTGGTGACCAGCGGCTTCTGGCCCGAGATCACGGTGAGGTCGGCGACCGCGCCGTCGAGGAGCGACGCCTGCTGGGTGGCCCGCCCGACCCCGCAGTTCAGGACGATCTTGGCGATCGCCGGGACCTGCATCACGTTGTCGAGCGAGAGCTCCTCGCGCAGGCGCGGGGCGATCTCGGCGCGGTAGCGCTCCTTTAGCCGGGCCGCCATCAGAGGGCCTTCCCGCACTTGCGGCACACGCGTGTCTTGTCGCCGTCCTCGACGCGGTACCCGACCCGGGTCGGTCCGCACTTCGAGCACACGAGCGCCACGTTGGACACGTGCACCGGCATGTCCTTCTCGATGATCCCACCCGGCTCGGTGGCCGACCGGGCCTTCTGGTGGCGCTTGACCACGTTGACGCCGTCGACGATCACGCGGTCGCGCTCGGGCAGGACGCGCATGACGTCGCCCTCCTTGCCGACGTCCTTGCCGGCGATCACGTGCACCCGGTCGCCCTTCTTGATCTTCATCACAGAACCTCCGGTGCGAGCGACACGATGCGCATGAAGCGGCGGTCGCGCAGCTCGCGCCCGACGGGCCCGAAGATGCGGGTCCCGCGGGGTTGCAACTGGTCGTTGATGAGCACGGCGGCGTTCTCGTCGAAGCGGATGTAGCTGCCGTCGGGCCGGCGACGCTCCTTCTTGGTCCGGACCACGACGCACTTGACGACGTCGCCCTTCTTCACCGCCGCGCCGGGGACGGCCTCCTTGACCGTGGCGACGAAGACGTCGCCGATCCCGGCGTATCGCCGCCGGGTGCCCCCGAGCACCTTGATGCACAGGACCTCCCGGGCGCCGGAGTTGTCGGCGACCTTGAGCCTGCTCTCCTGCTGGATCATCGGACTGCTGCCTTCTCGGTCGCCGCTAGCGGGCCCGTTCCAGGACCTCGACCACCCGCCACCGCTTCTGGCGGGACAGGGGACGGGTCTCGGCGATGCGCACCCGGTCGCCCTCGCGCAGGTCGTTGGCCTCGTCGTGGGCGTAGAGCCGGGAGGTGCGCTGGAGGGTCTTGCGGTAGCGGCGGTGCTGGACCCGGTCGATCACGGCCACCACGACCGTCTTGTCCATGCGTGCCGAGACCACCAGGCCCTCGCGCACCTTGCGGGCGTTGGGCCGCGTCCCGTCGTCGGCGGCGCTGTTCTCAGCCATCGTTGCGCTCCTCGGCGACGGCCTCGGCCGCCGCGATCTCCCGTTCGCGCAGGAGGGTGCGGACCCGCGCGATCTCGCGGCGGACCTGGCCGAGCCGCCGCGTGTTGTCGAGCTGACCGGTGGCGTGCTGGAAGCGGAGGTTGAAGTGCTCCTCCTTGGCCTCCGCCAGTCGCCGGATCAGCTCGGAGTCGTCGAGCTCCCGCAGGGGCGCCGTCGCGCGGGCCATCACGCCTCCTCCTGGCGCACCACGAAGCGCGACCGCACCGGCAGCTTGTGCATCGCCAGGCGCATCGCCTCCCGGGCCGTGGGCTCGGGCACGCCCGAGAGCTCGAAGAGCACGCGGCCGGGCTTCACGACCGCGACCCAGTGCTCGGGGTTCCCCTTGCCCGAACCCATGCGGGTCTCGGCCGGCTTCTGGGTGACGGGCTTGTCGGGGAAGACGTTGATCCAGACCTTGCCGCCACGCTTGATGTAGCGCGTCATCGCGATACGGGCGGCCTCGATCTGGCGGTTGGTGACCCACCCCGGCTCGAGAGCCTGGATCCCGTAGTCGCCGAAGTTCACCTTGGTGCCGCCCTTGGCGGTACCGCCCATGCGGCCGCGCTGCACCTTGCGGTGGCGGATCTTCTTGGGCATCAGCATGGCGTCGGGTCCTCGTCGGTCGCGGCGTGGTGCAGGTCGGGGGCGGGCTCAGTCGTCGTCGCCGTGGAACTTGGGCGTCTCGTGGTGGGTGCGGGTGCGGCGCTCGATCTCCTCCTCCTCGGCGAGGAGCCTCTCGAGCTCGGGGTCGGCCTCCTTGACGACGGGAGCGGCCTCGATCTCCTCGGCCGACGCGGCACCGGCCGCGGGCTCCGCCGACTCCGCGGGACGCCGCCGGCCACCGCCGGCGCTGATGACCCGGCGGGGCGCCCCGGTTCCCGAGGTCTCGCCGACGGCCATGGCCGCCTCCTTGGCGATCTTGTCCTCGGCGGCCGTGCGGTACGGGAGGATGTCGCCCTTGTAGATCCAGACCTTCACGCCGATGCGCCCGAAGGTGGTGCGCGCCTCGGCCTGGCCGTAGTCGATGTCGGCCCGGAGGGTGTGCAGCGGGACGCGCCCCTCCCGGTACCACTCCTTGCGCGACATCTCGGCGCCGCCGAGGCGGCCGCCGCATTGCACCCGGATGCCGAGGGCTCCGGCCTTCATGGCCGTCTGCACCGCACGCTTCATCGCCCGGCGGAACGCCACCCGGCCGGCAAGCTGGTCGGCGACCCCCTGGGCGATGAGGGTGGCGTCGGTCTCGGCCTGCTTGATCTCCTGGATGTTGAAGTGGATCTTCGGGTTGCCGGTGATCTTGTGGAGCCCCGACCGGAGGCGGTCGGCCTCGGCACCCTTGCGGCCGATCACGATGCCGGGGCGGGCCGTGTACACGTCGACGCGGAGCCGGTCACGCGTGCGCTCGATCTCGATGCGGCTGACCGCGGCGCGCAGGAGCTGGTTGCGCAGGTAGTCGCGGATCTTCCAGTCCTCGACCAGCGCCTCGGTGTACTCGCCCTTCTCGGCGAACCACCGCGACTTCCAGTCGGTGGTCACACCGAGCCGGAACCCGTACGGGTTGACCTTCTGACCCATCTACTCGGCCCTCTCGCCGTCGTCGTCGGCGCCTTCGCCCCGATCGGCACCGTCATCGTCGCCGGCCGCGGCCTCCGCCGGGCCGTCGGCCTCCGCCTCGACCGCGGCGTCGGGAGCGCCCTCCCCGGCCGCCGGATCGCCGGACCCGTTCCCGGCCTCCGCGGGTGCGGCCTCGCGCTCCTCATCGTGGTCCTGCTCGTCGTCGTGGTCGTGGTCGCGGGCCTGCTGCTCGCGCGCCTCCCGGGCGGCCTCCCGGCGACGGGCCAGCCGGCGGCGGCGATCGGCGGTGCCGCCCGCCGGTCCGCGGCGGCGCCGCTCCTGGAGCTCGTCGTCGGAGTAGCGGGCCACGACGATCGTGATGTGGCTGGTGCGCTTGCGGATACGGGTGGCCCGGCCCCGGGCACGGGGCCGGAACCGGCGCAGGGTCGGCCCCTCGTCGGCGTACGCCCGCGAGACGAACAGCTCGTCGGCGGGGATGCTCGCGTTGTGCTCGGCGTTGGCGATCGCCGAGTCGAGGAGCTTCATGACCTCCACCACCGCGCCGCGCTCGGAGAAGCGCAGGGTGCGGCGGGCCGTCTCGACGTCGAGGCCCCGGACCAGGTCGAGGACCTGGCGGACCTTCGAGGGCGCGGTACCCGAGTACCGGAGCGTGGCGCGGGCTTCAGGCATCGATCGTCACCTGCGCCCCGAGCGCTCTTGCCCCGCGTGGTACCGGAACGTGCGGGTGGGGGCGAACTCGCCGAGCTTGTGCCCGACCATCGCCTCGCTGATGTACACCGGGACGTGCTTGCGGCCGTCGTGGACCGCGAGGGTGTGGCCCACCATCTCGGGCGTGATCGTCGAGCGACGCGACCACGTGCGGATGACGCGGCGCTCGTTGGCCTCGTTCATCCGCTCGACCTTCACCCGCAGGTGCTCGTCGACGAACGGACCCTTCTTCAGGCTTCGCGGCATGGACGGCTACCTCCGGGCACCGCGGGCGCGGCGACGGCGAATGATCAACTGGTCGGAGGCCTTGCCCTTCTTGCGGGTCCGGCCCTCGGGCTTGCCCCACGGCGACACGGGGTGGCGGCCACCGGAGCTCTTGCCCTCGCCGCCGCCCAGCGGGTGGTCGACCGGGTTCATGGCGACACCGCGGGTCTGGGGGCGGCGACCGCGCCACCGGTTGCGCCCGGCCTTCCCCCACGACACGAGCGCGGCCTCGGCGTTGCCGACCTCGCCCACCGTCGCCCGGCAGTCGATCGGGACCCGGCGCCGCTCGGTGGAGGGCAACCGCAGCGTGGCGTAGGCGCCTTCCTTGGCGACGAGCTGCACCGACGCCCCGGCGCCCCGCGCGATCTTCCCGCCCGCACCGGGCTTGAGCTCCACGTTGTGCACGGTCGTGCCGACGGGGATGAAGCGAAGGGGCAGCGCGTTGCCGGGACGGATCTCGGCGCCCTGGCCGCTCTGGAGCATGTCGCCGACCTGGACGCCCGCCGGGGCGAGGATGTACCGCTTCTCGCCGTCGCGGTAGTGCAGCAGCGCGATCCGCGCGTTGCGGTTCGGGTCGTACTCGATCGACGCCACCTTGGCGGGGACGCCGTCCTTGTCGCGACGGAAGTCGACGATGCGGTACCGCTGCTTGTGCCCGCCGCCGCGGTGCCGGGAGGTCTTGCGGCCGTGCACGTTGCGGCCGCCGGTCGACGGCTTGGGGACCGTCAGCGACTTCTCGGGCCGCGCCCGGGTGATGTCGGAGAAGTCGGAGACGGTCTGGAACCGGCGACCGGCACTGGTGGGCTTGCGCTTGCGGATCGCCATCCTCAGCCCCCGAAGATCTCGATGCTGTCGCCCTCGGCGAGGGTGACGATGGCCCTCTTGTGGCCCGGCCGCGAGCCCCAGCCGCCGGTGCGGCGGTTGCGGCGGCGCTTGCCCTGCCGGTTGAGGGTGTTCACGTTCACGACCTTCACGTTGAAGATCGCCTCGACGGCCTGGCGGACCTCGACCTTGTTGGCGTCGGCGCGTACCACGAACGTGTAGACGTTGGCGTCGATCGCGGCGTAGGACTTCTCCGACACCACCGGCCGGATGACCACGTCGCGGGGATCACGGACGATCACGATGCGTCCTCCTGACCTGCGCCGGCCCGGCCGGCGGCCGTCGCGCCCAGCCGGGCGGTCACGGCCTCGAGAGTGGCGGAGCTGAACACGAGGTGGTCGTTGACGAGGACGTCGTAGGTGTTGAGCTCCTCGGGCAGCACCAGCTGCACCCGCTCACCGAGGTTGCGGAACGACTTCCAGACCGCCTCCTCGGAGCGCCCGACCACGAGGAGCACGCGGGGCGGCCGCTCGCCCGCGGGCGCCAGCCCCAGCGCCCCGAGGATCGCCTTGGCGTCCTTGGTGCGCGGGGTGTCGATGCCCCACGAGTCGACGACCAGCACCTTGCCCTCCGCCGCACGATCGGAGAGCGCCGAGCGCAGGGCGAGCCGGACCATCTTCTTCGGGGTGCGCTGCGAGTAGTCGCGGGGCTTGGGACCGTGGGCGATCCCGCCGCCGCGCCACTGGGGCGACCGGATCGACCCCTGGCGGGCCCGGCCGGTGCCCTTCTGGCGCCACGGCTTCGCCCCCCCGCCGGCCACCTCGGCCCTCGTGAGGGTGCTGTGGGTCCCGGCGCGGGCCGCGGCGAGCTGGGCCGTGACCACCTGGTGCATCACGGCGACATTGGGCTCGATGCCGAAGAGGTCGTCGGGGAGATCGACCTTCCCCACGGTGGCGCCCTGCGCGCTCTTCAGGTCGACGTCGCTCATCGGGCTCCCGCCTTCACCGAGCTCCGGAGGAACACCAGCCCGCCGTTGGGTCCGGGGACGGCGCCGCGCACGAGGATCAGGCCGCGCTCGGCGTCGCCCTCCACCACCTCGAGGTTCAGGGTGGTGACGCGCTGGTTGCCGTGCTGGCCCGCCATCCGCATGCCCTTGAACACCCGGGCCGGGGTGGCGCACGCCCCGATGGAACCCGGCGCCCGGTGCTTCTTGTGGTTGCCGTGGGAGGCGCCCTGGCCGGCGAAGTTGTGCCGCTTCATCACGCCCGCGAACCCCTTGCCCTTGGAGATGCCGGTCACGTCGACCCGCTCCCCGGCCTCGAAGGTGTCGGCCTTGAGCACCTGCCCCACCTCGAAGCCGGCGAGGTCGGAGACCCTCAGCTCGGCGAGATGGCGGACGGGCTCGGAGTGCGAAGCCTTGAGGTGGCCCAGCTCGGGCTTGCTGAGCCGGGAGGCCTTGGTCTCGCCGAAGGCGAGCTGGACCGCCGCGTAGCCGTCGCGCTCGGGAGTCTTGAGCTGCACGACCCGGCACGGCCCGGCCTGGATGACCGTCACCGGCACGGCCCGGTTGGACGAATCCCAGACCTGGGTCATCCCCACCTTGCGCCCCAGGATCCCCTTGGCAGCCATGGCTAAAGCGTCGACTCCTAGTCGGGCGGCCTCGGCCGCCGTGTTCCTCGCCGGGAGGCGCGGGCACCGGCCGCCGCCGGGCTCTCACGCGAACGCTCCGCACGGACTCGGTCCGGCGGAGCGGCTTCGGTTGTGCCGTGCGGTTCCCCGGTCGTGGCCCCCCGGTGCGGTGCACCGGACGGCCCGGGGCCCTCACGGACGTCGGTTGAGTGCGCAGAGGCGTCTGCGCGGCCGGTTCACGTTAGCGGGTGCCCACCGGCCGCTCAAGTCGACCGGTGGGGCCCGTCACACCTGCTGGAGCTTGATCTCGATGTCGACGCCGGCGGGGAGGTCGAGGCGCTGGAGCGACTCGACCGTCTTGCCGGCCGGCTCGACGATGTCGATGAGGCGCTTGTGCACGCGCATCTCGAAGTGCTCGCGAGAGTCCTTGTCGACGTGCGGGCCCCGCACCACGCAGTACCGGTGGATCTCCGTCGGGAGGGGCACCGGCCCCCGGACCGACGCGCCGGTCCGGACCACCGTCTCGACGATCTTCTTGGTCGACTGGTCCACGACCTCGTGGTCGTAGGCCTTGAGCCGAATACGGATCTTCTGAGGCATGTCTTATTGCTCCGCTTCCGCTCCGCTACTTCCGGTCGGCCTCCGGCCGACCTCCATGATCCCTTGCTTCGCTTCCGCTCGGCTACTTCCGCCCGGCCTCCGGCCGGGCTCATGATCCCTTGCTTCGCTTCCGCTCGGCTACTTCCGCCCGGCCTCCGGCCGGGCTCCATCCGCCTCGCTCGCTACGCGGCGAGCGGCCTCCGCTGCGCTCCGGCCGCCGCCCCGAGGCGAGTCCCGCCGGGGGTTCGCCCGCCGGGGTACGCCTCGTCGCGACGATCGGGTCCGGGGCTACTTGTTGATCTTGGTGACGCGGCCGGCGCCGACGGTGCGGCCACCCTCACGGATCGCGAAGCGCAGGCCCTCCTCCATCGCGATCGGCTTGCCGAGCTGCACCGACATCTCCGTGTTGTCACC
>JADLDD010000033.1 GCA_020846855.1 Acidimicrobiia bacterium | reverse complement strand
CGGAGCCCCGATCCCGAAGCGCAGGACCGCGATCAGGAGGATGGCGATGGCGGGCAGGGCCCGCCCGACGTTCGAGAGGTTGACGGCCACGAACCCGCCGCGGCGGAGGTGGCCCAGCACGAGGCCCGCGGGCAGCGCCAGCACGAGGGCCGCCACGACCGAGATGACCGAGATCTGGACGTGCTGCCAGACCAGGTGCGGGATCCCCTCGGCGCCCGACCAGTGGGCCGGGTCGGTGAGCCAGTCGACCACGCCGCCGAGGAAGCCCACGGTCAGACCGCCGCCCGCCGCGACCACGGCGTCGCGACGCGCTGCACCCCGAGGAGCAGCGCGTCGGCGGCCACCGCCAGGGCCACCGTGAGGACGATCCCGACCGTGAGCGGGGTCTGGAAGTCGCGGTCGAAGCCGTCGAGCATGAGGGCACCCAGGCCGCCCTGCCCCACCAGGGCCGCCACGGGAACCATGCCGATCGTCGTCACCGTCGCGATCCGCACCCCGGCGATCGCGGCCGGCAGCGCCAGCGGCAGCTCCACCGCCGCGAGCCGCCGCCACGGCCCGTAGCCCATGCCGGTGGCGGCCTCCCGCACCTCGGGTGCCACCCCGTCGAGCCCGGTCACCACGTTCCGCACCAGGATCAGCAGCGTGTAGGTGGTCAGCGGGATGACCGCCGTGGCCGGCGACAGGCCGGTGAACGGCAGGAGGAGGGCGAACGCGGCCAGCGACGGGATCGTGTAGAGCACACCGGTGCCGGCGAGGACGGGCCCGAGGAGGCGCCGGCGGCGTTGCACCAGCACGGCCAGCGGCAGCGCGATCAGGATTCCGAGCAGCACCGCCCAACCGGTGAGGGCCAGATGCTCGCGGGTACGGAACCAGATCTCGTCGGTGTGGTCGGCGACCCACGACCAGTCGAGCAGGGCGCCGCCGTCGTAGGCCGCCGACACGAGGCTCACGGCCTCACCGTACCGTCGCCGCGCCCCGGCCGGACCGGCGCCGGTACCGTGGTGGCGTTCCCGACCCGTCCCCGACCCCGGCTCGTGCCGCCGGGCCCGAGGGCCCCGACCGCGGACCCGCCGGAGGAGCGCTCGCATGATCCGACTCGAGGCCGTCTCCAAGCGCTACCCGAACGGGACGGTGGCCGTGCACTCCCTCGACCTCGAGGTCCGGCGCGGCGAGGTCTGCGTTCTGGTCGGGCCGTCGGGCTGCGGGAAGACGACCACGCTGCGGATGATCAACCGCCTGGTCGAGCCCACGTCGGGCCGGATCTTCCTCGACGGCGCCGACGTCACCGACGCCGACCCGGTCGAGCTGCGCCGCCACGTCGGCTACGTGATCCAGCAGGTCGGCCTGTTCCCCCACCAGACCATCGCCGCCAACGTGGGCACCGTCCCGTCGCTGCTCGGCTGGAAGAAGGCCCGGATCTCGTCCCGCGTCGACGAGCTGCTCGACCTGGTCGGCCTGGAGCCGTCGGAGTACCGCGGGCGCTACCCGGCCCAGCTCTCGGGCGGGCAGCGACAGCGGGTGGGCGTGGCGCGCGCGCTCGCCGCGGATCCGCCCGTGCTCCTGATGGACGAACCGTTCGGCGCCATCGATCCCGTCACCCGCACCCGTCTCCAGGACGAGTTCCTGCGCCTCCAGGACGGCGTCCGCAAGACGGTGGTGTTCGTCACCCACGACATCGAGGAGGCGGTCAAGATGGGCGACCGCATCGCGATCCTCGACGTGGGCGGGGTGCTGGCGCAGTACGACACGCCCGCCGAGGTCCTCGGGAACCCGGCGAGTCCGATGGTCGCCGACTTCGTCGGCCCCGACCGGGGGCTCAAGCGCCTGAAGGTCACGCCCATCGACCCGGTGCTGCTCGAGCACCCGCCCACGGTGGGACCCGACGACACCCTCGAGCAGGCCCGGGCGGTGATGGAGCGGACCGAAGCCCGCTGGGTGGCCGTCACCGACGCCCGGGGCGCGCTGAGGGGTCACGTGCGGGCCGCGGCCGCGGGCGGCGACGGCACCGTCGTCGACCGGCTCGAGCGGGTGGAGGCATGGGTCCCGCTCGAC
This sequence comes from Acidimicrobiia bacterium, assembly GCA_020846855.1. Lineage (GTDB taxonomy): Bacteria > Actinomycetota > Acidimicrobiia > IMCC26256 > JADLDD01 > JADLDD01. The sequence goes on along the minus strand of JADLDD010000033.1, from coordinate 53,745 downwards.
GGCTCCCTGGAGCGCGCTCTGGCGTCGATGCTCCTCACCGACTACGGCTGGGTGGCGGTGGTCGACGGCGACGCCTTCGTGGGGGTCCTGACCCCCGACGCGATCTACCGCGCCCTGAAGGCGAGCCTCGACGACGCGGCGGCCGTGGCCGCCACCGCGCCGACCGGCGGCGACTGAACGCCGGTCGTCAGCCCGTCACGGGCGGGTTGCCGGCCGGCCCCCGCAGACGACCTCGAGACCGGGCGGCGCGGACACCACGGCGCACGACTCGCCCTCGAGATCGAGCGAGAGGCTTCCGTCGAGGATGGGCAGCCCGTCGAGCCGGAGGCGGCCGATCCAGCCGGGGATCACCGGGTCGACGGTGAGCCTCCCGCGGCGGAGGTCGGGCTGGAAGCGCAGCATCGTCCGCAGGAACAGCAGCGGCGAGGCCGTGGCCCACGCCTGCGGCGAGCACGACGTGGGGTAGCCGACCGGGAAGCCGAGCTCCCGCCGCGGCAGGCCGGCGAACAGCTCCGGCAGCCGCAGCCCGAACGACGCCGCGGCGTCGATCATCCCCTCGAGTATCCGGTGGGTCTCCTCCACGAAGCCGTAGCGCATGAGGCCGGCGGCGACGATCGCGTTGTCGTGAGGCCACACGCTGCCGCAGTGGTAGCTGATCGGGTTGTAGCCGGTCATCGAGGCGGCGAGGGTGCGCACGCCCCAGCCGGTGAACATGTCGTCGGAGAGGAGGCGCCGGGCCACGCGCTCGGCCTTGTCGGCGTCGACGATCCCGGTCCAGAGGCAGTGCCCCATGTTGGAGGCCAGCGCGTCGATCGGGGCCTTGTCGGCGTCGAGGCCCATCGCGAACCAGCCCCGGTCCTCCAGCCAGAAGTCGCGGTTGAAGCGGGCCTTGAGCCCGGCGGCCCGGTCGGCGAGCCGCGTCGCGGTGTCGGCGTCGCCGGCCTCCTCGGCGAAGCGCGACCGCGCGAGCAGCGCGGCGTACACGTAGCCCTGCACCTCGCACAGGGCGACGGGCGTCTCCGGCAGGCGGCCGTCGGCGAAGCGCACGCCGTCCCAGGAGTCCTTCCAGCCCTGGTTGCGCAGGCCTCGGTCGCTGGTGCGCCGGTACTCGACGTAGCCGTCGCCGTCGCGGTCGCCGTAGGTGTCGATCCACTCGAGGGCCCGGTCGGCGGCGGGCAGGAGAGCGTCGACCTCGTCGGGACGTATCCCCCAGCGCCGCAGCTCGCCGAGCAGCATCACGAACAGCGGCGTGGCGTCGACGGTGCCGTAGTAGATGTTGCCGGAGCCGAGGGAGAGCTCGGCCGTCTCGCCGAAGCGCATCTCGTGGAGGATCCGTCCGGGCTCCTCCTCGGTCAGGGGGTCCTCCTTCTCCCCCTGGAACCGGGCCAGCGTCTGGAGGGTGCCGAGCGCGAGGTCGGGGTCGATGATCATCGCCATCCAGCTCGTGATCAACGAGTCGCGGCCGAAGAGGGTCATGAACCACGGGGCACCGGCCGCCACCACCGCCCGTTCCGGGTGGTCGGGGTCGAAGATCCGCAGGGCGGCGAGGTCGTCGCCGCTGCGCCCGACCAGCGCCCGGAACCAGTCGTGGTCGGTGGTCACCGTGGGCAGCCGTTCCCGCCACTCCTCCAGCCGTTCGATCGGGGCGGCGCGCTCGACGGGCTCGCCGCAGCGGTACCTAGGGGACACGGGGGCGTCGTCGATGACGAGCGTCACCTGGAGGCAGGTCGTCCAGGCCTCCCCGGGCGGCACGATCACCTCGAACGCGGCGACCGATCCGTCGAGGCGGGGTTCCTCGGTGAAGTCGAGGTGGACGGCCCGGCGGAAGTTGTTGCGCCGGTAGGTGAAGGTCAGCCGGTGGCCCGTCGCCTCCCGGTCGAGGTCGCCGACCTTGACGACCCGACCCTCCTTGACCTCGAACAGGTCGGCGAAGTCGGCCCCCGCCTCGATCTCGAGGGCGCAGTAGGCGGGCTCGGTGCCGTAGTTGCGCACCGTCACGTCTTCGCGCATCCCCTGACCCACGTAGCGCCGGCGGAACACCACCAGGTGGGAGTCGGCCTGGCCCGGACGGGGGTTGTCGCGGAGCACGAAGGCGCCGCTGAACGGCTCCACGGCCACCGACGAGAGGGGCTCCGGGTGGTCGCCGTTGACCCGCAGCCGCAGCACCGAGAGGAAGCGGGTGTCGCGGAAGAAGAGGCCGTGGGCGGAGCCGGGCACGAAGTCGCCCGACCGGCCCGAGATGCAGAACGTCGACTCGTCGACGAGGGTGACGGGACCGCCGTCGGAGGAGATCGGCGCGCTGGCGCTCGACGCCCACGGCTGGACCATCGCGACGAAACGCTACCGTCCGGAGACGTGAGGATCGCACAGCTCGCCCCGCCCTGGTTCCCGGTGCCGCCGTCGGGCTACGGCGGGATCGAGCTGGTGGTCTCTCTCCTCGCCGACGGGCTCGCCGATCGGGGCCACGACGTCACGCTCTTCGCCAGCGGCGGCTCGGTGACGCGGGCGAGGCTGGAGACGCCGATGATCGACCCTCCCGACCCGGCGCTGCTCGGCAACGCCTGGTTCGACGCCTTCCACGCGGTGTCGGCGTACCTCCACCACGGCGAGTTCGACGTGATCCACGACCACTCGGGGCTCGTCGGGCCGGCGATCGGCGGCCTGCTCGACGGCGGCCCTCCCGTGGTCCACACGCTCCACGGCCCCTGGACCGGCCCCTCGAGGCTGTACTACGGCCTGCTCCAGGATCGCCTGCACCTCGTCGCGATCAGCGAGGCCCAGCGCGCCGACAACCCCGACCTGCGCTACGCCGGCACGGTGCACAACGGGATCGCGCTGGACCGGTACCGGTTCCAGGCCAGGAAGGACCGCTTCCTCGTCTACATCGGGCGGGCCAACCCCGACAAGGGCCCCGCGCTGGCGGTGGAGGTGGCCCGCCGGGCGGGGATGCCCCTGGCGATGATCGTGAAGCGCAACGAGCCGTTCGAGCGGGCCTACTGGGACGAGATGGTCGCCCCGCAGCTCAACGACGAGGTGGAGGTGTACGAGAACGTCGACCACGCCACCAAGGTCGACCTGCTGGCCCGGGCCACCGCGATGGTGTTCCCCATCCAGTGGCCGGAGCCGTTCGGGCTGGTGATGGTCGAGGCGATGGCGTGCGGCACCCCGGTCATCGCCTGCCCGGCCGGCGCCGCGATCGAGCTGGTCGAGGACGGGCGGACCGGCTTCCTGCGGGATTCGGTCGACGACCTCGCCGAGGCCGTCGGCCGCGCCGGCGAGTGCTCCCCCGAAGCGTGCCGCGAGCGGGTCGAGCGCCACTTCTCCGCCCCGGCCATGGTCGAGGGCTACGAGCGCATCTTCGAGCGCATCGCCGGCGGGCCCTCCGCAGCCTGAGACGCGACGAAACCGATTTCCACTACGGGCGTAGTGTTATTAGACTCCGGGCATGAGCTCCGCGCCCGAACCCGGCGACGGCCGGCCCGGCGCCGCCCCCGAGGCCCCGGACTCCCCTCCCGCCCTGGAGATCGACGACCTGCACGTCGCGGTCGGCGAGCGCGAGATCCTGCACGGGCTCGGCCTGGCGGTCGCGCCGGGTGAGCTCCACGTGCTCATGGGTCCCAACGGGAGCGGCAAGTCGACGCTGGCGAACGCACTCCTCGCCAACCCGACCTACACGGTCACGAGCGGGGCGATCCGCCTCCACGGCGACGACGTCACCGCGCTCTCCACCGACCAGCGGGCCGCACGGGGGATGTTCCTCGGGTTCCAGCACCCCGAGGCGATCCCGGGCGTCAGCGTCCTCAACTTCCTGCGCCAGGCGCTCGCCGTCCGCAAGGGCATCCCCGACCTCTCGGTGCTGGAGGTCCGGCTCTCGGTGATGGACTGGACGGCGCGCCTCGGGATGGACGACGCCTTCCTGTCCCGGTACCTCAACGAGGGGTTCTCCGGGGGAGAGAAGAAGCGCAACGAGGTGCTCCAGATGGCCCTCATGGAGCCGGAGGTGGCGGTGCTCGACGAGACCGACTCCGGCCTCGACGTCGACGCGCTGCGCGTCGTGGCCCACGGCGTCCAGACCGTCCGCGACACCCGCCCTCACATGGGCATCCTCCTCATCACGCACTACCAGCGCATCCTCGACCACCTCGCCCCCGACGCCGTGCACGTGCTCCTCGACGGCCGGATCGTCGCCTCGGGAGGCGTGGAGCTCGCCGAGACCCTCGAGGCGGAGGGCTTCGACGCCTTCCGCGCCGGGGCCGCGGCGTGAGCGCACCGGCGCCCGCGGCCGGTACCGCGTCGCTCGACGTGGAGCGGATCCGCCGCGACTTCCCGATCCTCGCCCGCGAGGTGCACGGCCGGCGCCTCGTGTACCTCGACTCGGCCGCTTCGTCACAGAAGCCGCTCCCCGTGATCGAGGCCATGGAGCGCTGCCACCGCGAGTACTACGCCAACGTCCACCGCGGCGTCTACACGATCGCCGAGGAGTCGACCGCCGCGTTCGAGGCCGCCCGGCTCACGGTGGCCCGCTTCGTCGGCTCCGCCGACGCCCGCGAGATCGTCTGCGTGCGCAACGCCACCGAGGCGATCAACCTGGTCGCGTACTCGTGGGCCCGCGCCAACCTCGGCCCCGGCGACGCCGTGGTGGTGTCCGAGATGGAGCACCACGCCAACGTCGTCCCGTGGCAGATGCTCGCCGAGGAGCGTGGCGTCGAGCTGCGCTGGCTCCCCGTCACCGACGACCACCGGCTCGACACCGCCGGGCTCGAGCACGCCCTCGACGGCGCCCGCCTCCTCGCCGTCACGGCCATGTCGAACGTGCTCGGCACCATCAACGAGATCCGGCCGCTCGCCGACGCCGCCCACGCCGCGGGGGCGCTGATCCTCGTCGACGCCTGCCAGTCGGCGCCCCACGTCCCCACCGACGTGACGGCCTGGGACGCCGACTTCGTGGCGTTCTCGGCCCACAAGATGCTCGGCCCGACCGGCATCGGGGCGCTGTGGGCGCGCGCCGAGCTGCTCGAGGCCATGCCCCCGTTCATGGGCGGCGGCGAGATGATCCGCGACGTGCGCCTCGACGGCTTCACCCCCAACGAGGTCCCCTGGAAGTTCGAGGCCGGCACGCCGGCGTTCGTGGAGGCGATCGGCTGGGCCGAGGCCGTCCGCTACCTCGACACCCTCGGCCTCACCGCCGTGCGGGCCCACGAGAAGGCGCTCACCGCCTACACCCTCGAGGCGCTCGAGGCCCGCTTCGGCACGAAGCTCACCGTGTACGGACCCCGCGACGTGGAGGCGCGCGGCAGCGCGATCTCGTTCCTGTTCGAGGACATCCACGCCCACGACATCTCCCAGGTCCTCGACCAGGGTGCGGTCTGCGTGCGCGCCGGGCACCACTGCGCCAAGCCGCTGATGCGGCGGCTGGGCGTTCCGGCCACCAGCCGGGCGTCGTTCTACCTGTACAACGACGAGGCCGACGCCGACGCGCTGGTCGACGCCCTCGCCGAGGCCGAGCGGTTCTTCGCCCTCTGACCCACTCGCCCACTCGCGCGACGCCGGCGGGGAGACCGCCCCGACCCCGCGCCTCGGGGCCGGAGGACCGTAGACTGGAGGGCCGTGCCCGACCTGGAAGACCTCTACCGCGAGATCATCCTCGACCACTACCGCGCCCCGAGGAACCGCGGGGAGCTCCCGGTCCCCCCGGCTCACCGGGTCGAGGGCTTCAACCCCCTCTGCGGCGACGAGGTGGTGCTCTACCTCGACATCGACGACGGCACCGTCCGCGACGTCAGGATCGGCGGCCAGGGGTGCTCCATCAGCCAGGCGTCCACGTCGATGATGAGCGCGGCGATCAAGGGCCGGACGGTCGAGGAGGCGCGGAAGCTGGTACGGGCCTTCGACGCGCTGATGTCGATCCACGAGTCGCACCTCGACGGAGCCGACGGAGCCGACGGAGCCGACGGCACCGACGCCCCCGGCGCGGGCTCCGAGCCCGACGCCCTCACCGACACCCGCCTCGGCGACCTCATGGCCCTCCGCGGGGTGGTGAAGTTCCCGGTGCGGATCAAGTGCGCCACCCTGTCGTGGCACACGCTCCGACAGGGCCTCGACGAGGCCGCGGCGGGCTGAACCCGGCGCGGTCGGGGGGTCCCGGGTCGGCTACCGTGGTGTACGGGCCGGTTGCCGGGGGCCCACCCCGGGAACCGGTGGCGAGCCCCGAGGAGGAACCTCATGGACCAGACGAGCCGGATCGTGGACGTGATCGACGAAGCCCTCGGGCGCTTCGCCGCCCGCGACCTGGTGTCCGGCTCGGAGGTCGTCGACTTCCTCCTCGACCTGCGGCTCATCGCCGAGGAGGCCGACCCTCTCAGCCGGCTCCTCGAAGAGGAGTCCCAGCCGGCGGGCGCCTGACGGCCCACCGCCGGATCCGGCTCCTCCATCGCTGACCTCTCCGCCCTGCAGTGAGCGACGCTTCCGAAGCGGGCCCGATCCGCACCGAGGTCAGGTGCTTGCTCGAGATCCTCGCCCTCACGGGCGCGGCCGTCGCCGAGCCCGTCCTCTCGAACTTCGGCGGGGCACCCGACACGTTCATCGGCGCCGAGGCCTCGCGTGGGCAGATCGTGCTCTTCGGCCTGGTGGTCGCGCTCGGCCCCGGCGTCGTGGCGTGGGCGGCCGGTTGGCTCGCCGGCCGCATCGGAGGCTCCCGGGTCCGCCGCGCCGCCCACCTGGTCACGGTGGGCGCCCTGAGCGCCCTCGTCGTGATCCGCGTGGTGAAGCGGGTGGGGCCTCCGCCGGCCTGGCTGGTCACGGTCGCGGCGGTGGCAGGGGCCGTGGCGGCCGGATGGCTGTACCGGCGCGTCGCGGCCGCCCGGGCCTTCCTCGGCTACGCGGCCGTGCTCCCGGTGCTGCTCTTCGTGATGTTCATCGGGTTCTCCCCGGTGTCGAAGCTCGTCTTCCCGCCGGCCGCGTCCACGCCCGCCCCGACCCACGGGGGGTCCCGGACCCCGATCCTCATGATCGTCGCCGACGAGCTCCCGACCGAGACGCTCCTCGACCGGTCGAACCACGTCGATCGCGGCCTGTTCCCGAACCTCGCCCGGCTGGCCGGCGAGGCCACCTGGTACCGGAACCACACGGCCGTCGCGTCCTTCACGCAGGCCGCCGTCCCGGCCATCGTGTCCGGGCGCTACCCGACGGGCCCGATGCCGGTCCCGACGCAGTTCTCCGAGAACCTCTTCACCTGGCTGGAACCGAGCCACACGATCAACGGCTGGGAGAGCATCACCAGACTGTGCACCGCTCCCGGCTGCAACCACTTCGACGGGTCGGGGGCACTGTCCACCCTGGTCGGCGAGGCCTGGGAGCAGTGGTCCCACAACGTCCGGCCCTGGACCCCGCCCGCGACGGTGCCCATCGAGGACGACCCTCTCGGCCGGGCCATTTCCCGTCGTGGCACCCGGCTGGACGGCTTCTCCGCATCGCTCGACCGTCCGATGGCGCCGCCGCGCCTCGACTTCCTCCACGTCCTCCTTCCCCACATCCCGTGGGAGTACCTGCCCGACGGGCGCCGGTACCCCAAGCCCGAGTTCTTCGGCCTCTTCGTGAACGGCTGGGTGTCGCCCTACAGCGCCGAGCTGGGCCGCCAGCGGCACGTGTTGCAGGCGCAGTACTTCGACCGCCGCCTGGGCGAGATCATCGGCAAGCTGCGTCGCTCGGGCCGCTACGACGAGACCCTCGTGATCGTCACCGCCGACCACGGAATGCGCTTCCGAAGCGACGAACCGTGGCGGGGGGTGTCAGCCGACGACTACTCGTCGCTGCCCTGGGCGCCCCTGTTCGTCAAGTACCCCGGCCAGACCGAAGGCCGCCTCGACGAGTCCAACGTCGAGCAGATCGACATCCTCCCGACCATCGCGGACACCATCGGGACGCGCCTGCCGTGGAAGGTCGACGGGCGCTCGGTCCGGCGCGGCAGCACGCGGGCACCGGAGGCGAAGTGGATCTTCCCGTGGGGCCAGGACCGGATGCCCACCGGGCCCGACGGCCGGATCCGCCTCGACGCGGTCACCGGGTACCGGGCGATGCTCGACGCTCCGCCGGCGGTCGAGGCCCAGGGGGCCGACCGGGTGTTCCGCCTACCGCCCTACGGTGGCCTGGTCGGCCGCCGGGTGTCCTCGCTTCCCGTGGGTGAGCCGGTCAACGTCCGGTTCCGCACCGACGACGCCGGGCGTCTCCACTACGACGGCGGTCGCGAGATCCCCGTGTACATCAAGGGCCGTTTCGACCGTGAGGTCCGGAGCGGGCGGTTCGCGGTGGCGGTCGACGGCGTGGTCGGCGGCTGGTTCGAGATGACCCCGGTGCTCAAGAGCACCTTCGCCGTGCTCGTGCCGCCGCGCCTCGTGCCCCGGGGCGAGTCCGAGGTGAGCGTCTACCGGATCGACGGGAGCCCCGACCGCCCGACCCTGCGGCCGGTGCCCGGCCCGTAGGCCACGACCGGCCGGGCGGGTCCGGCCGCCCAGGATGAGCCGATCCGGGGATCCCAGCCGTTAACATCACGCCACCATCTGACGATGCAGTGGGCATGATGCGACGGATCTCCGCGGGCGAAATCTTCCTGGGTCTGGCCGCGGTCACCGCCATGGTGGCCGGAGTCGGCGTGGGCGTGGCGGTGACCCGCACCGACGCCACGGCGGCGACGGGCACACCCGCCGCGCCGTCGTCGCTCCCCGTGGTCACGACGACTTCCACCCCGGTCCGGGCCCCCGCGCCGGCGAAGCCGCCGGCTCCGGCACCCCCGCCGCCCGCACCGCCGGTCCCACCGCTGGCCCAACCCGCCCCCGCCGTGCTGCCGGCACCGCCCGGAGGGAGCGTAGGGGCCGGCTCGGCCGGTCCGGAGGTCCAGGCGTACCAGCAGCGCCTCGCCGACCTGCACTTCGACCCGGGCCCGGTCGACGGGCGGTACGGCGAGCCCACCCGCTCGGCGGTGCTGACCCTCCAGATGCTCCTGGGTCTGCCGACCTCCGGGCGCATCGGCCCCGCCGAGGTCCAGGCGCTCTCCGCGTTCAAGTACCCGGCCCCCCGCACGCCGGCGACCGAGCCGAAGCGGGTCGAGATCGACCTCACCCGGCAGGTCCTCACCCTCTAAGACGCCAACCAGGTCCGCCTGATCACCCGCATCTCGAGTGGTGGCGGCTACCGGTACTGCCACTCGGGAGGCTGCGAGCAGGCGGTCACGCCCACGGGGCGCTTCGCGTTCTACACCCGCTACCGGGGGTGGCAGCACGGGTACCTGGGGGCCCTCTACAACCCCGTCTACTTCAACGGCGGGATCGCGGTGCACGGGGCCACCAGCGTGCCCCTCCGGCCGGCGTCGCACGGCTGCACCCGCATCACCATGGACGTCGCGCGCTACTTCCCCGACCTGGTCGAGAACGGCAACCCGGTCTACGTCCTGGCGTAGCGGGCCTCAGAACCCGACCGGCTCGGCGAACGGATCGGCCGGTTCGGGCGGGGCGACGGGCGCCGGCAGCTCCACACCCAGCTCGGCGGCGAGCCCGTCGTAGCCCGCCCGCTCGAGGCCGGCGGCGAGCTCGGGCCCCCCGCTGGCCACGACCCGCCCGCCGGCGAAGATGTGGACCCGGTCCGCCCGCAGCTCCCGCAGGAGGCGGGCGTAGTGGGTGATGGCGACGACCCCGAGGCCGGTCTCGGTGGTCATGGCCTCTATCCGGCGGGCCACGTCGGCGAGGGCGTCGACGTCGAGGCCGGAGTCGATCTCGTCGAGGATCGCGAACGCGGGTTCGAGCACCGCGAGCTGGAGGGTCTCCGCCCGCTTCTTCTCGCCCCCCGAGAACTCCACGTTCACGCCCCGGGAGAGGAACTCGTCGCGCACCCCCAGGCGGGCGGCCTCGGCCGTGATCCGCTCCCCGAGGCCGGGAGCGGCCGCGGCCGGGCCGGCGGTGCGGCGCGCCGCCTGGAGCAGGTCGCCGACGCGGACCCCGGGCAGCTCCACCGGGTACTGCATGGCGAGGAACAGCCCCCTCGCGGCGCGCTGCCAGGTGGGGAGGCCGAGCAGTTCCTCGCCGTCGAGGGTGACGGACCCTCCGGTGACGTCGTAGTCGCCGCGACCCATGATCACGTGGGCGAGCGTCGACTTCCCCGACCCGTTGGGCCCCATCAGGGCGTGCACCTCGCCCGAACGGACCTCGAGGTCGACGCCGCGCAGGATCTCGTGGCCGCCGATCTCGGCCCGCAGGCCGCTGATCCGCAGGACGCTCACCGCGCGCCCCGGGGGTCGGACGGGTGGAGATGGCCGACCTTCTCGTTCACGGAGCGGCGCAGGGGAGCTTCGAGCGACGGCAGGGGCAGCCGGCCGAACACGTCCTCGAAGAAGCCGAGGACGATCAGCCGCTCCGCGTCGTCGGGCGACACGCCGCGCGTGGCCAGGTAGTAGAGGGCGTCGTCGTCGATGGGGCCCACGGCCGACGCGTGGGTGCACCGGACGTCGTCGGCCTCGATGGCCAGGTTGGGGATCGACTCGGCACCGGCGCCCTCGCTCAACACCAGGTTGCGGTTGGACTGGTGGGCGTCGACCTTCTGGGCGCCGGGCCGGACCCGGATCAACCCGGAGTAGACGGACCGGGCCCGGTCCTCGACCGCTCCCTTGAACAACAGGTCGCTGCGCGTGTGCGGCGCGGCGTGGTCCTGGAGGGTGCGGAAGTCGAGCATCTGGTCGCCGTCGCCGTAGTAGACGGCGAGGAGATCGCTCTCCGCGCCCTCGGCGGCCAGGAGCGACTCGCTGCGCAGCCGGGCGTAATCGCCACCCAACGCGACCGCCGACGACCGCAGGGTGGCGTCGCGCCCCAGGTGGGCCCGCTGGAGGGCGACCTGCCAGGTACCGGTCCCGTGCTCCTGCACGGCCAGGTACCGCACGTGCGCGTTCTCGGCCAGGTCGAGCTCCACCACCGCGTCGACGAGCATCTCCTGGTCGGTGGAGGCGTAGCGCTCCACCACCGCCACCTCGGCACTGGCCCCCGCGCCCACGAAGGTGTGCGGGAAGCCGGCCACGCCGTCGCCCTCGGTCCAGTGGAGGACCACTATCGGCGCCTCCACCACCACCCCGTCGGGCACCAGGATGAACGCCCCTCCTGCGAGGAAGGCGTCGTGGAGGACGGTGAACGGGTCGGGAGACGCGTCGGAGCACGCACCGATCCGCTCCGCCGCCAGGCCCGGGTCGACGTCGGCGAGGTCGGCGACGACCACACCGGCGGCGGCGAGCCCGGGCTCGACCTCGGCGTGGACCACCCGGCCGTTGCGGACCACCACCAGGCCGGCTCGGTCACCCGCCTCGGCCGCGAACGGACCGCCGCCGGGGGCCTGGCGAGCCGGCCCCGAGCCCTCGCCGTAGTCCGGGGGGGAGTACCGCCCGGGGTCGAACTTGTCGACGCGGCTGTAGCGCCAGATCTCCTCGCGCGACGTCGGCCACGCCACCGCGGCCAGCTTCTCGGCCGCCTCGATCCTCCGGCGCGACAGCCACGAGGGCCCACCGAGTGCGGCGGCGGCGTCGGGTGTGAAGGCGTGGCCGCTGGTCGCCACGTCGGGGGCGGGCATCAGCCGACTGCGCCCTCCATGTTGAGCTCGATCAGGCGGCTGAGCTCGACGGCGTACTCCATCGGCAGGGTCTTGGTCACCGGCTCGATGAAGCCGTTGACGATCATGGCCGTCGCCTGCTGCTCGGTGAGGCCCCGGCTCATCAGGTAGAAGAGCTGGTCGTCGCCGACCTTGGAGACGGTGGCCTCGTGCCCCACGCGGGCGTCGTGGTCGTCGACCTCCATGTAGGGGTAGGTGTCGGAGCGCGACCGGTCGTCGAGGATCAGGGCGTCGCAACGCACGTGGCTCTTGACCTTCTCGGCCCCCTCCTTGACCTTCACCAGGCCCCGGTAGGTGGTGCGGCCGCCGTCCTTGGAGATCGACTTGGAATCGATCAGCGACGTGGTCTCCGAGGCCAGGTGCGTCATCTTGGCCCCGGTGTCCTGGTGCTGGCCCTCGCCGCCGTAGGCCACCGAGAGCACCTCACCGTGGGCCTTGGGGCCCACCAGGACGACCGCGGGGTACTTCATCGTGACCTTGGAGCCGAGGTTGCCGTCGATCCACTCGACGGTGGCCTCGGCCTCGGCCCGGGCCCGCTTGGTGACCATGTTGTAGACGTTGTTGGACCAGTTCTGGATCGTGCTGTAGCGGATGCGCGATCCGGGCTTGGCGATCAGCTCCACGACGGCGGAGTGCAACGAGTCGGTGGAGTACGTGGGCGCCGAGCAGCCCTCGATGTAGTGCACCGACGAACCCTCGTCGGCGATGATCAGCGTCCGCTCGAACTGCCCCGAGTTCTTGGCGTTGATGCGGAAGTAGGCCTGGAGCGGCATCTCCACGTGCACGCCCGGCGGGACGTAGATGAACGACCCGCCCGACCACACCGCGCTGTTCAGGGCCGCGAACTTGTTGTCGGCCGGGGGGATCACCCGGCCGAAGTACTGGCGGACCAGGTCGGGGTGCTCGCGCACCGCGGTGTCGGTGTCGCAGAAGATGACACCCTGCTTGGCCAGGTCGTCGCGGTTGCGGTGGTAGACGGTCTCGCTGTCGTACATGGCCGAGACGCCGGCCAGGTACTTGCGCTCGGCCTGGGGGATGCCGAGCTTCTCGTAGGTGTCCTTCATCTCGCCCGGGAGCATGTCCCAGTCGGCGACCTGCCCGTCGGTGGGCTTGATGTAGTAGTAGATGTCGTCGAAGTCGATGTCGGGGACGTTCCTGGCGAACCACTCGAGCATCGGCTTCTGCTCGAAGCGCTTGAAGGCCTTGAGCCGGAAGTCGGTCATCCACTGCGGCTCCGACTTGTGCGCCGAGATGTCGCGCACGACCTGCTCGCTCAGGCCCTTCTCGGGCTTGTAGACGTGACGCTCCGCGTCGGCCCAGCCGAGCTTGTAACGGCCCAGATCGATGCCGCTGACTGCCATGGGCGTGCCTCTCCGCCGCGGGTGGGTGGGCCGGGCCCGGCGGGCTCCGGGATTTCCACTACGGCCATAGTAACAATTAGCCCCGGCGGCCCACAATCCCGGGTTGCCGTTGCGGCCGGGTCAGCCCGAGGTGCCGGCCGCCTCCCGGGCCTGGGCGATCAGCCTGCCGACCCGGTCCATCAGCTCCCCGTAGCGGGCCCAGTCGCCCTCCTTCAGCGCGTCCTGGGCATCGGCGTAGGCCGCGGCCGCCTCGTCGAGCAGGCGGCCGACGTCACCGGCGGACGGCGGCTCGCCAGGGGCCGTGGTGGCCGGGGTCCCGGGCCCGGTGGTCGAGGTGGTCGGTGTGGTGGTCGTCGTCGTCGGCCCACCCGGGCCGGTCGGCTCCGACGGGCCACCGGGACCCGAGATCTCCGGGATCCGGGCCAGGGCGTCGGCGAGGTTGTCGCCGATGACGGCGCGGTCGCCGTAGACCACCACCACGAACCGGAACGACGGGATGCGCGGACCGCTGCTCGCCTGCACGTAGACAGGGCGGATGTAGAGGATCGAGTCGTTGACGGGGATGAGCTGGAGGCTCCCCTGGATCACCGTGGAGCCCTGGGTGCCGAGCAGCGTGAAGCGCTGGGAGATCTGCTCGGTGGTGCGGATCGTGTTGTCGACCTGGGGCGGTCCCGGGACCGTCTCCCCGCTCGGCATCTCGTAGACGCGCAGGCGGCCGTAGTCGGCGGGGTCGCTGCTCGCCGTCATGAAGGACACCAGGTTGTTGAGGGCGTTGTCCTTCGAGACGGGGACGAAGGGCCGGATCATGAGGAACTGCTCGCGCGTCTCCCCGGGTAGTCGGATCAGCATGTAGATCGGTTCGATGCGGCGCCCGGTGGAGCGGGCGGCCTGCGGCCGGTCGGTGCTGGTGGTGGTGTCGGCCTGCTCGCCGAAGTCCTGGAGCTGGACCACGCCCGAGCCCGGATCGGGGGACACGGCCCACCGGTCGGTCTTGTTGTAGAAGGTCGCGGCGTCGGTCATGTGGTACGTCTCGAAAACGTTGGTCTGCATCGTGAAGAGGTCCTCCGGGTAGCGGAGGTGATCGCGCAGCCCGTCGGGCATGCGGTCTCCGGGGGTGAACAGACCGGGGAAGGCCTTGCGGTACGCCGACAGGACCGGGTCGTCGTCGTCGATGGCGTAGAAGCGAACCGTGCCGTCGTAGGCGTCGACGGTGGCCTTGACGGAGTTGCGCACGTAGTTGACGGTCCCGTCGATGCCACCCTCGCCGGCGAAGCTCTGGGCGTAGGGGTAGCGATCGGTCGACGTGTAGCCGTCGAGGACCCACAGGATCCGCCCGTCGAGGATCACCGGATAGGGATCGGAGTCGAAGTCGAGGAACGGCGCCGCCGAGGCCACCCGGCTCGCCACGTCGCGCTGGAACAGGATCCGGGTGCCGCGGGTCACCTGGCTCGAGATCATCGTGTTGAAGTCGCCGAAGCGGAGCGCGAACGAGAATCGCCGTAGCCAGCTCGACAGCTCCACGCCACCCTTGCCCTCGTAGCGCGTGGTGGCGTCGCCGCGGCCCTTGCGGGGATGGTCGAACTCCGGCGTCCGCCCGTCGACGAGGGAGAAGCCGCCGATCGCCTCGCCGTAGTACACCTCGGGCCGCTCGATCCGCAGCGAGGCCTCCTCGGTGGAGACGGGGATGTCGGAGAGCACGTAGGCGGGCTGGCCGCCGGAGTCGACGGCGTTGCTCGGCGAGACGGCCATGCCGTAGCCGTGGGTGTAGGTGAGGTGGCGCGCCACCCAGCTCTGGTTGGGGAGGTCGTCGCGGTTCAGCTCCCGGGCCGAGACCATCACCTGGACCTGGGTGCCCCCGATCCGGTAGCGGTCGACGTCGACGTCGGCGAACCGGTAGAAGGTGCCGAACGCCTGCTGCTGGCGGTAGTTGGCCAGTAGCTCGCCCACGTCCCACAGGCGGGCGTTGTCGATGGTGCCGGAGTTGGCGCGGAGGGCCTCGGCGTCGAGGTTCGTCTTGTAGTCGAAGCGCTCGGCCTTCACGCCGTCGAGGTTCCAGGCCCGGCGCGTGGCATCGATGTTGCGCTTGATGTAGGGGCGCTCCCGGGTCAGCTCGTTGGGTTCGACGCGGAACTTCTGGACGAACGCCGGGTAGATGGTGCCGACCACCAACGAGAGCAGGCCCCACAGGCCGACCGCGATGACCGGCAGCACCCAGCCCCGGCGGAAGATGTTCCACACGAAGAGCGCGGCGGCGATCACCGCGATGGCGATCAGGAGGCGCAGGGCCTGCAGGTCGGCGTGGACCGACGTGTACGTGGCGCCCTCGACGACGCCCCGCTTCGCGAGCGTCAGCTCGAACTGCGCGAGGTAGTAGCCCACCCCCTTGGTCAGGGCCATCAGGGCGAGGATCACCGACAGGTGGGCCTTCACCTGCGGAGTGACCCGCTGGTAGGGGCTCTGGATCCGGATCCCGCCGTTCAGGTAGTGCGCCACGGTCGTGACCACGAAGACGATCACCAGACCGGCGAAGGTCCAGTCGACGATGAACTTCAGGAACGGGAGCTGGAACACGTAGAAGCCGACGTCGCGACCGAACTCGGGGTCGCGGACCCCGAAGTCGACCCGGTTGGTGAAGAGGATCCAGTTCCGCCACTGGGTGGAGACCGTCCCGCCCGCCACCAGCCCGAAGAAGAGCGCCACGGCCACCCGGATCCGACCCGAGTAGCGCCCCACGGCCCGGTGGTAGCGATCGAGCAACTCGTCCTCGGGGCCCGAGGTGCGCAGAGCGGGGGCGAGGCGGTCGGCGATCGTGAGGCTGGCCCACATCAGCACAAAGAAGACGACCGCGAACACCGCGGCGGGCACGACCCGCGCGTAGAGGAGTCGCCGCCAGGTGCCGGCGAAGCCGATCGACTCGAACCAGAGGAAGTCGGTGTAGAAGCCCGCCAGGCCGCGCAGGCTCACCGCCACGACGGCCAGCACGACGAGAAGCACCGCCATCCACGGACGGAACCGCGGACGGGCCCGCCGGCGCTCGGTGGGGGGAACCCGCATCGGGAAGGGAGGATAGAGGGCGGGCCCCGCGGCGCGGCGTCGGTCAGGTGGTTCCGGGCCCGGCCGCGGCCGCCAACGACGCTCCGTCGCCTTCGGCCGGGCCGTCGGCCGGGACGAGCAGGCACCGGCAGCCGGGATGCGCCGGCGGATGCGGCTGGCCGGTCGGGAACGCCTCGCCCCGCGGCGTGGCCTGCAGGCCGTTGTCGTCGCAGTCGGGGCAGCGACCCGACTCCTCCGGCACCCAGCGGAGCGGCTTGCCGGCCGGGACGGCGTCGAAGACCCCGCGGGCCCACGCCACCGCGAGGAGGTCGCCGACCCGCCCGTCGAGGTCCTGACGCTTCCACTCGCGGTACCGGGCGTTGACGCGACCGGCGGTGTCGTCGGCGGTGTCGTCGGGGGTGTCGCCGGCCACGCCGCCCGAGAGGGCCGCCTCCAGGCGTTCCCTCAGGGGTTCCACCAGCGCGGAGGCCGTCTCCGACACCAGGTCGTCGGGGGCCGTGACCGGCTCCGAGACGGGCTGGTCGGAGACCGACGCCCGGCCACCCGCGAAGGCCTGGTCCACCGCCGTCCGCACCAGCTCCGCCCACGCCGCCAGGGCATCGGACCGCGGTACCAGCATCGATTCCGGGTCGACCTTGCCCCCGGCCGTTCGCAGCCGGTCGAGGAGCGCGTTCTGCTCGTCCTGGAGCATCCGCTTGGACCGGCGAGCGAGGTTACGGTGGAGCGGAGCGAGGGCGGTGTCACGGTGGCGGAGCCGGCCCTGGTCGAGGTCGCGGGACGTCCGATCCCCGGACCCCTCGGCACCGCGGGCCGCGGCGTCGCGGCCCGCGGTGTCGCCGTCCGACTCGGCTTCGGTGCCCGACTCGGCTTCGGTGCCCGACTCGGCGTCCGGCGCTGCGGTCGCCCCGCCGGCGTTCCCGGTTCCCGAGTGCCCGCCGCCCTCGGTGAGGTCCACCTCGTCCTCGGGGGACGGAGGCGACGTCTCGGCGGGACGCACGTCGGAGGCGGCCCGGAGCCGGGCGAAGACCTCCGCGGCGTCGCCGGCCACCCGCGGCTGAGGGCCGGCGTCCGGACCGGCCGCCTCCCCGGTCTCCGCGGCGGCTTCGGGCCCGGTCGTGGTCTCGGCCCGGGATGCGGCGTCGCGGCTCCGCGCCGCCGCGCGTGGGCGGTCGCCGGCCGGCGGCGCCGGGGGCTCGGCGGCGTCGAGCGTCGCGGTGGCCTCCGAGAGCAGACCCTGGGCGGCGCGGTAGACCTCCAGGAGCCGCTCCCGCCCTACCCGCATCGCCTCCATCTCCGCGTGGGCGGACGCCTTGCGACGTTCCAGGTCGGTGAGCATCCGCTCGCGCACGGCTCGGGCCTCGGCGAGCATCTCCCGCCCGCGGGTGCGGGCCGCCTCGACCTCGGCCTCGGCCTCGGCCGACGCCTGTTCCCGGAGATCGGTGGCATCGTTCTCGGCGTCGGCGCGGATCTTGGCCGCCGCCTCGGCGGTCTCCTGTTCGAGCTTGGACGCCGCTTCCCCGGCCTCACGGGTGCGCTGCTCGGCCGCCTCCTCGGCCTCGCGGCGGATCGCGTCGCCCGCCTCCGTCGCCTCACGGACCTGCGTCTCGGCCCGCTCGGCGGCGTTGGTGCGGATCTCCTCGGCCGCTTCCTGGGCCGAGCGCAGCACCCGGGCCGTCTCGGCGCCGAGCGACACCAGCAGCTGCTCCTCGGTGGGAGGAGGAGGGTTGCGGAGCTGCTCCTCGAGCTCGGCGATGCGAGCGGCGCTCTCCTGGATCTTCTCCCGCATGGCCATCACGTCGTCGGCGACACGACGCAGGAACGACCGCACCTCCGGCTCGGACAGCCCGCGCCGCGCGCTGGAGAACGAACGTTGCGCGATCTCCTCGGCCGACATCCGAGGCGCGTTGGACATGCTTCGCCGGTGGAGGTCGTCGTCGGTCATGGCCGCTGCGTAGCGCGCGCTCTCGGGGCACCCCTCATGGGCACCATCGTATTGGCGCCCCGAGGGGCGGGTCAGGATGTGGCCGGTTCACGGTCCGCGATGGGTGGGAAGCGGGACGGGTCGCGGTCAGGCGGCGGCCGGCTCCCGGCCCGGGACCGCCTCGGGGACCGGCGCGCCGCCGATCGACCGCAGGACCTCTAGCGCCTCGTCGAGCGTCGAGACGCCCGCGACCCGCATGTCGCCGGCGCCCTTCCGGGCGTCGGAGAGGTCGCCCTCGGGAACGATCATGAGCGCGGCGTGGGCCCGGCGGGCGGCGACGGCCTTCTGGCGGGCGCCGCCGATCTCGACGACCTCCCCGTTGGGGCCGATCTGGCCCGTGATGGCGACCTCACGACCACCGGTGAGCGAACCCGGCGTGAGCTGGTCGATGATCGCGAGGGTGAACGCCAGGCCGGCCGACGGCCCGCCCACCGCGCCGGGGTTGATCCTGATGTCGAGCGGGAAGCCGAAGTGCGGACCCACCACGACCCCGATCTTGGCCTGCCCCTCGTCGTTGCGACCCGTCTTCACGTCGAGCCGGCGGGTGCGTCCGTCGCGTTCGACCGTCAGGACCACCGAGCTCCCGGGAGGGCGCGCGCGCACGGCCCGGCCGAGTGCCTCGGGGTCGGACACCGCCCGCCCGTCGACCTCGGTGATCACGTCGTGGCCCTCGAGGACGTCGCCGGTGGGGCCGCCGGGCTCGACCGCGAGCACCGCCACGCCGGGCCGGAGCTCCACGTCGTAGCCCAGACGCTCGAGCGCGACCTTGGTCGCGAGCTGCTGGGACAGGTCCATGTCGGCGACGTCGATGAGGCGCTCCTCCTTCCGGCTGGAGCCCTGGAGGACGTCGCTCTCGTCGAGCACGTCGTCGTTCGGCGACAGCCAGCCGGCCACCGTCTCGTACACGTTCGGCCGGTCCGTGGTGACGCTGACGGTCAGGAAGAGGAGAGCCCCCTTGTGGGGGTAGGTCCGGGCCCCCTTGATCGTGACCACCTCGCCCACCGGGGTGGCGTCACCGGGCGAGACGATCACGTACGGGAGCTGAACGAAGGCCGCGGCGATCGCCACGACGGCGAAGGCGGCCAGGATCGCCCCGACGACCTTGCGCCGGCGCCCGTGTCCGGGGGTACGGGCACCCGGATCGGGACCCCACCCCGGCGGAGGCCCCGGAGCCCGCCAACCCGAGCCGGGGCCGGCAGCCGGGGCGCCCCCGGCGTGGTCGGGCACGCGCCACCCGGTGGGCGGCGCCTCCGACCAACCCCCGGGCGGGTGCCGGAGGTGACCGGCCGCGGGGCCGCCCTCGGCCCGCCCCCCTCGGCCGCCGGCTCCCTCGCCTGCTCTCTCGCGATCGTCGCCGCCGGCCGCGTCGCCGGGCCCGCCGTCGGTCTGCATTCGGGTGCCCTCCGTCGTGGTCGGCGCGACCCTCAGCCTGCCACGCGGACCGGTCGCCGGTCACGTCGGCGCCGGTGGACCCTCCCGCCGTCATCCAGGGCCTCGATTCGGGCGATCCCGTCGCGCGAGCCGCGGCCGCGGCGGCGTTCGGGCTCACCGCCACGAGTCCCCGGGGAACGATCACCCGCCTCGTCGCCATGGTCGGCGACGACCCCGACCCCCGGGCCGCGACCGCGGCGCTGGGCGCCCTGGTGCGGCGCGCGGCCCCCTCCACGGCGGGGCGCGCATGGCGCCGCGCCGCCTCGCACCCGTCGGCCCGGGTGCGGCGCCGGGCGGCCGAGGCGGCGCCCGCGCTGGCGAGCCCGCCGGCGGCCGCGGCCCTCCTCGCCCTCCTGGCCGACCCCGACCCGGCCGTGGCCGAGGCCGCCGCGTGGGCTCTCGGCGAGGTGGCCGCGAGGACCGGGGCCGCGCCACGGGTGGTCCGCGGCCTCGCCGCCGCGGCCGGCGAGCACCCCGACGCGCTGGTCCGGGAGAGCGCGGTCGCGGCGCTCGGGGCGCTGGGCGACCCGGGCGGGCTCGACGCCATCCTCGCCGCCTGCCGAGACCGACCCGCGGTCCGCCGGCGGGCCGTCCTCGCGCTGGCCCCGTTCGACGGACCCGCGGTGGACGCCGCGCTCGCCGCCGCGGTCGACGACCCGGACTGGCAGGTGCGCCAGGCCGCCGAGGACCTCACGTCGTAGGGCCGCCGGGGATCAGGTCCGGGGCGACGCCATGAACATGTCGCGGAGCTGGTCGAACTGCTCGATGCAGCGCCCGGCGCCCAGGACGACCGCCTCCAACGGGGTGTCGACCAGGTGGACGTCGAGAGCGGTCTCCTGCGCGATCCGGCGGTCGAGCCCCCGGAGCATCCCCCCGCCGCCCACGAGGTGGATCCCCTGGATGATCAGGTCCTGGGCCAGCTCCGGCGGGGTCCGGGCCAGGGCCGAGATGACGGCGTCGCAGATGGCCCGCACCTGTTCCTCGATGGCGTCGCGCACCTCTTCGGGGGAGAGGATGATCACCTTCGGGAGACCGGTCATCAGGTCGCGACCGCGCACCTCGGCCTTGAACTCGTCGTCGGTGGGGAAGGCCGAGCCGATGGCCAGCTTGATCTCCTCCGCCGTGCGCTCGCCGATGGCGATCCCGTACTCGCGCCGCACGTAGGACTGGATGGCGGCGTCGATGTCGAAGGACCCCACCCGCACGGCCTCGAGGGCGACCGTCCCGCCGAGGGAGATCACCGCCACCTCCGTCGTGCCGCCGCCGACATCGACGACCATGTTGCCGAGCGGCTCGTGGATGGGCAGGCCGGCGCCGATCGCGGCGGCCATGGGCTGCTCCAGCAGGTACGTGGCGGCGGCGCCGGCCCGCCTCGCCGCCTCGAGCACCGCCCGCTGCTCCACGTGGGTGATGGCCGACGGGACGCAGATGAGCACCCGGGCCCGGTAAAGCCGCGACACGCCGGCCCGCTGGAACAGGAGCCGGATCATGCGCTGGGTTATCTCGAAGTCGGTGATCGCCCCGCCCCGCAGTGGGCGGACGGCCACGATGTAGCCGGGGGTACGGCCGATCATCTGCCAGGCCTCGTGGCCCATGGCCAGCACGTCGTGCGTGCGGCTGTTGAGCGCGATCACCGTCGGCTCGTTGAGGATGATGCCCTGACCGCGCGCGTACACGAGCGTGTTGGCCGTACCGAGGTCGATGGCCAGGTCCCTAGCCACGCCGCCGGGCTCCGCGGCGCCGCCGGGGGTCGGCCCCGGCTCCGGTCGGGGCCGGGGGCCGCAGCGCGTCGAGGTGGCGCTCGAAGTCGTCGATGCTCACGTTGGTGCCCGACGGTCGCCGGTTGCGGAACATCACCACGGCGACGCCGGCCACGCTGAGGGCGAGGGCGAGCAGCAGGTACGCCACGGCGGGACCTCAGCCGCCCACGGCGGCCGACCCGCCCGCACCCGCGGGGCGGACCGGGCGCACCGGGGTGCTGGCCCGGGCCCAACCCGAACCGGTCGCCGTGTGCTCCTGCTTCCAGATCGGGAGGGTCTCCTTGAGGGTGTCGATGCACCAGCGGGCCGCGTCGAAGGCCTCGGCCCGGTGCGGGGCACTGACCACCACGAGGACCGACGCCTCCGAGAGGTGCACCGACCCGACCCGGTGGATCAGGGCCAGGCGGCAGAGGTCGGGCCAGCGGCGCCGCGCCTCCGCGGCGATCTCGGCCAGGCGGCGGCGGGCGACGTCGTCGTAGGCCTCGTAGGTGATGGAGTCGACACCGGTCCGGCCCTCGGCCTGCTCCCTCACCACGCCCCGGAAGGCGACCACCGCCCCGGCCGCGGGCACCGCGGCCCAGTCCTCGGCGGCGGCGGCGTCGATGGTGGAGGTGGTGACCTCCAAGCGGTCGTCGGCGGTCGTCTCGCACGCCCGTCGATCGGTCACGTCGTCATTGTAGGAAATGCTTCGTGCGCCGCTCCCCTTGCCGCGGCCACGCGCGCGCACACCGTCGGTATCCTCCGGCCATGGTCACCGAGGACGCCGACGGCGATCCGGTCCGCCGGCCGGTGCCCGACCCACTCGACCGGGTCTGGCGCCATCCCTCCGAGTTGACCCCCGTCCCGCGCGAGCGCGAGCGCGCGCCCCGGACGGCGGGCCCGAACCGGGGGTGGTCGGCCCTGCTCGCGGCCGGCCTCGTCGGCGCGGTGCTCACGGTCGGGGCGCTGGGGTTCGCCGGCATGCTCGGGCGCTCCGACGACCGGACCGAGACCATCGGCGCCCCCGACACCGACGCCCCGTCCACGGCCCGGATCGTGGCCGCCGCGAGCCCCGGCGTGGTGAGCGTGACCGCGTGGGTCGGCGAGGAGCGGCGGCGGGCGTCCGGCGTGGGGGTCACCCCCGGGTACGTGATCACCGACGCGGCCTCGGTGGCCGGCGCCACGACGCTCGGCGTCGCCGCCCCGGGCGCGTCACCGGTGCCGGCGAAGCTGGTGGCCCTCGACCCCGACACGGGGCTCGCGCTCGTCGCGGCCGACCTCGCCGTCCCCGTGATGCCCACGGCGCCCGAGCCGGCGGTCGGCGAGCCGGTGGTGGCCCTCGCGGCCCAGGACGGAGGCCCCCTGGTCAGCACCGGAGTGGTGTCGTCGGTGGACCACCTGGCCCGGGGCACCGACGGCACGGTGCGGGCCGGACTCATCGGCACCGACGCCGGCCTCGGCGCGGGCGCGCCCGGCGGGATGCTCCTCGACGCCGAGGGACGGCTCGTCGGCGTGCTGACGGCCCAGCAGGGCTCCGCCGACGCCGTCGCGGTCCCGTCCTCGACGATGACCAGGGTGGCCCGCGCGCTGCGGACCCTCGGGCACCTGGACCGGGGGTGGATGGGGTTGAAGGCCGCCGCCGTGCGGGCCGGGGCCGGCGTGACGGTCGTGGAGATCAGCGCCGGGGGCCCGGCCGACCGGGCCGGGATCGCCGTCGGCGACGTGGTCACGGCCGTCGACGGGATACCGGTGTCGGAGCCGGCGGCCCTCGCCGCACTGGTCCGCTGCCACGTCCCCGGCGAACGGGCCACCCTGGACCTCCGGCGCGACGACCGGTCCCGCCGGGTCGAGGTCGTCCTGTCGGGGGCGCCGGCCCCACCCGCGACCGCAGCTAGGGGCGTGGGTGGCGACGCCGGCGCACCAGGCGGCCGGTGACCCACGCCGCCGCGATCGCCGCGAGGCCGGCCGAGGCCGCGGCGGGCACCGCCCAGGCCGGAGGGCGCAGCGGGGGAAGCGCGTCGACGGTCTCGAGCAGCGTCTCCTCGTTGCCGTGGGCCGGCGCCCATCCCGTGGCCCGCATCCGGTCGTTGGCGACCACCCACGGGTGCACCAGGTAGGGAACGACCGAGGGCGGCACGTCGCCCAACCCGGTGACCCAGGATCGGTGCAGCGCCCGCTCGGTGAGCCCGGCCGGCAGGCTCGGCCAGCGGGAACCGCGGACGGCCCGCGCGTCCTCGACCGGCAGCCAGCCGTCGCAGGCGACGTTGAACACACCCGGGAGGTCGCGGACGGTGGCGGTGAGGACCGCCGCCGCGAGGTCGTCGACGTGGACGCACTGCAACGGCGGTGTGGCGTCGTGCATCGAGAGCAGGCCCCGGGCCAGGATCCGGGCCCACAGGTGGTCGGCGCCGTCGCCGAGGACCGGGGCGGCCCGAAGCGTGGTGACGGCCACGCCGGGATGCTCACCACACCACTCCGCCACCAACCTCTCGACCTCGGCCGCCTGGACCGCCGGGCCGTAACCCGGGTTCGGCGCGAGGGGGGCGCGCTCGGTGATCGGCACCGGGTTGGTGGGCCAGGCCCCGTAGACCATCGTGGGTGAGATCCGGACGATCCTCCGCACGCCGGTCCGGGCCGCGGCCTCGAGCAGGCGGTGGGTGCCGTCGACGTTCACCCGGGCCATCAGCGCGTCGTCGGGGATCGGGTCGACGATCCCGGCCAGGTGCACGATCACGTCGGCCCCCGAGAGCACCCCCGCGAGGTCGGCCCCGGCCAGGTCGACGCGCCGCATGACGAGGCGTCGGCCCCGGCGGGACGGCTCCCTGACGTCGAGGCCCACCACCTCGCCCACCTCCGGCGCCGCGTCGAGGAGGGGCAGCAACCGCTGGCCGACGAAGCCCGACACCCCGGTGACGGCGACGGTCAACGGCGCCGCCGGAGGACCCGGCGCCGGTCGCCGTCCGTTGGATGATCCGCTGTCCACGTAGTTCCTGCTGCTCGTCTGCTGCTCGGCCCCGCCTCGTAGTCTGGCGCACCCGCGGCCGGCCGGCGCCGCGGCTCGGTGCGCCGTAGCGGTCCATAGACTGACCGCGTGGACGAGCGGTCACAACCCGGCGACGATCCCGAGCGAGCCGATCGGGGATCCCGTCGGGGCCCGGCGTTCGACCTCTCCCAGATCGACGTCGAGGGCCTGATGCGCATGCTCCAGTCGCCGGGTCCGGTGAACTGGGAGGTCGCCGCCCAGGTCGCCGCCGTGGTCGCCGGCGAGGGCGACCGTTCGCCCGAGGCGGGCGAACGGCCCCAACTCGAGGACCTCGCCCGGGCGGCGCTCACCCACGTCGTCGGCGAGACGGGCATCACGCTCGCGGCCGGTGCGCCCGTGAAGGTCCTGAGTCGCGGCGACTGGGCCCGGCTGCACCTCGACGCCCTCCGACCCGTGCTCGAGACGCTCGCCGGCGCCCTCGAGCGCGCGCTCGACGAACCCGGGGCCGGCGACGACGACCTCGACGACACCTCCGGCCCCGAGGCCCCGACGGAGCCCCCGACGACGGGCCCGTTCGGGCTTCCCCTCGGCCCCGACGCCTTCGCCGGGATCATGGGGCTCATGGCCCCGATGCTCCTGGGCATGCAGGCCGGATCGATGATCGGCCACCTGGCCCGGCACGCGCTCGGTCGCTACGACCTCCCGCTCCCCACGCTCGACACCCCCTCGCTCTGCTTCGTCGCTCCGAACCTCGCGGCGTTCGAGGAGGAGTGGTCGCTCCCCCGCGACGAGCTCCGGTTCACCGTCGCGATACACGAGGCGGTGCGGGTCGCCGAGCGCTCGGTGCCGTGGGTCCAGGGTCACCTGGCCCGGCTGGCCGGCGAGTTCGTGTCCGCCTACGAGATCGACGCCGACGCGTTCACCGCCCGCTTCGGGGAGATCGACCCTTCCGACCCGGAGGCGATGCAGGCGATGGCGGGCGACCCCGACGCCCTCCTCGGTGCGATGGAGACCCCACGCCTGCGCGCCGCCGGCGACCGGCTCCTCGACACCGCGCTGGTCCTGGAGGGCTACGCCGACACGGTGTCGGCCCGGATCACCGACCGGCTCGTACCCGGCGCCGGGCGCATCGAGGAGGCCGTCCGGCGCCACCGGATCGAGCGGGGCGAGGCGGAGCGCTTCATCGAGGGCCTCCTCGGGCTGCGCCTACGGCGCGAGCACTACGAGCGGGGCCGGGCGTTCTGCCTCGGGGTGGTGGAGCGCGCCGGGCCCGAGGGCCTCAACCGGCTCTGGGAGGCCGAGGCCCACCTCCCCACCCCGGCGGAGATCGACGCCCCCGGCCTCTGGCTGGCCCGGATCGAGCTCCCCGCCGGCTCCGCCTGAGCGGACCGACCGGGAGGCGCGCGACACTGCCGGGAGGCTGTCGGATCCCTGCCCGGGGTCCGACCCGTTCGGGAGGCGGGGGCGTGGCGATCGAGACCATCGGCGTGGTGGGTGCGGGCGTGATGGGGGCGGGAATCGCGCAGGTGACGGCCACGGCCGGCTTCACCACCGTGTGCCACGACCTCGACGCCGAGGCCCTGGCCCGGGCGGCCGAGACCGTCACCACCGGGCGCTACGGGTTCGAACGTGGCGTCGAGCGCGGCAAGCTCACGCGCGACGAGGCCGACGCGGCGCACGAGAGGCTGAGCTTCTCCCCGGACCTCGGCGCCGCGGTGGCGACCGACCTCGTGATCGAGGCGGTGCCCGAGCGGCTGGACCTGAAGATCCGGCTCCTGCGCGACATCGACCGGCAGGCACCGTCGTCGACGATCCTGGCCTCCAACAGCTCCGGGTTCCCGATCACCGCTCTCGGTGCGGCCACCGACCGGGCCGACCGCGTCGTCGGGTGGCACTGGGCCTCCCCCGCGCCGGTCATGGCCCTGGCCGAGATCGTGCGGGCCCCCGACACCAGCGACGCCACCGTCGACGCCGTGGTCGACGCCGCGCGTCGCTGCGGCAAGGACCCGGTCGTCGTGCGCGACGCGCCCAACACGTGGGGCTACGTCTCGAACCGGGTCTACTTCGCGATGGTCGCCGAGGCCCAGAGGGTGGTCAGCGAGGGTGTCGCCACCGCCGACGACGTCGACCGGATCATGGTCGACTGCTTCCGCTGGCCGACCGGACCGTTCGGCATGGTGGCCGGGGCGACGTCGGGCTGGAGCTGACCGGCCGGCTCAGAACCAGGTGAACGCGCAGGGCTGCCGCTCGGCGCCGAACATGGCGTCGGCCCGGGAGGCCGCCCCGGGGTGGCGCTCCTCGATCCTCCCGGCTCGCACGAGGACGCTCGGCGGCACCCCGCCGAGGACCACCGCGCCGAGGTCGGCCACGTCGAGCGCCAGGTCGGGTTCCGAGTCGCAGGCCGCGCACTCGGCGCCGCCCGGGCCGCCGTCGAGTCCGAACCGGCCGGCCGCGCGCCCTTCGGGGCGGAAGCCGTCGTGGACCTCGAGCACGAGCCGGCCCTCCACGCCGTAACGCCGGGCGCCGAGCAGCGCGGCGGTGTCGAGGGGCCGGGCCCACACGAAATCGGGCCACCCGTCGACGCGGCAGGCCCGGGGATCCTCGAGACGCCACGGCAGCGCCGTGTCGGGTTCCGCCGCCGGTGCCACCACCGTCCCGACGAGATCGACGCCGCACAGGTAGCGCCACAGCGCGGCATCAGCCCGCGGGTCGGCCGCCACGGCCTCGTGCACGAACAGCCGGTAGAGACCGTCGGTGCGCCGAGGATCCTTCTCGAGTGCGTAGAGCGTGAACGCGTCGGGCTCGCCGTCGTGCTCGTGTATCACGACGAAGCGGTTGCGATCCTTCTCCCAGGGCTCGAACCACCCGCCGTCCCACCAGGCGTCGGGCCGGGAGACGGCACCGGGCCGCGACCGGCGCACCCGCTCGAAGATCCGGGAGACCACGGGTACGGCGGCGGCGGGATCGACCAGCCGCGTCGAGCCGTAGGGCTCGGCGTCGGCGAAGCGGACCCGCCGGCGGTCGAGCTCCAACCCGAGGGCCCGGGTCGCCACGCCGAACCCGAACCTCCGGTAGATGCCGCCCTCCGACGCCGTGAGGAGGGCCACCGGCTCGCCCCGGTCGACCGCGTCGTCGAGCAGCAGCGACATCATGAGGCGGAGCAGGCCCTGGCGACGGTGGGTGGGGAGCACGGACACCCAACTGACCCCGGCGGCCGGGAGGACCGGCCCACCGGGGAGGGTGAGCTCGAGGCTGTAGTTCCGGCTCCCGGCGACCACGTCGTCGCCTTCGAAGGCGCCGATCGTGCGCTCGGGCTCGTGGGTCGCCCAGGCGTTCCCCGAGACGTCGGGGAGGTTTCCCTCGCCGAAGCCGACGGCGTTGGCCCGTACGAAGGCGGGCATCTCCTCGGGGGTGACCGGACGGAGGTCGATCGGCATCACGACGTTCTAGCGCGGGGCCGTCGCGCCGTTCCGGGGATTCCGGGACCCGTTGGGGGGCTCCTTGCTATTCCCGAGAATCCCGATCATAATTATCGGTAATCCCTCCCCGACTCCCCGGGACCTCTCGACCCCCCAAGGAGCGCCATGCTGGCCGACCGCTTCTCCCAGACCTTCCGCGACGAGCACCGCGCCGTGCGCGACGCCCTCTTCGACCTCATCGACGCGTTCCGGGCCCACGACCGGGAGCGCGCCTCCTCCCTCGTGGGACGGATCGCGGCACTCACCGGGCCGCACTTCCGCTACGAGGAGGAGACGATGTACCCGGCCCTGGTCGACACCTTCGGTGCCGCCTACGTCGACTCCCTCCTCGACGACCACGACGGCGCGATCGCCGGCGCCCAGCGGCTCGCCGAGCTGGTGTCGGCGCCGATCGGCGACGAGGAGGCCGATGAGGGGGCGACGATCGCCCGCTCGATCCTGCCCCACGTCAGCGACTGCGACGGGCTCTCGATCATGGTCGAGCGCCTCGACGACGACGTGATCCGCTCGATCTTCGACACCCGGCAGCGCTCGCTCGCCGCCGACCTCGACCTGCTCACCTGGGCCCGCGACGTGCGCCGGCGCCCGGTGCTCAGCCGGGCGAGCTGATCTCCTCCGGCCCCCCGGGCGGCCCGCCGGGCGACCCGCCGGGCGGCCCCGCCCCCCGGTGGGGGTCGGGATGCCGCGGCGGGTTGTGCAGGCCGCGCATCCCGCCGAAGTAGGACAGGCCGGCGAAGCCGAGCACGATCGCGAGCACGAAGAGCCCCAGGCGCGAATCCATCACGTCGAGGAGCGCCACCGGTATCAGGGCCCCGGCCACCCAGATGAGCTGGAAGCGGGTCTCGAAGCGGGCGAAGGCCCTCCCGTAGAGCTCCTCGGGGCCGTCGCGCTGGACCAGGCTGTCGAAGGCCACCTTCCCCGCCGCGGAGCCGAAGGCGATCGCCGCCGCGGTGACCGTGATGCCGAGCTTCGTCGCGTCGCGCGCCGACAGCAGCGCCACCAGGCCGGGCGCCAGGAGCGAACCCACGAGGATGACCTCCTCGCGCAGGCGCTTTCGCAGCCGCGGCGCCAGCACCACCCCACCGAGGTTCCCGGCCCCGGACGCGAGCAGCACGACCCCGTAGAGCCAGGCCGGCTCGCCCGCCCGCTTCAGCGCGAAGGCGACCAGGAAGGTCATGAACCCGACCGCGCCCCGCAGCAGCCCCATTCCCGTCACGGCCAGCAGGATCGTGGGCGCGTGCAGCTCCTCGATCTCGGCCCGGCTCTCCGGCTCCGGGAGCTCGGCCGGCCGGCGGATCCGGAGCGCGGTCACGACCCCCGCCGCGTACACCACGGCCGCCAGGTAGAGCGACCACTCGGGCCCGAACAGCTTCATCAGGCCCACGGCGGGCAGCCCCCCGGCGAGGGAGACGACGGTGCTGATGAGGGAGATCCGGGAGTTGGCCGTGACCAGCTCCTCGTGGGTGTCCACCGTCGACGGCACCAGGGCGGCCTTGGCCACCGCGTGGCCCTTCGAGAGCACCAGGACACCGAAGGCCAGGGGGTAGAGGAGCAGGCCGTTCAGGTGCCGGGCCGTGAGCACGGCCAGCACGCAACGGGCCGCGAACCCGGCCGCCATCAGCAGGCGACGGCCCCCGGCCGCCCGGTCGAGGAGCGGGCCGATCACCGGGGCCACCACCACGAACGGCGCCACGGTCAGCGCGAGGTAGAGCAGCACCTTCGGGCGGGCCTGCGCGGCCCCCACCGAGAAGAACAACGACCCGGCCAGGGCCACGGTGAGCGCGGCGTCGCCCCACGCGCTGACGGCGTTGGCGATGACGAGCCGCGCGAACGGGCTGGAGCTGTAGGTGCGCGGGTCGGAGAGCATCGCGGGAACAGACGATACCGGCGCGCCGATCGGGCCGGATCCGGCAACCTCCCCACGGGCGCGCCGGTACCCTGGAACCATGACGGAGTCGGGCCTGCTCAACCGCGAGCTCTCCTGGCTCGACTTCAACGCCCGGGTGCTCCACCTCGCCGAGGACGCCGCGCGGCCCGTCCTCGAGCGGGCCAAGTTCCTGGCCATCTTCAGCCAGAACCTCGACGAGTTCTTCCAGGTGCGGGTGTCGGGGCTGATCGAGGCGCTGGCCGCCGGGATCCACACCCCCACCCCCGACGGCATGGAGCCGGGGGAGCAGCTCGACGCCATCCGGGAGCGGGTCGCCGCCCTCGTCGACCGCCAGTCGGCCGCCTTCGCCAAGGAGGTCGCGCCCGCCCTCGCCGACGCGGGCCTGCCCATCCGGACCTGGGACGACCTCGACGACGCGACGCGGTCCGGGTTGCGCTCGACCTTCGAGGAGAAGATCTTCCCGGTCCTGACCCCGCTGGCCGTCGATCCCGCGCACCCGTTCCCGTACATCTCGAGCCTGTCGCTCAACCTCGCCGTGATGCTGCGCGACCCGGTCTCGGGGAGCCACGGCTTCGCGCGGGTGAAGATCCCTCCGCTGTTGCCACGGTTCGTGGCGCTCGGATCCGGTGAGGGGCTCCTGCCCCTGGAGGAGCTGGTCGCGGGGAACCTCGACCGCATGTTCCCGGGCATGGAGGTGGTCGGGCACCACCCGTTCCGGGTCACCCGCGACGCCGACTTCGAGCTGGCCGACGAGTCCGAGGACCTGCTCGAGGCCATGGAGACGGTGCTGCGGCAGCGCACCCGGTCCGGGATGCCGGTCCGCCTCGAGGTCGACAGGGACATGACCGACGAGGTCCTCGAGCTGCTGTGCCGGGAGCTCGACCTCGGCCACCGCGACGTGACCGTGGTCGACGGCCTGCTCGACCTGTCCGGGCTCTGGGGCGTCCACGCGCTCGATCGGCCCGACCTCAAGGACCCTCCCTTCACGCCGCAGACCCCACCGGAGCTCGACCGCGGCGAGGGTCCGGTCGACGTCTTCGCGGTGCTCGACGCCGGCGACCAGCTCGTCCACCACCCGTACGACTCCTTCGAGGCGTCGCTGGAGCGGTTCCTCGCCCACGCGGCGGCCGACCCCGACGTGCTGGCGATCAAGCAGACCCTCTACCGCACGTCGCGCGACGAGAGCTCGATCGTCCGCTCGTTGACCCGGGCCGCGGAGTCGGGCAAGCAGGTGGTGGCGCTCGTGGAGCTCAAGGCCCGCTTCGACGAGGAGGCCAACATCGAGCGGGCCCGGGCGCTGGAGAAGGCCGGCGCGCACGTGGTGTACGGCGTGGTGGGCCTCAAGACCCACGCCAAGATCCTCCTCGTGGTGCGCCGCCACGGCGACTCCGTGCGCCGCTACTGCCACGTGGGGACGGGCAACTACAACGCGCAGACCGCGGCGGTCTACGAGGACATCGGGATCCTCTCGGCCGATCCCGACCTCGGCGCCGACCTCTCCGACCTCTTCAACTACCTGACCGGCTACAGCCGGGCCGGGCGCTTCCGCAAGCTGCTCGTGGCCCCCCTCAACCTGCGCGACGCCCTGACGCGCCGGATCGACGCGCAGGCCGCGGCCGGGGCCGGCGGCCGGATCGTCATGAAGATGAACAGCCTCGTCGACCCGGCGATGATCGACTCCCTGTACGACGCATCGCGCGCCGGCACGCCCGTCGACCTGATCGTGCGCGGCATCTGCTGCCTGCGACCCGGCGTTCCCGGCCTCTCCGAGAACATCCGCGTCCGGTCGCTGGTGGGGCGCTACCTGGAGCATTCGCGCGTGTACCGCTTCGGCCCCGACCCGCAGAGCGCGGAGTACCTGATCGGCTCGGCCGACCTGATGCCCCGCAACCTCGACCGCCGGGTCGAGGCCCTGGCCCCGGTCGACGACCCCCGCCTGCGCGCCCGCCTCGACGAGATCCTGCGCGTCGAGCTGGCCGACGACCGGCTCGCGTGGGAGCTCGGGCCCGACGGCACCTGGCGCCGGGTGGCGCCGGGTTCGGGGATCGACGCCCAGGCCCGCTTCGAGGAGCTGGCCCGCGAACGGGCCCACGGCGGCCGCGAGGTGGAGCGCGACGCGCCGACCCGGGACGTCGAGGTGCGGGCGGCCGGTGGGATCGTGTGGCGGCCCGGTCGCTCCGGACCCGAGGTGCTGCTGGTCCACCGGCCCCGCTACGACGACTGGACGTTCCCCAAGGGCAAGGCCGAACCCGGTGAGCCGGACCGCGCGACCGCGCTGAGGGAGGTGGAGGAGGAGACCGGCCGGGTCTGCCGGATCGACGGCGACGGTCCCGTCGCCGAGACCCGCTACCTCGACCGCCACGACCGCACCAAGCGGGTCGTGTACTTCCTCATGCGCCCGGCGGGCGGCGACGGGCGTACCCCGCCCGGGTCGACCCCACCCACCGACGACCGGGACCCGGGAGCGCTCCCCGAGGTCGACGACACCCGGTGGCTGGGCGTCGAGACGGCCGCGGGGGTCCTCACCTACCCGCGCGACCGGCCCCTCCTCGACCACGTACCCCTCCGGTAGCGTCGCCCACCGTGCGCATCCTGGTCACCAACGACGACGGCGTGACCGCCCCCGGCCTGCGGGTGCTCGCCGAGGCGCTGCACCACGCCGGCCACGACGTGCTGGTCGTGGCCCCCGACTCCGATCGCAGCGGCGCCGGGGCCGCCATCGGCGCGCTCCACCAGAGCGGCTCCATCCCCGTCGTGGAGCACCGGTGGGACCCCCTGCCGATCCGGGTGCTGTCGCTCGACGCCCCGCCCGCCACCGGCGTGTACGCGGCCTGCATCGGCGGGTTCGGCGACCCGCCCGACGCCGTCGTCTCGGGCATCAACCCGGGCGCGAACACCGGTCACCTGGTCCTCCACTCCGGAACCGTGGGCGCGGCCCTCACCGGGGCCGGCCTCGGGGTCCCCGGGGTGGCCGTCTCGATGAAGTGGAGCGACGACGGCTACCACTGGGACACGGCCGCCCGGCTCGCGGTGGCGGCCTGCCCGTGGATCGAGAGCCTGCGGGATCCGGTGGTCCTCAACATCAACACCCCGAACGTCGCCTTCGACGACCTGCGGGGGGTCCGCGAGGCCCGGCTGGCCTCGTACGGCGAGGTCTGGCTCACCTCGGCCCACACCCGGGCCGGCGACCTGCGCATGGAGCTCGAGGGGCGGACCCACGACCCCGACCCGGAGTCGGACGCGGCCCTCGTGCTGTCCGGCTTCGCCACGGTCACCCCCCTGGTGGGGATCGCCCGGGCCGACGTCGACGGCGGTGCCGAGGCGATCCGATCCCGGATCCGCCGCGGCGCCGGCGCCCCCTAGCGGCCACCGGAGCCCACCGGGAGCCGCCGGAGCTCCGCGGTGGTCCCCCGGGCCCCACCGGAGCCCGGCCCGGAGACCCGCGTGGAGCGCGACCGGATTCCCGGGCGGGAGCCCTCCGGATGGCAGACTGCCGACGGTCCGCCGACCGCCGGGAGGCACGTGCATGAGGTTCCGTCTCATACCGCGCGACGAGGGCTTCTACGACCTCTTCGACGAGGCCGCGGCGAACCTCCTCGACTCGGCCCGCCTGCTTCGCGTCCTCCTCGACGACTTCGGCGACGGCTCGGAGCACCTGAAGCGGATCAAGGAGCACGAGCAGCGTGGCGACGACCTCACCAGCACGATCCTGAGGCGCCTCCACTCGAGCTTCGTGACCCCGTTCGACCGTGAGGACATCCACGTCCTCACCGAGGAGCTCGACGACGCCGTCGACGACATCCACGGCGCCGCCGACACCCTCGTGCTCCACAACGTGCGCGCCGACCAGATCCCCGCCGAGGTCCCGGAGATGGTCGACCTCCTGATCCAGGCCGCCGAGGAGACCGTCGAGCTGATCCAGCTCCTGCCCACGCTCAAGGGCATGGAGCCCCACCTCGAGCGGATCGACCAGCTCGAGAGCGCCGCCGACACCGTCTACCGCCGCTGCGTGGCCCGCCTGTTCTCCGGCGAGTTCAAGGCCTTCGCCGTCCTGCGGGCCAAGGACACCGTCGAGGCGATCGAGGCCTCCGTCCACAGCATCGAGAACATCTCCGACGTGGTCGAGACCATCCTCCTGAAGCACGCCTGACCCCGTGGAGACCCTCCTCCTCTGGCTCGTCGTAGCGGTCGCGCTCGGGTTCGACTACGTCAACGGCTTCCACGACGCCGCCAACTCGATCGCCACCATCGTCTCCACCCGCGTGCTCTCGCCCCGCTGGGCGGTGGTGTGGGCCGCGACCTTCAACTTCGTGGCCTTCCTCGTGTTCGGCACCCACGTCGCCGACACCATCGCCAAGGACGTCGTCCTCCAGGACGTGCTGTCGATCGGCGTGATCTTCTCCGGTCTGGTGGGGGCGATCTCGCTCAACCTGATCACGTTCTTCCTGGGCCTGCCCACGTCGTCGTCGCACGCCCTGGTCGGCGGCATGGCGGGCGCGGCGGTGGCCAAGGCCGGGACGCACGTCCTCGTGGTGGAGGGCATCCGCAAGATCGCGGTGTTCATCGTGCTGTCGCCGCTCCTCGGCCTGGCGCTGGCGTTCGTGGTCTTCACCGTCGTCATGTGGGTGTTCCACCGGTCCAAGAAGGTCGACCGCCTGAACCGCGGCTTCCGGCGCCTCCAACTCGTCTCGGCCGCGGCGTACAGCATCGGCCACGGCGCCAACGACGCCCAGAAGACGATGGGGATCATCCTCGCCCTGCTGATCGCGGCCGGCCACCTGCCCAAGGGAGCCGACGTACCGCTGTGGGTCGTCCTCGCGGCCCACACCGCCATCGCGGCCGGCACCCTCTCCGGCGGGTGGAGGATCGTGAAGACGATGGGGTCGAAGATCACCCGCCTCCAGCCCGTCGGCGGGTTCGCGGCCGAGAGCGCGGCCGCGGCGACCCTGTTCTTCGTGTCGGCGTCGGGCATCCCGGTGTCCACCACCCACACCATCACCGGGTCGATCATCGGGGTGGGGACGGCCCACCGGGTATCGGCGGTGCGCTGGGGTGTGGCCGGCCGGGTCGTGTGGGCGTGGGTGCTGACCATCCCGATCGCCGCGGCCATCGCGGCGGCGACCTACGCCGTGGTGGCGGCGTTCTGATGGACCGGCGGGCGCTCTTCTTCCTCGGGGCCGCGGCCGTCAGCGCGGCGCTCTACCCGGCCACCGACACCCAGCACCGCTGGGTGTGCCTGGCCCTCGCCGTGGTCTACACGGTCCTGGCCGTGGGCTCCGCCCTCGACGCCTGGTCGCGCCAGCGTCGCCACCCCGCCCGCCCCGGGCCGCGGGCCCGGAAGGGTCAGGAAGCGGGCTCGGGCTCCTCGTAGCCGAGGTCCCACTCCAGGACCAGGCGCTCGCGCTCGGCGTCGCGGGCCACGCGCTCGCGATTCCGCCGGAACTGCGGGTCGTGCGGCGGGAGAAGCTGCAACCGCGCCATCACCCGCTGGCGGAAGGCGTCGATGAGCGACCGCTCCCCAACGAGGCCCCGCACCTCCCAGTGGGGGGAGACGGGACCCAGGTAGATGATCCGCACGTGACCCTGCGGTGGTAGGGATTCGAGGTCTTCCGGTTCGATGGCCATGGTCCTCCAGGTTGGCCGCGCGCGCCCGCCCTCCGCTACTCGCCCGTCAACCCTCCTCGGGTCGTTCGGCGAGCGTCGCGGTGAGGGTGCGGCGCCGCCCGTCCCGGACCACCACGACCGACACCCGGTCGCCGGGCCGGTGGGTCCGCACCCCCTCGGCCACGTCGTCGGCGCTGACGACCTCCACGTCGCCCACCTTCACGATCACGTCGCCGGCCTCGATGCCGGCCGACCGGGCCGGCGAGCCGGCGCTGACGCGCCTCACTACGGCCCCCGGCGTGAAGTCGACGTCGAGCTCGTTGGCGATCGCCCGGGTGAGCGTCTGCGTCTCCACGCCCAGGAACGCGATCTGCACGTTGCGGCCCTGGCGGAGCTCGTCGATGACGGGCCGGGCCTGGCTGATCGGGATGGCGAACCCCACGTTCTGGGTCTGGTCGGGCGGCGCGATGGCGGTGTTGATCCCGACGACCTGGCCCCGCGAGTTCACCAGCGGACCGCCGGAGTTGCCGCGGTTGATCGCGGCGTCGGTCTGGAGGAGGTTGAAGAGCGTCTCGCCGTTCTCGGTGGTGATCTGGCGGCCCTTGGCGGAGACGATCCCCTGCGTGACCGACGGCCCGCCCTCGAGAGCCAGCGCGTTGCCGATGGCGAGCACCTGGTCACCCACCTGGAGCGCGTTCGAGTCGCCGAGCTCCGCCACGGGCAGGTCGTGGGCCTCGACCTTGAGGACGGCGAGGTCGTTGCCGGGCGAGCGCCCGACCACCCGGGCCCGCTCCTCGGTGCCGTCGAGGAAGGTCACCTGGATGCGGCCGCCGGCGCCGTCGATGACGTGGTTGTTGGTGACGATGTAGCCGTCGGAGGAGATCACGAACCCGGTCCCCTCCCCTCCCCGGAGCTCGCCGGCCGCGAAGTCGTCGGTGGCGCCGCCGGTCCGCACGACCACCACCGCGGGCTCCACCTTCTGGAGCACGCCCTGCACGTCTCTCGGCTCCGCGAAGACCGACGTGTTGCGGGCCAGGGGAGCCCTGGGGTTCGGGTCGGTCCCGTCGTCGCGCGTAGCGATCACCAGCCCACCGGCGACCAGGGCGGCGACGACCGCACCGATCAGGGCACCGAGGAGGAACGTCCACGGACCGCGGGGTCCCGGGGACCCGCGGTCCGTGGCACCGGGGGCGGAGGCACCCGGCGGCGGGGGCGCGGCCGGCCCGCCACCCGCCGGGACCGCCCAGCTGCCGGGGCGAACCGGGTCGGGCGGGCGCGGGGGCCAACCGCCCGGCCCACCGAGGCCGGGCCCGGGAGCAGCGCCGGGGCCGGACACCGAGGCCGCGTGCCGGTCGGTGACCGGCTCCTCGATCACCGGGTGGCCCGGCGCCGTGGCCTCCGTCTCCGGACCCTCGGGCCGGGGGCCGCCACCCTCCGGGCCCTCGACCCCAGGGCCGTCGACGTCGGAGCGACCGGCGGCTGAGGCGTCGGTCCCATCCGGCGGTGCGGGCGGCGGGGTCTCCTGGTCGTCGTTCACACGGTCCTCCTGGCGGATCGGCGGCGGCACGGTGCCTGTCGTGACAACGCACGGGAACGCCGACGGGTTCCCCGGATCGTGACCCGCGCCACCCGCGGGCGCAGCCGGGAACCGGACCGCCCCGCCCGTCGTTCTTGTCGGTGGCGCCCCGCTCCGGGACGCCCGATGCGACTCTACGATGGCACCCCGGCGCGGCACGCGCGGCCCCGCCCGTCGACCCCGGACGGCAGGAAGATGGACTTCATCCACGAAAGCACCCCCGGCACCCCCGAGCACGACCTCGAGCACCGCTGGATGCTCGACGCCCTGTGCCGGGGCCGGTCCCCCGCGGACTTCTTCCCCTCCGACGGCGCGGGGGTGGAGGCCGCCCGGCGCCTCTGCGAGGGCTGCCCGGTGCGCGAGCCGTGCCTCGAGTACGCGCTGGAGCACCGCATCGACCACGGCGTCTGGGGTGGGGCCTCCGAACGTGAGCGCCGCCGCATCCTCCGCTCGCGCCGCCTGGCGGCGACCGTCCGGTCCCGCTGAGGACCGGTCCCGCTGCCGGCCGGCTCAGGCCCAGCGGAACGGCCTGAGCACGAAGTCGGTGATCCGGCCCCACACGCTTCGCGCCGGTGGCGAGGGGAACGACGCCAGGATCGGCCCGATCTCCGACGCAGGGGCGTCGGTCACGCAGGTGTACACGACCCCCGACGCCTCCCACACCAGGGTGGTGCCGCCGGGGGTGCGGTAGGTGCGGGCGCGGTGTCCCGCCGCCTCGACGGGCGGTCCGCCCGGGGGGAGCGCCGACCGGTCGAGGACCCCCCGCTGCTCGAACACCGACAGCGAGAACACCCCGTCGCTGTAGAAGAGCTGGACGTCGCCACCGGGGTGGCGCAGCTGGTCCACGAGCACGAAGCCGTGACCGGCCCGCTCCGGCGCCCGGAAGGGCGTGGGCACGCGGTCGACCCGGCGGGGACGGGGCCCGGCCACACCCACGGGCGGGAGGCTCGGCGGTTCGCCTTCGGCGGGCGCCAGCCCTGAGATCCGGCGGAACCCGACGGAGCGGATCACCTCGCCCCGGCCGTCGAGGTCGTCGCGCCGGAGCACGAGGCCGGTGGCGTCGTCGAGGTGGACCCGCTCCCGGACCGTGGCGTCGGCGAGCAGGACGGCCTCCACCGTGGTGGCCGGCCGCCCGGCGACGGTGGTGGAGCCACCGATCCGCAGCACGTACTTGCCCCCGGTCCCGGATCCACCCTCGTCGGTCGGGGCGCCGCTCCACAGCTCCTCCCAACCGCCGCGGGGCGTCTCGAGGAGGCGGGTGGAGCCGGCACCGACCGCCCGGCGGTCACCGACCCAGAGCACCCCGGCGTCGTCGACCACGGGCACGATCACCGAGCGCCGGCCGCCACGCTCCGACCAGGAGACCTGTACCTCGCCGCGGAAGCTCAGGGCCGAGACCGCGGCGCGGGCCCGGTCGAGCAGGTCCCGGGGCGTGGCACCCCACGGGACCATCCGCAGCCCGAACGCCGGCGGGGCGGGATCGACCGGCTCCAGGGGCGCGGCCGCGGCGCCGCCCAGCGGCACCAGGCCGAGAACGGTGGCCACCAGGGTGGCGACCGCCGCCCTCCGCGCGGTCCGACCCCCGGGCGTACCAGGGTGGCGACCACCGGCGGCGGGTCGGGGCGCGGGGGCCACGGTCACGGCGAGAGGCTCACCGGTACGCCCACCGGGGCCAACTGGGTGATCGGGTCGTCGATCGACGCGCGGGCGGCGTGCGACTCGACGTAGGAGGGCACCGACGGGCTCACCGGCTGCGACGGTCGGGGCAGCAGGAACCCCGCGACCACGGCGGCGGCCGCCGCGCCCGCGGCCCAGACCGCCGCCCGCCGCGCCACCGGGCGCCGGACGTGGGCCGCCGTCGGCGACCCCGCGATGCCCGAGCCGGATCGGCCGCGGGAGCCGGCGTCGGCCTCGACGGCCTCGGTGACCGCGGCCCAGAAGCCCGACGGAACCTCGGGCCACGGAGCCGAGCGCACCGCGCGGCGCGCGGCCGCCGTCCGGGCCAGGGCCTCGCGCCAGTCGCCGGACGCGGCCACCCGGGCCTCCAGCTCCCGGCGCTCGGCCTCGGTCGCCTCGCCGTCGAGGTACGCGGACACGACCTCCTCGCCGGCGAGACCAGCGGGGAGGTCGTCACGACCGTCGAAGCGCCCGTCGCCGGCCACGTCTCGGGTCACGTCTCGGCCCCGCTCAACATCTCACGGAGCATGCGCCGCCCCCGGTGGATGCGCGACCGCACCGTCCCCACCGGCACGCCGAGCTGGCCCGCGATCTCGTCGTAGCCGAGGTCGGCCACGTCGCAGAGCACCACCGCGACGCGGAAGTCGGGCGGCAGGGAGTCGAGCGCCCGCTGCACCTCCTCGGAGAGAGCCTCCGACGCCGCGTCGGCGGCGGCGGCCGGAGGAAGCCGGTGCTCGTGGTCGGGCGGCAGGGCGACGGTGGGACGGCGCCGCCGGCGCCTCACGTCGTCGAGGAACACGTTCGTCACGATCCGGGCCAACCACCCTTGGAGGGACCCGGGCCGGTACGTCTCCAGGCCCCGCCGGATCCGGAGCAGGGCGTCCTGCACCAGGTCCTGGGCGTCTTCGGCGTTGCCGGCGAGCCGGTACGCCACCGCGTAGAGGAAGCGGCCGTGGTCACGGGCGATCTCCTCCCACGTGGGGACCCCGTCCGTCATCGACCGTAACGACGGGAGAGGCGCGGAGGGTTCCCGGGATCGCCCGGTCCCCCCGGGCGCCCCGCGGCGGGGTCGCGCGCGAGGTTCCGGAGCGCGGTCCGGGCCGGCACGGCAGGAGGCGCGGACCGGCGGTGACCGCCCGGTGAGGAAGCGCTACTTGCCGGAATCGGCGGTGGAGTTGGCGCCGTCCTCGGTCGACTCGTCGTCGAGTCCCTTCTGGAACTCCTTCTTGGCCTGCCCCAGGGAGCGGGCCAGGGTCGGGATCTTGGTGCTCCCGAAGATGACGAGGATGACCAAGGCGATGATGAGGATCTCAGGGGTGCCGAGTCCAAACATCGCGGCAGTCCTTTCGTGCGGGTGAGGGCCAGGCTAGCCCCCGGCCGGGGGGTCCGTCGCAGCGACCGCCGAGGTGGGGCCGAAGGTCCCTCTCTCACCCGGGCCGGGCCGGGGCCGTCGCCCCACCCCCCGCGCCGATGAGCGCCGCGGCCAGCAGGTCCACGTCGGCCTCCGACCCGACCTGGAAGGGCAGCGCGCCCACGCCGAGGATCAGGGTCTCGACGCCGAGGTCGGCCCACATCTCCACCTGCTCGCGGACCTCGTCGACGGTGCCCACCAGCCGGCCCCGCCGCCACTCGTCGAGGGTCACGCCGTCGAGGACCCCGGCCGGGGTCGCGGCCCGCAGGGCCTCGAAGCGGCGCGCCAGGTCGGCGTGGTCCTCGCCGCAGAGCGCGTAGAGCCCGAGCGAGCGCCAGACGCCCGCCGGGTCGCGACCGACGCGCTCGCACTCCTGCTCCAGCACCACGACCCGCTCCCGGTACGCGTCGGGGGTCCAGGTCCAGCAGGTGTTCCAGCCGTCGGCGTGCTCGGCCACCAGCCGCAGGAGCCGGTCGCCCTTGCCCCCCACGAAGACGGGCGGGTTGGGCGTCTGGAGCGGCGGGGGCAGGCTGCGGGCGCCCCGGGCCCGGTGGAAGCGCCCGTCGAACTCGACGGGCGCGCCGTCGGGGCGCAGCATGGCCCGGCAGACCTGCACCGCCTCGGCGAGGCGCTCGATCCTCTGGCCGGGAGGAGGCATCTCCATGCCGACGGCCAGGTAGTCGGGTTCGTACCAGCCCGCGCCGAGGCCGACGTCGAGGCGGCCGCCGCTGATGCGGTCGAGGGTGGCGAGGGCCTTGGCCAGGACCGTGGCCGGGCGCAGGGCCTCGCACATCACGAGGGTCCCGAGCCGGGGACGCGACACCGCCCCGGCCAGTGCGGCCAGCGTCACCAGCGGTTCGTAGGCGCCGCGGGGTTCCGGGGACCCGCCGTACTTGGCGATGTCGAGGAAGAGGTGATCGGAGAGCCACAGGGAGTCGAAGCCCAGCTCCTCGGCCCGGGTCGCGTACCGGAGGACCGTCTCCCAGCGCAACGGCGACTCGCCGGGAACCGAGTAGTCGTACTGGGGCAGGGCGAGACCGACGCGCATCGAGGCGAGCCTACGGCCTACCTACGATGGAACGGTGCTGGAGTGCGTCCTCAACGTCTCCGAAGGCCGGCACACGGACGTCGTCGCCGACCTGGCCGCGGCGGCCGGGCCGTCGTTGCTCGACGTCCACGTCGATCCCGACCACCACCGCAGCGTGTACACGCTCGCCGGCCCCGGGGTCACCGACGCCGAGCACGCGTCCCGCGCGCTGACCCGGGCGGCCGCCGGGTGCCTGCACCTGCCGTCCCACGAGGGCGTGCACCCGCGCCTCGGCGCCGTCGACGTGGTCCCGTTCGTGGACCTCGAGCCGGAGGGCCCGGACCGCGCCCGGGTCGCCGCCCGCCGCTTCGCGGCCTGGATCGCCGAGGAGCTCGGCGTACCGGCGTTCCTCTACGGGCGGGCCGACCGGCAGGGGCGGACGCTGCCCGAGGTGAGACGCGACGCCTTCGTCCGTCGCCCGCCCGACGCCGGGCCCTCGGAGCCGCACCCCCACCTCGGGGCGGTGGCCGTCGGGGCCCGCGACGTACTGGTGGCGGTCAACTGCGACCTCGCCGACGCCGACGTGGCCCTGGCCCGGCGGGTGGCCGGCGCGGTCCGCGAACGCGGCGGCGGCCTGCCCGGTGTGCGGGCCCTCGGCCTCCCCCTCGACTCGCGGGGACGGGCGCAGGTCTCGATGAACCTGGTGGACCTGGCGGCGACGGGGATCGAGGCCGCCTGCACGGAGGTTCGCCGGCTCGTGGAGGCCGGCGGCGGGCAGGTGGCGCGGGTGGAGCTCGTGGGCCTGCTGCCCCGCGCGGAGCTCAGCCGCTGCTCGGCCGGGTTCCTGGCCTGGAGCCGGATCCCCGCCGACGCGACCATCGAGGGCCGGCTGGCGGCGTCGACGCCGGACGGCCCGGGGGGATGAGCTCTACGAGCGGCCCGGTCGACGGGGCGTCAGGCCGAGGCGGCGTCGGCCTCGCGCCGGGCGGCCGTGCGCTCACGGCGCAGGCGGCGGCGCTCCCGCTCCGACAGACCGCCCCAGATCCCGAACTTCTCGGCGTGGTCGAGCGCGTACTCCAGGCACTCGAAGCGGACCTCGCACCCCGCGCAGACCGCCTTGGCCTCGCGCGTGCTGGCTCCCCGCTCGGGGTAGAACAGGTCGGGATCGACCCCCCGGCAGTTGGCCCGCTCCTGCCACGGCCGCTCGTTCGGGTCGGCGTCGGGAAGCCCGTATCGGGCGATCATGATGAGCATGTCCTGCATCGGCCGTCTCCCTCGCTACCCGGCCCGGCAATGACGCCGATGGAATTACATCGGTGTCACTATGATCGGCTGCCGCCGTCGATGCAAGCCCGAAGTGCCACCTCGCCCGGCGGCCGACCGGCCTGCGTCCACGACCCACGGTCTGCGGCCGGTACGAAGAGCCCGGAGTGGGCCGGTCCGCGGGGCCACATCGGGCCCGGTGGCGCGCGCGCCACGAACCCGGGAAGGCCCCTGCCCCACCCGCGGGGGAACGATAGGGCATCACGTGAGGCGGGGCGCGGACCCTCCGGTGGCGCGGGCCCGGCCACCGGGGCCGACCCAGCACGGAGGAGCCCGTGAGCACCCGGCTCGAGGCGGTCGAGGGCGACATCACGCTCGAGCACG
Source organism: Acidimicrobiia bacterium (assembly GCA_020846855.1). Taxonomy (GTDB): domain Bacteria; phylum Actinomycetota; class Acidimicrobiia; order IMCC26256; family JADLDD01; genus JADLDD01. The sequence goes on along the minus strand of JADLDD010000033.1, from coordinate 11,250 downwards.
TCGACGCGGTGGTGAACGCCGCCAACGCACACCTGGCCCCAGGGGGCGGCGTGTGCGGGGCGATCTTCGCCGCCGCCGGTCCCGGGTTGAGGGAGGCGTGCGAGGCGCTCGGAGGGGCGCCGACCGGCGAGGTCCGGGCCACGGCCGGCTTCGGCCTTCCGGCCCGCTGGATCCTCCACGCGGTGGGTCCGGTCTGGCAGGGCGGCGACCGGGGAGAGGAGGCGCTCCTCGCGTCGTGCTACCGCCGGTCGGTGGAGCTGGCCGCCGAACTGGGAGCCCGCAGCCTCGCCTTCCCGGCCATCTCGACGGGGATCTACGGGTACCCCGTCGAGCCGGCCGCCGAGGTGGCGGTCGCGACCGTGCGCTCGACCGTGGAGGGCCATCCCCTCGACCGCGTCCGCTTCGTGTGCTTCGACCGGCGCACGCTCGCGGCGCACCGCGCCGCGCTCGGGCAGGCTCCGGGCGCTCGTCGGTGGTAGGCGCGGCCGGGCCGGGGCCGGGGCCGGGCCCGCGCCGCGCTGATCAGCCGGCCCGGCGGGTCCGGCGCCGGCTCTCCACGAAGTCGACGAGCACGTACCCGCCCAGGTTCTGCGGGGTGGTGAAGAACGCCCGCCCCCGGTTCATCCGGGTCATCCGCTCCACGAAGGACCGCAGGTAGTAGCTGTCGTCGAGCATGAACACGTTGATCCGGATCCCCTCGCGGGTGCAGCGCGCCACCTCCTGGAGGGTGGCGGCGACCGTCTCGGGCGAAGGTGGGTACTCGAACACGGCCTCGCCGCGCTCGATGTGGGCGGTGGGCTCGCCGTCGGTGACCATGATGATCTGCCGCGTGCCGCTACGCCGGGCGAGCTGGCGGCGGGCCAGCAGGAGCGCGTGGGCCATGTTGGTGCCCCACTCGAAGTCCCAGGAGAGCTCGGGCAGGTGCTGCGGGGCCACGTCGCGTGCCACCCGGCCGAAGCTCACCAGGCCGAAGTAGTCCTGCGGGTAGCGCCCCGTGATGAGGGCGTGGAGCGCCATCGCGACCTTCTTGGCGGGAAGGAAGTTGTCGCGCATCGGCATCGACATCGACACGTCGAGCAGCAGCACGGTGGAGGTCCGGCTCACCGACTCCGTGCGCTCGACCTCGAAGTCGCGCGGGTCGAGGCGCACCGGCGTCCCGGTCCCGCCGCGGACCAGGGCGTTGCGGATCGTCTGCTCGACGGAGAGGTCGAAGGGGTCCCCGTACTCGTAGGGCTTGTGCTCGTGGGCCCGCTCCCGCCCCACACCGGCGGTGGTGACGTCGTGGCGGCCGGCGCGGTCGGCGACCAGGCCCCGGTAGAGCTCCTCGAGCGCCCGCCGGCCCACGGCCCGGATCCCCCGCGGGGTGAGCTCGAGCCTCCCCTCCCGCTGCTCGATCAGGCCGGCCTCCTCGAGGATCCGGGCCAGCTCGCGCAGGCGGGCGAGGGAGTCGGCGACGTCGTCGCCGAGCAGGTCGCGCGCGGCGTCGAGGTCGGCCTCCGCGAGCTGGCCGGGCTGGGTGGCCGAGGTGAGCAGGTCCTCGAGCGCGTCGAGGTCGCCGAGGGAGCGGAGCACGCCCGGCATCTCCCCGAGAGCCAGCGGCGAGCTGCCGTCGAAGGGCATCGCCTCGCCCCAGCCGAGGCCTGGAGCGGCCTCGGCCAGGTTGCGGGCCAGCTCCTCGACCTGCCAGCGGAGGTCCATGTCGTCGAGGAGGGCATCGGAGAGCGCCATCAACTCGGCCCGCTGCTCCGGGCTCATCGAGGCCAGCATCTGCTGCATGGCGGCCATGGAGCGGGCCATCTGCTCGATCAGCTCGTCGAGGCTGGCCGGGTTGCCCGGGAAGAAGTCGCCGTAACGGGCCATGAAGCCGTCGAAGTCGGGTTCCTCGCCCCGCGCCCGCTGATCGAGCATCCGGTTCAGCTCGGCGAGCATGTCCTTGGTCCGGGCCAGCTGCTCCGGCGACACACCGCGCATCCCCTCCGAGAGCCGGTTGAAGGTGCTGTCGAGGACGTTGCTTCGCAACTCGTCGACCAGCTCCTCGAAAGCCTGCCGGGCCCCCGGATCGACGAACTCGTAGGACTGGAGCTCGCGGATCCGGCCCGCCGCGTCGCGCGGGAGCATGTCGAGCTGGGCGTGCCGGAACGACGCGTCGACCTCGGCCTCCACCGCGTCGTCGCCGGATCGGGTCCGGGCGTCGCGCGCCCGCCGGTCGACGGCGGAGCGTTCCGTGTCCACGATCTCGTCGAGGCGGCGGTGGATGTCGTCGAGGGCACCGTCGGGGTCGTGCCGCTCGAGCTCCTCGCGGCGCCGGCGCCGGAGCCTCTCGATCATCTCCTGGAGCCCCATCAGGCGCCGGCCGTCGGGACCGGTGAAGCCCTCGCGCACGAGCCGCCGGAGCGCGGCGTTCAGGTCGCCGTGGTAGAGGACGTCGTCGGACAGCTCGGCCAGGAGGGAGTCGGCGTCGAGGTCGATCCCGGCCTGAGTGCCGTCCCAGCGGGAGTAGCGGAAGCCACGACGGGCCACGAGCCCGACTCTACCGGCCGCTACGGGGCCCGGGTCCCCGACCGCGGGGGGCATCGACCAGAATCACACCGTGCGCAGCCCACCCGTGGGCCGCCGGGCACCGCACCGGCTGGCCGTCGCCCTACTCGCCGTCGCGCTGGCCGCCGCCGGCTGCGGGGGCGACGACGAGGCGGGGGCGGCCCCGCCGTCGGAGGCGTTCTGCCGGGCCGCCGAGGCCTACGACACCGCGATGACCGCGTCGGAGAAGCCGCCGGTCGCCGAGCAGGTGCGGCTGGTCGCGGCGATGGCCCGAACCGCCCCTGTCGACGTCCGCGACGACGCCCGGACGTTCCTCACCGCCATGCGCCGCGTCGAGCGCGACCCACGCGACCCCAGGGCCGTCGACAACCCGGCCGTGCAGGAGGCCGTCGACAACGTGAACCGGCGGGTGCAGAAGGGCTGCCCGTTCTTCGAGCAGGACGGCGGCGGGATCTGACCCGTGGGGAATCCGGTCGAGAGGCTCCTCGGTGCCGTCGACCGCCTCCAGCAGCGCCATCCGGTCTTCGCGTTCCCGCTGGCCGTGGTGAAGAAGTACGGCGACGACCGGGGCGGCGCCCTCGCCGGCCTCATCGCCTACAACGGGTTCCTCGCGCTGTTCCCGTTGCTGCTGATCCTGGTGACCGTGGTGGGCTACCTCGCGCACGGGAATCCCGACCTCCGGCGCTCGTTGGTCGACTCCGCGCTGTCGCAGTTCCCGGTGATCGGGACCGAGCTGCGCAACGACATCCACCCGATCCAGGGCAGCCTGCTGGGTCTGATCGTCGGCCTCGCGCTCCTGCTCTGGGGCACCCGGGGGTTCGCGCAGTCGCTCCAGCACGCGATGGCGGAGGTCTGGAACGTGCCCCGCCACGACCGGCCCGGCTTCTTCCCGCGCCTGTGGCGCTCCGGGATCCTCATCGCGATCCTCGGCCTCGGTGTGGTGGCCACGACGGCCGCCACCGGTACCGCCGTGTTCCGCGGGAGCACCGTCGCCCCGGCCGCCGGGCTGGTGGCGGGCGTCGCGATCAACACCGGCCTGTTCCTCCTGGCCTTCCGCGCGCTCACCCCCGAGGCCCCGGCCTGGACCCGCCTCCTGCCCGGGGCGGTGCTGGCCGGGTTCGGATGGACCGCCCTGCAGACCGCCGGGAACATCCTCGTCGACCGCCACCTCCGGCACGCCTCGGAGCTTTACGGCTTCTTCGCCCTGGTGCTCGGGCTGATCTGGTGGATCTACCTCGGCGCGCAGCTCACGGTCTACGCGGCGGAGGTCAACGTCGTGCGGGCCCGGCGGCTGTGGCCCCGCAGCCTCTTCGGGCCACCGTCGACCGACGCCGACCGGCGGGCCCTGGCCGCCGAGGCCGCGGAGCCCCTACCGCCTCAGCCGCGCGCCCGGTAGACGGCTCCCCCCGCGAGCGGGTCCTTGTTCAGGCGGCGCGACAGGTGGAGGCCCTCGAGCACGAACTCGACGGCCGAGGCGACCGCCGCCGGGGTCTCGCCGACCTGGAGGTCGCCCAGGGCGTCGCGGAGGCCGGGCAGCCCGTCGAGCAGCTCGGCGTAGCGCGCCGACGGTTCGTCCTCGCCGGTGGTGATCGCCCGCCCGTCGTCGAAGGCCCGCACCAGGGCGGCGAGGCGCTCGGGCGAGCAGGAGTCGCGGAACACCTGGAGGACGGCGGCCCGGATGATCCGGCCGATCACCTGCTCGTCGCCGTCGTCGTCGAGGGTCTCGAGCTCGATCTTGCCTCCGGTGGAGGCGGCGAGGGCGTCGAGGTCGCTGATGCGGGGGACGACCTCGGCCTCCCCGTTGCGCAGGGCCCTCCGCATCGCGTTGGCGACCAGGGTCTCGCGGTTGGTGATCGACATGCGCACCGAGACGCCGGACCTCTGGTTCACGTGGGGCGAACGGCGGGCCTGCTGGCTGATCTCGGCCACCACCTCGGTCATGAACCGCGGCACGTGGACGACCAGGCCGCCGGCGTCGAGCACCGGCGCCTCCTGCTCGATGATCTCGATCTCGGTGTCGACGTCGAGCGGGTAGTGGGTGCGCACCTGGGCCCCGAAGCGGTCCTTGAGGGGGGTGATGATGCGGCCCCGACTCGTGTAGTCCTCGGGGTTGGCGCTGGCCACGAGCATGACGTCGAGCGGCAGGCGGATCTTGTAGCCCCGGATCTGCACGTCGCGCTCCTCGAGAACGTTGAGCAGCCCGACCTGGATCCGCTCGGCGAGGTCGGGGAGCTCGTTGATGGCGAAGATGCCCCGGTTGGTCCGCGGCACGAGGCCGTAGTGGATGGTCAGCTCGTCGGAGAGGTAGCGGCCCTCGGCCACCTTGATCGGGTCGACCTCGCCGATGAGGTCGGCGATCGACGTGTCGGGGGTGGCGAGCTTCTCGCCGAAGCGCCGGTCGCGGTGTATCCACTCGATCGGGGTCTCGTCGCCCCGCTCGGCGACCAGCGCCCGGGCGTGGTGCGAGACGGGGTGGTACGGGTCGTCGTTGATCTCGCTCCCGGCGACGGCCGGCGTCCACTCGTCGAGCAGGCCGGTCAGCGACCGGATGATGCGGGTCTTGGCCTGGCCGCGCTCCCCGAGGAGTATCACGTCGTGGCGGGCCAGGAGGGCGTTCTCGAGCTGTGGCAGGACGGTGTCGTCGTAGCCGGCCAGGCCGTCGACGAGCGGTTCACCCGCGCGGATCCGCTCGATGGCGTTGTCGCGCACCTCGTCCTTGACCGGGCGTGACACCCATCCGCTGGAACGCAGGTCTCCGAGGGTTGCGGGACGCGACATCGACGGCTCCGAGGTCGACGAGGGGCTGACCTCCGAGGGTACCGCCCCTCCCGATGGTGCGTCGCCGGGGCCCGGGAGAGCCCCCTCCGCCGGCGAGACGCCGGGAGGGCGGTTCGGGCAAGCTGTGCCCGTGACCGCCCCTACGGCGCGCCGCCCGTGACCGCGGCGCTGACCGGGCCGTGGCGCGCCCACCGGTCCGACGGCGACCTCGCGCGCGCCTTCGCCGAGCCCGGCTTCGACGACTCCGGCTGGGTCTCGATCGACGTCCCCTCGCACTGGCGCTCGTCACCCGCGTTCGCGACCGACGACGGCCCGCTCCTGTACCGCCGCCGGTTCCACGCCGACCGGCCCGGAGCCGGCGGGCGGGCGTTCCTCACCTTCGACGGCCTCTTCTACTTCGGCGACGCCTGGCTCGACGGCGACTACCTCGGGGCCACCGAGGGGTACTTCTCTCCCCAGACCTTCGAGGTCACCGAGCACCTCGGGCGCGACGCCGACGAGCACGTGGTGGCGGTGGAGGTGGCCTGCCCACCGCAGGCCGACCGGCGACGCAAGCGCCTGCTCACCGGCGTGTTCTCGCACTGGGACGCGATCGACCCAGCGTGGAACCCCGGCGGGATCTGGCGCCCGGTCGGTCTCACGGAGACCGGGCCGGTGCGCATCGCGCGGGTCCGCGTCCTGTGCGCCGAGGCGTCGGAGAGCCGTGGCCGCCTGCAGCTCGACGTCACGCTCGACGCCGGCGAAGGCCCGTCGCCGGCCGGGCCCACCGCCGCGGCCCGCCTGGTCGCGCGCGTGACGGGACCGACGGGATCGGTCCTCGTCGACGCCGTCCGCCCGGTCGACCTCGCCGCCGGCGACAACCAGCTCCGATGGACGCTGACCGTCGACGACCCGCCACGTTGGTGGCCCTGGCGCCTGGGCGACGAGCGCAACCTCTGCGACGTGGAGCTGACGATCGAGCTCGACGGCGTGCCGAGCCACACGGTACGGCGCCGGACCGCGTTCCGTGAGGTGCGCCTCGATCGGTGGCGGTGGTCGGTCAACGGCGAACCGCTCTACGTGATGGGCTCGAACCAGGGACCGAACCGCATCGCGCTCGCCGCCGCCACCCGCGAGGAGCTGCGCCACGACGTGGGCCTGGCCGTCCGGGCCAACCTCGACCTGTTGCGCATCCACGCCCACGTGAGCAGGCCCGAGCTCTACGAGGCCGCCGACGAGGCCGGCCTGCTGCTGTGGCAGGACTTCCCCCTCCAGTGGGGCTACGCGCGTGGCCTCCGCCGCCAGGCGTCTCGGCAGGCCCGGGAGATGACCGACCTGCTCGGCCACCACCCGAGCATCGTCCTGTGGTGCGCCCACAACGAGCCGGTCCGGACCGCCGGGGGCGTCCACCCGGGCCGCACGACGATCCGGAGGGCCGCGGCGTTCGCCTCGCACCTCCTGCCCAACGAGAACAAGCTGATCCTCGACCGGTCCGTGGCTAGGGCCCTGCGCCGCGCCGACGGCACCCGGCCCGTCGACCCCCACTCCGGTGTCCTCCCCGGAGTCGGGAGCGCCGGCACCGACAGCCACCTCGACTTCGGCTGGTACCACGGCACCCTCGACGGCCTGGCCCCCGCGCTCCGGATCGTCCCGCGCCTGGCCCGGTTCGTGAGCGAGTTCGGCGCCCAGGCGGTACCCGGGCAGGCGGCCTTCGCCCGACCGGAGCGCTGGCCCGACCTCGACTGGGAGGCGCTGGCCGAGCACCACTGCCTCCAGCGCTCCGTCTTCGACCGGCACGTGCCGCCCGCCCGCTACGACACCTTCGACGCCTGGCGCGACGCGACGCAGGAGTACCAGGCCGCCCTGATCCAGATGCAGGTCGAGGACCTCCGGCGGATCGCGGGCCGGCCCGGCGGGGGCTTCTGCCACTTCTCGTTCGCGGACGCGCAGCCGGCCGTCACCTGGTCGGTGCTCGACCACCTCCGCACCCCCAAGATCGGCTTCACCGCGCTACGGGACGCGTGCCGCACGGTCCTGCCCATGCTCGACCCCCGGACCGGTGCGCTCCACGTCTCGAACGCCGGGCGCCACGACCTGACCGGCGCCGTCCTGCACGTCGACGACGGCCGCGGCCGGGTCCGGCGCTTCACCGGCGACGCGCCCGCGTCCCGTGTCGTGTACGTCGGGCGCATCGACGCTCCCGCCGCGAACGGGCATCGGCCCACCGGCGTGGACCTCACGCTCGATCACCCCGACACGGGACCCGTGGTCAACCGGTACGACCGCGTCCTGGCCTGGATGCCGGCCCTCTCCAAATCGGATCCGAACCGGACGGCGCGGTAGGTTCGGCGCCGACGGCCGTCGAGGCGGACCCATTCCACCGCGACGACGACAGGTGGGAGAGAGGCGCCGGATGGCACAGGTGAAGCAGGAACCCCACGCGGTGCACGGGCCGGGCGTCGAGCACGGTGGCGGCCCCGGACCCCGGGCCATCGCCCGGCCACGGAACCGCCGGGCGCCGTTCTTCGTCCGCTTCTACGCCTCCGCCATCGGCAAGAAGTGGGCCATGGCCGTCAGCGGGATCGTCCTGCTGCTCTTCGTGCTGGGCCACATGATCGGCAACCTGAAGGTCTACCTGGGCCCGGAGCACATGGACACCTACGCCGAGTGGCTCCGCGACTTCGGCGAACCGGCCTTCCCCCGCACCGTGATCCTGTGGACGGTCAGGGCGGTCCTGATCGCGGCCTTCGCGATCCACATCCACGCCGCGTACTCGCTCACCCGGCTCAACCGGGAGGCCCGGCCCGTCGGCTACCAGTCGCCCCGCGACTACGTGGCCGCGAACTGGGCCTCGCGCACCATGCGCTGGACGGGCGTCATCGTGGGCCTGTTCGTGGTCTTCCACCTGTTCGACCTCACGTGGGGCCAGGCCAACCCCGACTTCGTGAGGGGCGACGCGTACGAGAACCTGGTCGCCAGCTTCGAGCGTTGGCCCGTGGCGATCGCCTACATCGTCGCCAACGTCGCCCTCGGGTTCCACATCTACCACGGGGCGTGGAGCCTCTTTCAGAGCGTGGGCTGGAACAACCCGAGGTTCAACAAGTGGCGCCGGTACTTCGCCGGGGCGTTCGCGTCCGTCGTGGCCGGCGCCAACGTGTTGTTCCCGATCATGGTGCTCGTAGGAGTGGTCGAATGAGCGAAGGCGTGCTCGACGGCAAGGTCCCCCCCGGGCCGATCGAGGAGAAGTGGTCGAACCACAAGTTCGACGTGAAGCTGGTCAACCCCGCCAACAAGCGGCGGTTCCACATCGTGGTGGTGGGCAGCGGGCTGGCCGGCGCCTCGACGGCCGCCACCCTCGGCCAGCTCGGCTACCGGGTGACGATGATCACCTTCCACGACTCGCCCCGGCGGGCCCACAGCATCGCGGCGCAGGGCGGGATCAACGCGGCGAAGAACTACCACAACGACGGCGACAGCGTGTACCGCCTCTTCTACGACACCGTGAAGGGCGGCGACTTCCGCTCCCGCGAGGGCAACGTGTACCGCTTGGCCGAGGTGAGCGTGAACATCATCGACCAGTGCACCGCGCAGGGAGTGCCCTTCGCGCGCGAGTACGGAGGCCTCCTCGACAACCGCAGCTTCGGCGGCGCCCAGGTGAGCCGCACGTTCTACGCCCGCGGCCAGACCGGCCAGCAACTCCTCCTCGGCGCGTACCAGGCCCTCATGGAGCAGGTCCAGCGCGGCTCCGTGACCCTCTACCACCGGACCGAGATGCTCGACCTCGTCCTCAAGGACGGACGAGCCGTGGGCGTGGTGACCCGCGACCTCGTCACCGGCGAGGTGCGCTCGTTCTCGGGCCACGCCGTCGTGCTGGCCACGGGCGGCTACGGCAACGCGTTCTTCCTCTCCACCAACGCCAAGGGCAGCAACGCCACCGCGATCTGGCGGGCCCACCGCAAGGGCGCCCTGTTCGCCAACCCGTGCTACACGCAGATCCACCCGACCTGCATCCCGGCCAGCGACGAGTTCCAGTCGAAGCTCACCCTCATGAGCGAGTCGCTGCGCAACGACGGGCGCATCTGGGTACCCGAGAAGGCCGGCGACGACCGCCCACCCGGCCAGATCCCGGTCGAGGAGCGCGACTACTACCTCGAACGGCGCTACCCGGCGTTCGGGAACCTCGTCCCGCGCGACGTCGCGTCGCGGGCCGCCAAGCGGGAGGTCGACGCCGGTCGCGGCGTCGGGCCCCGCCAGAACGGCGTCTACCTCGACTTCGCCGCGGCCATCGAGCGGCTGGGGCGGCACACGATCGAGGAGCGCTACGGGAACCTCTTCGAGATGTACGAGCGCATCACCGACGAGAACCCGTACGAGGTCCCGATGCGGATCTACCCCGCCGTCCACTACACGATGGGCGGGCTCTGGGTCGACTACGACCTGATGAGCAACGTCCAGGGCCTGTACGTGCTCGGCGAGGCGAACTTCTCCGATCACGGGGCCAACCGGCTGGGCGCCAGCGCCCTCATGCAGGGCCTCGCCGACGGCTACTTCGTCCTGCCCGCCACGATCAACGACTACCTGGCCGGCCAGCTCGGCCAGGAGCCGGTCCCGACCGACGATCCCGTCTTCGTGGAGGCCGAGCAGGGCGTGACCGAGACGGTCAAGAGGCTGCTCTCCGTACGCGGGAACCGGTCCGTCGACCACTTCCACCGCGAGCTCGGCAAGATCCTCTGGAACGACGCCGGCATGGCCCGCAGCGCCGAGTCGCTCGAAAAGGCCCGGGCCGAGATCCCAGCCCTGCGGGAGGAGTTCTGGAACGACGTGCGCATCCTCGGCGACGGCGAGTCCTACAACCAGTCGCTCGAACGGGCCGGGCGGGTCGCCGACTTCCTCGAGCTGGGCGAGCTGCTATGTGCCGACGCCCTCCACCGCGAGGAGAGCTGCGGAGGCCACTTCCGGGTGGAGCACCAGACCGAGGAGGGCGAGGCCCGGCGCGACGACGAGCACTTCAGCTACGTCGCCGCCTGGGAGTGGCAGGGAGAGGGAGCGGCCGAGGTGCTCCACAAGGAACCCCTGGAGTTCGAGCACGTCCACCTCGCCCAGCGGAGCTACAAGTAGCCCCGACGCCGGAACCGGGCGCGAGGCACCCCTACGTACCGACCGAACGAGGAGACCCGACGAGCATGGACCTCCACCTGCGCGTGTGGCGCCAGGCCGGCCCCGACCAGCCGGGGGCCTTCGAGGAGATCGAGGCCACCGACGTCAGCCCCGACATGTCGTTCCTCGAGATGTTCGACGTGGTGAACGAGGCCCTGCTCGACGAGGGCCGGGAGCCCGTCGCCTTCGACCACGACTGCCGTGAGGGGATCTGCGGATCGTGCTCGATGATGATCAACGGCCAGGCCCACGGGCCCGAGCGCGGGACCGCCACCTGCCAGCTCCACATGCGCAAGTTCTCCGACGGCGACCACATCACCGTCGAGCCGTGGCGGGCGGCCGCGTTCCCCGTCATCCGCGACCTCGTGGTCGACCGGTCCGCCCTCGACCGCATCATCGAGGCGGGTGGGTTCATCAACGCACCCACCGGGTCGGCCCCCGACGCCAACCTGATCCTGGTGCCCAAGGAGGCCGCCGACACGGCCATGGACGCCGCCGCGTGCATCGGGTGCGGTGCATGCGTGGCCGCCTGCCCGAACAGCGCCGCCCAGCTCTTCACGGCGGCCAAGGCGTCGCACCTCGGCCTGCTCCCGCAGGGGCAGCCGGAGCGCTACGAGCGGGTGGTGGCGATGGTCGACACGATGGAGACCTACTTCGGGTCGTGCACCAACCACGGTGAGTGCGAGAAGGCGTGCCCGAAGAGCATCTCGATCGACTTCATCGCGCTGCTCAACCGCGACTACGTGAAGGCCCAGTTCCGCGACTTCCGCCTCGCCGGCCGCTCCCGCTGACCCGCTG
>JADLDD010000032.1 GCA_020846855.1 Acidimicrobiia bacterium | reverse complement strand
GCACCATCGTGGGGATGGTGGTGATGAGCAGCAGTTCGATGATCCGCGGCTTGGTCAGGGCGACGTAGGCGCCGATCACCGAGCGGGGCGGGCGGCGCACCCCGTGGGCCCGCCGCGTCAAGCCGGCGGGCGCCAGCCGGGACGGGACGAGGGGGCGCGTGCCGACGGCCATGGCGACCCATCGTAGGACGGCCGCCCAGGGCCCCCAAAGTAGGGGGTTGAATGGAGGGGTGACCGAAGCGCCGGACGTCGCGATCCTCGACGCCCCGTCCGTCGACGACGCCACCGCGGCGGACCGACCGTGGATCGTGCTGGTGTGGAACGACCCGATCAACCTGATGAGCTACGTCACCTTCGTGCTCCAGAAGCTGTTCGGGTACTCCCTCCCCGAGGCCACCGCGTTGATGCTCGACGTCCACTACAAGGGCAAGGCCGTCGTGGCCAGCGACACCCGCGAGCGGGCCGAGATGCACGTGTTCCGCCTGCACGAGCACGGCCTGTGGGCCACCCTCGAGCACGATGCCTGACGCCGGGGCGTTCAGCCGGGCCGGGCCCGACTACCGGCTGACCCTGGGCGCCGGCGAGCGGGCGCTGCTGGCCCGGTTGCTCGCCGAGCTGCGCACGCTGCTCCTCGATCCGCACGAGGCGGCCGCCGAAGCGCTGGCGCGCCTGTTCCCCGTGGTCCACCCCGACGATCCGGCCCGGGAGGCCGAGTACCAGCGCCTGATGCGCGACGAGCTGGTGGCCAGCCGCCTGGCCGGCATCGCCGTGGTGGAAGAGGTGCTCGCACAGGACGGGCCGGAGACGCCCGGAGTACCGGGGGTGCCGGGGATCCCCGGCGTCGTGCTCGACGAGGAGCAGCTCGGCGCCTTCATGCAGGCCGTCAACTCGGTGCGCCTGGTGCTGGGCACCGTGCTCGACGTGTCAGAGGACGACTCGGGCGCCGACGACACCGGCGCCCTGGCCCCCGAGTACCACCTCTACGCGTTCTTGTCGTGGGTCCTCGACTCGGCCGTCGCCGTCGCCTCCCCCGACCTCGACGCCGATCTCGACGCCGACGCCTGACATCCGCCCGGCCGGGCGGGACGTTGGACCCTGGCCTGGCCCCGGGGTACCTGGTCACCTGGACCCATGTCGACCACCAACGCCACGGCCGTCACCATCGATCTCGCCGTGCTCGGCCAGCTCGCCTACCACCTCAACCTGGTCGCCGCCACCGCCGGGGAGGAGGGCGACGCCTGTGTGGCCCACGCCGCGCTGTCCTGGGCCCTCCTGAACTCGATCGGGGAGGGTCAGCTCGCCTCGGTGATCGACGAGCTCGACCTGCCCGAGTTCAGCCCGGCCGTGGCCGCGTCCGACGAGGTCAAGCGGCGGGCCGGGCACCTCGCCCTGCAGCTCTGCTCGCACTTCACGAGCGAGGCCCAGCACGACCTGGCCGGGCTCTACCACGACGCCTACCTGCGCATCGCGGAGGCCTGACGTCCCACCCGGCCCCGCCGGCGCCGCGGTGGAACGGAGGGGGCGCGCTGCTAGATTTCCGGTGCTCTCAACCGGAGGCGTTCCCGAGCCCCCATCGTCTAGCGGCCTAGGACACCACCCTTTCAAGGTGGCGGCACGGGTTCGAATCCCGTTGGGGGTGCCACACGGTCCCGTGGTGAAGTCTGGAGTTCACGCCGGCCTGTCAAGCCGGAGGTCGCGGGTTCAAGTCCCGTCGGGACCGCCACACGAGCAATCGTGTCGCCGGTCGAGTAGCTCAGTCGGCAGAGCGTCCGCCTGAAAAGCGGAAGGTCCCCGGATCGACGCCGGGCTCGACCACCATCATCACCCCAGCTCAGAGGGCAGATCGCTGCTCTCGAATGAGAGCGGCAGGGGTGTCCATCCCGCGAATATCCCGCGAGTGAATCTCATCCCGCGTTTCGCGGGATGCGGCGACGATCTGGTCGAGCCGATCGGCCACCTCCCGGCCTCGCCCCGGGAAGAGGTGGCCGTAGCGATCGAGCGTCATCACCGCCGACGCGTGACCGAGCATCGTCTGGAGGAGCTTGACGTCCGCCCCGGCCGCGATCGCGAGCGAAGCGGTCGTGTGGCGCCGGTCGTGAATCCTCAATCCGCCGAGGCCCGCGGCCAGCACGGCGGGCGCCCAGAATCGAGAGCGGAAGTTGTCGGGGTCGAGATGGCCGCCCTCGGGTGCGGTGAACACGAACCCGGTGCGCTCGGGCTCGGCCCAGGTGTCGAAGTGGTGGACGAGCTCCTCGGCGACGACACCCGGGAGGACGACCGAGCGCTGGCTGGTCTTGGTCTTCGGAGGCTGGAGCACCCAGCGACCACCCTCGTCTCGCCCGAGCTGCTCGACGACCTGCAGGTGACGGCCCGGCACGTCGACCCGGTGGCGCCGGAGTCCGGCCAGTTCGCCGAGTCGCAGCCCGCAGTAGGCGCCGACGATGACGAAGGCGCGATACCGCTCGTCGATCGCATCGGCCAGCGCGGCGACCTCGCGTGGTGTCAGGAACCGCATCTC
>JADLDD010000031.1 GCA_020846855.1 Acidimicrobiia bacterium | reverse complement strand
TTCGGGTTCCGCTCCGCCAACACCCGAGTGATCGCCGCCGTCAACGTCGTCTTCCCATGATCAATATGACCCATGGTCCCGACATTCAAATGCGGCTTACTCCGCTCGAACTTCTCCTTGGCCATGGGTGGTACCTCGCTCTCCTCGCCGGTCTCGGACCGGCTGTCGTCGGCTCGTGATCGAAGGTCGGTGGTCGGCCCGGCCCGGCCCGGCGCCCGGTACGACCGGGCCGGTCCACGCCGGTGGCGGATGGGTTCCCTGGAACTCGGGGACGGTGGCGGTGGCGGGACTCGAACCCGCGACGCCGCGATTATGAGCCGCGTGCTCTGCCAACTGAGCTACACCGCCGCGTCCTGCCCGGGGGCGGGCAGGCCCGGAACCCGGGATCGGCCCCCGGGTTCCCCCGAGCCCCCTTACGGACTTGAACCGTAGACCCCTTCCTTACCATGGAAGTGCTCTGCCAACTGAGCTAAGGGGGCAGCCGGGTCAGGTTAGCAGCGGGCCGCGCACCGCCGTCGGGCCGGGCGGGTACCGTGCGCACCCATGTCCGTAGCCGTCCGAGCCGCCCGGCGGGCCGACGCCGAGGCGATCCGAGCCATCTACAACGCCGAGGTGGAGGGGTTCAACACCTTCGACCTGACTCCACGCACCCTCGACGACCAGGTCGGATGGATCGACGCGCACTCGGGCGGCCATCCCGCCGTCGTCGCCGAGGCGCCCGGTGGGGCCACCGGGGCCGAGCCCACGGTGGTCGGCTTCGGTTCGCTCTCGCCGTTCCGCGAGCGGCCCGGGTACGCCACCACGGTCGAGGTGTCCGTCTACGCGCACGAGGCGCACCGGAACCGCGGCGTCGGGCGGGCGCTCCTCGGTGAACTGGTGGGGCTCGCCCGCGGCTACGGCTACCACTGCATCATCGCCCGGGTGGTGGGGAGCAACGCCCCGTCGATCGCGCTGCACGAGCGGTGCGGCTTCGAGCAAGTCGGCGTGGAACGGGAGGTCGGGCGCAAGTACGGGCGGTGGCTCGACGTGGTCGAGCTCCAACTCATGCTCTGACCGCCACGCATGCTCTGACCGCGACGGCCCGGCACGCGGGACGCGCCCGGCCGGGTGCCGGGCGCGGGATGCGGACGTGGACTCGTCCGCCGGGTGTGGGCCGGGTTGGATTCGAACCAACGTAGCTTGCGCAGCAGTTTTACAGACTGCCCCCTTTGGCCACTCGGGTACCGACCCCCGGGGCGACGTAGAGTAGCAGCCACCCCTCGAGCGTCCCGGAGGCCGAACTCGCCATGCCCAGCTTCGACGTCGTCTCGGAGGTCGACTTCCAGGAGGTACGCAACGCGGTCGACCAAGCCGGCCGCGAGGTCGCCAACCGCTACGACTTCAAGGGCACGGGCAGCACCCTCGAGCTGAGCGAGAAGGCGATCGAGATGCACAGCGACAGCGAGGGACGGCTCGACGCCCTCCGCCAGGTGCTCGAGGAGAAACTCGTCCGGCGCAAGGTGTCGCTCAAGGCCCTCAGCTACGGAGGCGTCGAGGAGGCGGCCAAGGGGACGGCCCGCCAGACCGCGGCATTGAACGTCGGCATCGACTCCGAGAAGGCCCGCGAGATCGGGAAGTTCATCAAGGGCCTCGGCCTCAAGGGCGTAGCCCACCAGGTGCAGGGCGACCAGCTCCGGGTGACGGGCAAGAAGCGCGACGACCTGCAGGCCGCGATCGCCGCCATGCGGGACCACGATTTCGGCATCCCGTTGCAGTTCACCAACTTCCGCGACTGAGCTCCGGGCGGGTTCCGGTCGCCCCGAGCCGTCAGGAGCGGCCCGCCAGCTCGGGTTCCGGCCCGCCCCGGCCCGCGGCCTCGGCCACCAGCGAGCGGACCTCACGGGCCTCGCCGGGCCAGACCCGCCACATCACCACGCCGTACGCGAGCAGCGCCGCCAGCGACGCGACCACCAGCCGGGCGATCCCCCCGAGCGACCCGGCCAGGTGCTCGACGGCCACCCACACCCCGCCCATGGCGATCGACGACCCGAGCGCCGGCACGAGCGCCCGGCCGTACTCGTGGAGTCGGAAGTGCACCAACCGCCCGACCAGACCGGCGATCAGGGGAGCGGTCAGGGCCGCCACGATCAGGTACCCGGCCGCCACGCCCTGGATCCCCCACTGCACGCCGATGACGAAGGCGACCACGTTGGCCACCGCGGAGAGGATGCCGAGGCGGAACAGCCAGTCGGCCCGTCCGCAGGCCATCATCGCCGGCCCGGAGAGGGTGTTCACCGCCGACGGCAGGCCGGCCACGGCGAGGATCTGCATCGGGACGACGGCCGGCTTCCACTCCGGCCCGAAGACGACCTCCACCCCCAGCGGGGCCCCCACGAACAGGAGGGCCATCAGCGGGAACGCCAGACCGGCGAGCAGGCGGGTGGCGACGACGTACTGCCGGCCGATGCGCGGGCGGTCGTGCTGGATCCGCGAGTACACCGGGAAGGCGACCCGGTTCACGACCATCCCCAGGTTCTGGAGCGGGAACAGGATGACCCGGTAGGAGAGGGAGTAGAAGCCCAGGGCCGCCGAGCCGACCACCCGCTGGATGGTCACGTTGTCGGCGTTGCGGTACGCGTAGTTGACGACCTGGAACGCGACGATCCGGGAGCTGTAGCGCCACTGGTCGCGCATCCGCTCGACGGACGCCCGCACCTGGGGGCGCCCGGCGACGCCGGCCGCCACGGCCAGGAAGGTCACGTCGAGGGCGAGCTGGTTGTAGACGAGGCTCCAGTACGAGGCGCCCAGCGCCGCCGCCGCGAGGCCGACGCCGGTCGAGACCAGTCCCGCGGCCAGGTCGGCGGCCGCGAGCGCGCCGAAGCGGAGGTCCCGCATCAGCCGCGACGCGGGGCCGACGTAGAGCGCCTGGATCGCCACCGAGACGGTGAGGACCCGGAGTAGGTCGGCCAACTCGGGCGTGTGGAGGAACGAGGCCGCGAAGGACGCCCCCACAAGCGTCACCGCGATCAGGCCGGCGGCGAAGATGCCGGTCAGGACGCACATCGACGCGTAGTCGCGCTCGTGGAGCTTGGCCCGCTGCACGAAGGCCGACCCGAGGCCGGCGGGATCGAGCAGGGCGGTGAAGGCGATGTACACGGACGCCTGGCCGGCGATCCCGAAGTCGTGAGGGCCGATGATGCGCGCCAGGGCGAGGAAGAACCCCATCCGCAGCACCTGCTTGCCGACGTTGGCCGCGAGGCTCCACCGCACGCCGGCCATGGCCGACGACCGCAGTGACGCGGGATCCTCGGAGGGTTCCCCCGGCGCTCCGGGCGCCGGGTCGCCGCTCGGACCTCCGGTTCGACCGTGGAGGTCCGTCACGCGCGCTCGGCCGCGGCGTCGGCGGATTCGGGGCTGGCCGGGCTCCGCCCGGACCGCAGGGACCGGCCCATGGGCGGCATCGTACCGGTGGTGGTCACCGGCCCGGCACGCCCGGCCGGGCCGGAACGGACGTCAGGCCGCGGTGGAGTCGGCGTGCATCGCCCGGAGTCGCTCCACCCGGTCGGCCGTGGGCGGGTGCGACATGAAGAGGTTGGCGAAGCTCACCTTGCGGCCCGTGAACGGGTTGATGATGTAGGCGGTGGCCTGGGCCGGGTCGACGTCCATCGGCACCTGCTTGGCGTAGGACTCGATCTTGAGAAGGGCACCGGCGAGCGGTTCGCCGGTGCCGATCAGCTCGGCCCCCGACCGGTCGGCCTCGTACTCGCGTGACCGCGACAGGGCCATCTGCAGCATGGCGGCGGCGATCGGGGCCAGGATCATCATGGCGAGCAGCCCGAAGACGTTCCCGCCGTCACGGTCGCGACCCCCACCGCCGGTGAAGATCGCTCCCCACATGGCCATCCGGGCCGCGAAGGTGATGCCCATGGCCACCGCCGCGGCCACGGAACCGATGAGGATGTCGCGGTTCCGGACGTGCGAGATCTCGTGCGCGAGCACACCGCGCAACTCGTCCTCGGTCACCACCTGGAGAAGTCCCTGGGTGACGGCGACCGCGGCGTGGTTCTCGTTACGCCCGGTGGCGAAGGCGTTGGGCTGGGCGGCGGGCGCGATGTAGAGCCTCGGCATGGGCATGCCGGCCCGGGTGGTGAGGTCGCGCACGATCGCGTAGAGCTGCGGAGCCTCGGCCTCGGTGACCGCCTGAGCACCGGCCGCCTTCACGGCGATCTTGTCGCTGAACCAGTAGGAGCCGCCCACGAACAGCAGGCCGAGCACCAGGCCGATCATCAGGCCGCCCTGGCCCCAGAAGGCGCCGATGCCCATGAAGAGGGCGCCCAGTGCGGCCAGGAGAACGGCCGTCTTGAAGGTGTTCTTCATCATTGCTGGACCACCGTCGAGGTCGGGGGCCACGGTCGCCCGCACCGGGGCGCCGGGAACTTGGGATACCGGGAACGTCGCCCTGTGAAACGCCGCGGCGCGGCGCTTCGTTCCCGGATGGTAGGCGTTGCCGGGGCCCGGGTCGTAGTCACCACACTCCCGGCCGCCCCGGCCGCCCCGGCCGCCCCGGCAATCAGTCGTAGTAGCCGGAGTGGTGGTAGAGGCAGGGGATCCCCCGCTCCTTGAACATCGCAACGTTGCGGGGATCGTCCTCGATGCCGAGCCGCACCTCGAACCCGTGGGACAGGAGGCCCTCGAGGGCGACGGCCTTGTAGGTGGGGCTGCTCACGTAGCTGCCACCGGGACGCATGACGAGGAGGTCCCAACGGATCTCGTAACGGTGCAGCCAGGCCTCGGTAAGCGGGTGGACCCGCTCGGGACGGGCGGTCAGCAGGACCACGGCCAGTGCCGGGTCGAGCAACTCGAGCAGGACGCGGACCTCGTCGATCACCTCGTCGTCGCCGCAGGCGTCGAAGAACGCCTTCCAGTCGGCACGGGGCTTCTCGAGGTAGTGCTGGCGACGGGCGGCGTCGGAGAGGACGCCGTCGAGGTCGACCACCACCGACGGACCGGGCGGGCGGGGACCGGCCCTCCAAGTCCAGCTCGGTACGCCGGCCCGGAGGCCGCGGCCGGGATCGGCGCCTGCCCTCAACGGTCGCCGGCCGGTTCGGGGCGGACCGTCACCCTTCGTCGGCCGGCGCCCCGGCCAGGTACTTGGCCTTGATCCCCTCGACCACGTTCGGGTCGGCGAGGGTGGTGGTGTCACCCAGGGTCTCGTCCTCGGCGACGTTGCGGAGCAGGCGGCGCATGATCTTGCCCGAGCGGGTCTTGGGCAGGTCGTCGGTGAACAGGAGCGTCTTGGGCTTGGCGATGGGGCCGATCACGCTCCCGACGTGATCGCGCAGCTCGCGGGCCAGGTCGTCGCCCGGCTCGGAACCGGCGCGCAGGATCACGAAGGCGCTGATCGACTGGCCGCTGACCGGGTCGGCCTTGCCGACCACCGCCGCCTCGGCGACCGACGGGTGGTCGACGAGGGCCGACTCGACCTCGGTGGTGGAGATGTTGTGGCCGGCCACGAGCATGATGTCGTCGACCCGCCCGAGGAGCCAGTAGTAGCCGTCGTCGTCGCGCTTGGCGCCGTCGCCGGCGAAGTAGAGGCCGTCGAACCGGCTCCAGTAGGTGTCGGCGTAGCGCTGCGCGTCGCCCCAGATGCCGCGCAGCATCGAGGGGAACGGGCGCGTCAGGACCAGGTAACCACCGCCGGGGACGGGCACCCGGTCGCCGTCGTCGTTGACGATGTCGGCACCTATGCCCGGGAGCGGGAAGGTGGCGCTGCCGGGCTTGAGGGTGGTGGCACCGGGCAGCGGGCTGACCATGATGGCGCCGGTCTCGGTCTGCCACCAGGTGTCGACCACCGGGCAGCGCTCCCCCCCGATGTACTCCCAGTACCAGACCCAGGCCTCGGGGTTGATGGGCTCCCCGACCGTGCCGATGAGGCGCAGCGACGACAGGTCGTGCCGCGCCGGGTACTCGGTACCCCACTTCATGAAGGTACGGATGGCGGTGGGGGCGGTGTAGAGGATCGTCACTCCGTAGCGCTCGACGATGGCCCAGAAGCGGTCCTTGTCGGGGTAGTCGGGTGTGCCCTCGTACATCACGCTGGTGGCCCGGTTCGCGAGCGGCCCGTAGACGATGTAGGAGTGGCCCGTGACCCAGCCGACGTCGGCCGTGCACCAGAACACGTCGGTGTCGGGCTTCAGGTCGAAGACGTACTTGTGGGTGAAGCACACCTGCGTGAGGTAGCCGCCGGTGGTGTGCATGATGCCCTTGGGCTTCCCGGTGGTGCCGCTGGTGTAGAGGATGTAGAGGAGGTCCTCGGCGTCCATCGGCTCGGGGGGGCACTCGGCCGGCTGGGCTTCGGTCAGGTCGTGCCACCACTGGTCGCGGCCCTCGGCCATGGGGACGTCGTGGCCGGTGCGGCGCAGGACCACCACGTGGCGGATCGACGGCGTGGCGGCGAGGGCCTCGTCGGCGATCTCCTTGAGCGGCACCACGCTGCCCCGGCGCCAGGCGCCGTCGGCGGTGACGAGGACTGTGGCCTGGGCATCGTTGATGCGGTCGCGCAGCGAGTCGGAGGAGAAGCCGCCGAACACCACCGAGTGCGGGGCGCCGATGCGGGCGCAGGCGAGCATCGCCACCGCGATCTCGGGGACCATGCCCAGGTAGATCGCCACCCGGTCGCCCTTGGCGACGCCGAGGCTCTTGAGCACGTTCGCGAACCGGGCCGTCTCGTCGAGCAGCTCCCGGTAGGTGACGGTCCGGGTGTCGCCGGCCTCGCCCTCCCAGTGGAAGGCGACCTGGTCGCCGTCGCCGGCCTCGACGTGCCGGTCGAGGCAGTTGGCCGACACGTTGAGCTTCCCGCCGGCGAACCACTTGGCGTAGGGCCGGTCCCAGTCGAGGACGGTCTCCCACGGCTCGATCCAGTCGAGCAGGTCGGCCGCCTGCTCGGCCCAGAAGCCCTCCGGGTCGGCGTCGGCCCGGTCGTAGAGCTCGGATCCGGAGGTGAGGGCCGCCGCGGCGAACGCCTCGGGCGGCGGGAACGTGCGTCCCTCGGCCAGCAGCGCCTCGATGGTCGCGTCGGACATCCCTCTTCCCCCTGGTCGTCGTGGGCTCGCCGTGGGCCGATGCCCCGCCGTAGGCCGGTGCCGCGGATCGGTACCGCGAATCGGCGACGGCAGGTGGACGGCGAGCCTCAGGCTATCGCCGGTACGGCGCCGGGCGGCCGGGCGGCCCGACGGCGACGCGACCCGGGCCCGAACCCCCGTCGACGGTGGCCCACGGCTCAGCGCGAGGGACGGCGCGCGAGGACCCAGACCCGGTGGGCGCCGAGACCGGACGGGTCGGTGAGGGCCGCGGCCTCGTTGACCCGGCTGCGACCGGCGAGGGCTTCGAGATCCGGGTGCGCCGCGCCCGCCTCCCAAGCGGCCCGGCCCTCGGCGACCAGGTCGTCGATGCCGAGGCCGGCGAGCCACGCGGCCTGGGTGGTGTCGGACTCGACAGTCAGGCCGGCCCGGTGCGCGGCCCGATGCACGGCCTCGGTGGCGACGTCGGCGGTGATGTCCTGCTCGCCGGGGCGCTCCAGCGGGTGGCCGCCCCGCCGGTGCCCGGCGTAGGTGCGCAGCCAGCCCTCCGGACCCCGGTCCAGCAGTTCGGCGAGCCCCGCTCCGTAGTCGACGAGGACGACCCATCCCCGACGCAGCGCG
Organism: Acidimicrobiia bacterium; assembly: GCA_020846855.1. Taxonomy (GTDB): domain Bacteria; phylum Actinomycetota; class Acidimicrobiia; order IMCC26256; family JADLDD01; genus JADLDD01. Next base: position 11,586 of record JADLDD010000031.1, on the reverse strand, counting down.
GAGCCGGCTGCCGCGATCCAGTCGTCGACGCCTCGCGGCACCGCGATCCGGGCGCCGGCCGGAACCCGGTGACCGGCAACCAGCTCGTCGGCCGCCGCCACGAGGTCCGGCGACGCCGGCACGAGGACCTCACCCAGGTCGCCACGGTGGGGCCCGCTCGGATCCGGCCGGTCCATTGCGTCTTCGGGGTTGCCGGAGCCGCTATCGGCCGTCGGCCCGGAGCCGACCCGGACCTCGGCCCAGCCTCCGCCGGTCGTCCGCTCGACCAGGTCGAAGGGCAGGTTGTCGAGGAGCTCGTTGGCGAGGATCACACCGTCCACCGCGCCGGTACCGGGGAGCGAGTCGAGCGACGTGAGGATCGGGCCGCACCCGGGGACCGGCTCCGCGTCCTCACCGGGCTCGCCCGGCTCAACCGGGCCCCCGGCGATCTCCGGTGGTTCGAGATCGAGGAGCTCGGCCTGCGCGGCCCGTAGGGCGACCGAGCGCTCCACCAGCACGTAGCGGAGCGCGGGCCCGCAGCGGGGTCGGGCCCGCAGCACCTCCCGGGCCAGGCGTCCCGTACCGGCCCCGGCCTCCACGACCACGAACGGATCGGGAGCCCCGAGCCGCACCCAGAACCCGTCGAGGGCCCGGGCGACCAGGGCCCCGAAGAACGGGCCGACCTCGGGGCTGGTGACGAAGTCGGCCCCGGCACGGCCGGCGCCCCCGCCCGGGCGGGAGAAGAAGCCGCCCTCAGGGTGGTAGAGCGCCGCCTCCATGAACCGGCTGAAGGGCCACGGCCCGTCACGCCCGATCGCCGCCGCGATGCGCTCCCCCAACGATCCGCTCACACGTGCCACCTTCCCACCGTTGGGTCACCAACCGACGGGATGCGACCGGAAGTGTCCCATCGCCCGATACCGCGGCGCGGCGCAGCGCGCTCCGCCACCCGCAACCCGAGCGGGTCGGCGGGCGGGAGAGAGACCCGGGTCAGCCCCCGAGGCGGGCGAGCTCGCCGATCTTGGCGAAGACCTGGGGGTAGACGCCCACCACCACGACCACGACGGTCGTGATCGCCAGCGCGCTGCTCAGGGCCATGGGGATCCGCACCGGGCGGTCCTCGGTGCCCTCGGGCGCGGGCTGGAGCCACATCTGGCGGACCACACCCACGTAGTAGAAGAACGCGATCACCGAGTTGACGGCGGCGATAACACCGAGCGTGACCGCGGCCGGGGTGGCGGCGTCGATTACGGCCCGGAACATCACGAACTTGGCGAACCAACCGGCCAGCGGGGGGACGCCCGCCAGCGAGAACATGAACGCCGACATGACCAGCGCCAGGCCCGGCGAGTACTGCATCAGCCCCGCGTAGGAGGAGATCTCCCCCGACCGGGTCCGGCGGGCCAGGGCCATGACCACGGCGAAGGCGCCGAGGTTCATGGCCCCGTAGATCAGCAGGTAGATGATGACGGCCTCGCGCGCCGAGTTGGCCGCCGAGGCGCTCTCGCCCGCCACCGCCAGCGGCACGAGGATGAACCCGCCCTGCGCGATGGAGGAGTAGGCCAGCATCCTCACGATGTTCGTCTGGCGCAGCGCGGTGAGGTTGCCGAGGGTCATGGATGCCGCGGCGAGCACCCACAGCGTGGGCTGCCACGCACCCTTGTCGGGGTAGAAGCCGACGAAGACGATCGAGACCAGCGCCGCGAACCCGCCGGCCTTCGACGCCACCGAGAGGAACGCGGTGACGGGCGTGGGCGCACCCTCGTAGGTGTCGGGGACCCAGAAGTGGAACGGCACCGCCGAGACCTTGAACGCGAACCCGGCGATGGTGAGGAACATGGCCACGATCATCAGGGGCGGCGTGCCGCCCTTGGCCACGAACGCCCCGATGTCGGTGAGGAGCGTGGACCCCGACATCCCGTAGACGAGCGACATCCCGTAGAGCATCAACGCCGAGGAGAGCACGCCGATGATCAGGTACTTGATCGCGGCCTCGTTCGACTTCGTGTCGTGCTTGCGCCACCCGGCGAGCACGAAGGTGGGCATCGTGATCGTCTCGAGAGCTATGAAGATCGAGACCAGATCGCGGGCCGATCCCATCACCGACATGCCGAGCACCGACGTGAGCAGCACGAAGTAGAACTCACCCTGGTAGTAGTCGCCCTCGCTGATGTAGTCGACCGACATCAGCAGCACGACGTAGGCGACGAGGATGAAGAAGCCCTTGAACGCCAGGGCGTAGTTGTCGACCACGTAGGCACCGCCGAACATCGACCGGTCGGCACCGTCGACGGCCAGGGTGATGACGGGCACGAAGGCGGCCAGGACGCCGATGGTGGCGAGCCGCGAGGTCTGCCAGCGCTCCCGGTCGGGGAGCAGCAGGTCGGCCACGAGCACCACGACCAGCGTGGCGGCCAGGACGATCTCGGGAGCCAGGGCGTGGAAGTCGATGTGGGGGTTCACGGGTTGTGCCTCTTGTCGCCGCGGGGGTGCACGTCGGTCAGCCTCCGAACGCCCGCAGCACGTGGCCGACCGAACCGTCGGTGACCCGGAAGATGAGGTTGGGGTAGATGCCGAGGGCGACGATCAGCAGGATCAGCGGGATCCAGGCGATCCACTCGGGTACGTGGACGTCGTGGACGTGGAGGTCCTTGAACTCGTCCTTGACGGTGCCGAACGCCACCCGCTGGAGCATCCACAGCAGGTAGCCGGCGGCGAGGACGGTCCCGATGGCGGCGACGACCATGTAGGCCCGGAACGTGACCTCGGAGACGCCGGCCGCCGGGTTGTACGACGACAGGATCGCCGGGAACTCGCCCCAGAACCCGGCCAGGCCCGGGAGGCCGAGCGATGCCATGCACAGGAACCCGAAGATCCAGCCCAGGCGGGGCGCCTGGGTGAGCAGGCCGCCGAGGCGGCTCATCTCGCGGGTCTCGTAGCGCTCCTGGATCGAGCCGGCCACGAAGAACAGCATCCCCGTGATGAGCCCGTGGGCGACCATCCCGAAGATGGCGGCGTTGATCCCGAAGGTGGTGAGGGTGGCGATACCGAGCATCACGAAGCCCATGTGCGCCACCGACGAGAAGGCGATCAGGCGCTTCATGTCGTGTTGGGCCAGGCAGCCGAGCGCCCCGTAGATGATCCCGATCACGGCGAGGAGGCCGATCCACGGCGCCCACTCGCGGGCCGCGTCGGGGAGCACCGGCAGCGCGATCCGCACGAAGCCGTAGGTGCCGAGCTTCAGGAGCACCGCGGCCAGCAGCACCGACCCGACGGTGGGGGCCTCGGTGTGGGCGTCGGGGAGCCAGGTGTGGAAGGGGAACATCGGCACCTTGATGGCGAACCCGACGAACATCCCGGCGAAGATCAGCATCTGGGTGGAACGGACCAGTTCGCCGCCACCCAGCTCGGTCAGGGCCACGATGTCGAAGGTGCCGAGCTTCCAGTAGAGGGCCAGGAAGCTGAGCAGCATCAGGGCCGAGCCGAAGAGCGTGAACAGGAAGAACTTGAGCGACGCGTACTCCCGGCGTGGCCCGCCCCAGACCGCGATCATGAAGTACATCGGGAGCAGGACGACCTCGAAGAAGATGAAGAAGAGGATCAGGTCCTGGGCCACGAAGGTGCCGAGCATGCCCGTCTCGAGCAGGAGGGTGAGGGCCAGGAACGCCTTCGGGTTGTGAGGGTGCGGGAAGTGGTTCCAGGAGTAGACGACGCAACCGACGGTGACGACCATCGTCATCAGCAGCAGCGGTAGGGAGATCCCGTCGATGCCGACGTGGTAACGGCTGTGGATCACGTCGATCCACGGCTTGTCGACCACCATCTGGAGCCCCGACTTGTCGTAGTCGAAGCGGAACAGGATGGCGATCCCCACCGCGAGCGACGCGGCCGTGGCCACCAGTGCCGTCGTCTTCAGCGCGGTCTCCTCGTCGCGCGGGATGAAGAGCACCACGGCCATCCCGACGAGGGGGATGAAGACCGCCAGGGTCAACGCCCACGAGTCGAACCAGTTCATTGACCCGTTCCTCCGGTCAGTTGAATACGTAGAGGCCGAGGCTCAGCACCCCGACCGCGGCGAACAGGAGCAGCGCGTAGCGCTGGATGCGGCCCGACTGCACGCTGCGCAGGAGGCCGCCCGCCTCGCCGGTCTGGGCGGCGATCCCGTTGACGGCGCCGTCGACCACCCCCTGGTCGAGGACGTCGTAGGTGAAGCGGGCCGCCCGGCGGGCCAGGTACGCCGTGCCGTTGAGGACGCCGTCGATCACGTTCTGGTTGACCCAGTACGCGGCCCGGGCGATGGGGCCCTTGATGGAGCCGACGACGACGCCGGTGTAGAGGTGGTCGAGGTAGTACTTGTTCTCGAGGAACGTGTACGCCGCCCCGGCGGCGCGGTTGCGCCCGGTGAGGCCACGCAGCGCGCCGAGCTGCTCCTCACGCACGAACCAGAAGACGGCGGCCGCGATGGCGGCCAGCGCCGCGATGACGCTCACCGAGGCCCAGGCGTAGCTGAAGTCGGGGTGCACCACGTGCGGGAAGGCAAAGGTGGGCTCGACCCACTCCTTGAACTTCTCGATCCCGAACGGCACCGCGTTGAGCAGGCCGGCCAGGGCCGAGAAGACGGCCAGCACCACGAGCGGGACGGTGATGGCCCGGGGCGACTCGTGGGGCTCGCCGTGGCCCCGGAACTCCCCGAAGAACGTGAGGTAGACGCAGCGGGTCATGTAGGCGGCGGTCAGCGCGGCGCCCACGAGGCCGACCCACAGGAAGAACGTGAACCCGCCCTGGCCCGCGGTGACGAGGATCTCGTCCTTGGACCAGAAGCCGGCGAACGGGAAGATCCCGCACAGGGCGGCCGTGGCGATCATGAAGGTCCAGAAGGTGGTCGGCATGTACCGGCGCAGGCCACCCATGTCGCGCTTCATGTCGAAGGAGTGGTGCGAGCCGGAGTGACTGACCGAGCCGGCGCCGAGGAAGAGCAGGGCCTTGAAGAACGCGTGGGTGAAGAGGTGGAACACGGCGGCCGTCCAGGCCCCGACCCCGAGACCCATCACCATGTAGCCGAGCTGGCTGATGGTGGAGTACGCGAGCACCTTCTTGATGTCGTCCTGGACGAACGCCAGCAACGCCCCGATGATGATCGTGATCCCGCCGATCAGCGCCATGGCGTTGACGCCCCCGGCCGAGATCGAGAACCCCTCCCAGAACACGGGGTAGACCCGGGCCCCCAGGTACACGCCCGCCACCACCATCGTGGCGGCGTGGATCAGGGCCGATACCGGGGTGGGGCCGGCCATGGCGTCGGGGAGCCAGGTGTGGAGCGGGAACTGGCCGCTCTTGCCGATGATCCCGATCAGCAGGCACGAGGCCGCGACCAGCCAGATCGTGTGCCCCCCCGCGACCTCGAGGGCGGCCTGGTTGGTCGCGACGATGTCGAAGGTCTGCCCGGCCGCGAAGAAGGCGACGATGATCCCGATCATCAGACCGATGTCGCCGGTGCGGGTGGTGAAGAAGGCCTTCAGCGCGGCGTCGGAGTTGGGCTGCTCCTCCCACCAGTGGCCGATGAGCATGAACGAGCACAGGCCCACCAGCTCCCAACCGACGAGGAGCTGGAGGGTGTTGTGCGCCACCACCAGCGTGAGCATCGAGGTGGTGAAGAGGCTCAGCGCGGCGAAGTAATGGGTGTAGCGACGATCGCCGGCCAGGTAGGCCGTGGAGTAGATGTGCACCAGCAGCGAGACGAGCGTCACCACGAACAGCAGGAGCACCGACAGGCCGTCGATCTGGATCCCGGCCTGGAACTTCATCCCGCCGCTCTGGAACCAGGTGAAGCCGTGGACGACCGGATGGACCACGACCTCCTCCCCGGTGGAGGCCCGCAGGCCCCGCCCGAAGGCGCTCAGCGCGCCGTGGGCGCCGGTGGCGTCCTCGACCCGCTGGATCCACTGGTAGGCGGTCAGGCACGACAGGACGAAGGCGGCCGCCAGCGCGGCCACCCCGATCTCCGATCCCCCGCGGGGCATCCGCTTGCCGAAGAGCAGGATGAGTACGAACGAGACGGCCGGGATGACCGGGATGATCCAGGCGAGATCCAGCATCTAGGTGCTCAACCCTTCAACTGCTCGACACGGTCGAGATCGGGGCTGCCGAGGTTTCGATAGATGAGCAGGATGATCGCCAGGCCGACCCCCACCTCGGCGGCGGCGACGGTGATCACGAAGAGGGCGAACACCTGCCCGGAGACGTCGTGCAGAAAGGCCGAGAAGGCCACGAGGTTGATGTTGACGGCCTGGAGCATCAACTCGACGCTCATGAGCATCAGCACGCCGTTGCGGCGGGCCACGACGCCGTAGACGCCCGTCCCGAACAGGAACGCGGCGAGGATCAGGAACTGGTTCAGAGCCACGTTCAGTCCCTCCGGGCGATCACGACGGCGCCCACGAGCGCGGCCAGCAGGAGCATCGACACCACCTCGAACGGCAGCACGTAGGTGCGGAAGATCGAATCCGCGACCGCGGCGGTGCGGGTGGGCTCGTGGAGCACGATCTCCTTGTCGCCGAAGGCGTCGACGAGGAGGGCGGTGAGCACCCCGAACAGGAACAGCCCCACCACCGCCGCCGACCAACGCGAGTCGGTGTCGAGGTCGGTCTCGTGCCCCATGGGAGCGCGGGTGAGCATGATCCCGAACAGGAACAGGATCACCACCGCGCCGATGTAGACCAGCACCTGGACCCAGGCCACGAACTCGGCGGCGAGCAGGATGTACTGCGCGGCGGTCCCGGCCAGCACCACCACCAGGTACAGGGCGGCGTGCACGACGTTGGTGGACCGGACCACGCCGATGGCCGCGCCGGCCATGGCGAGGGCGATGATCCAGAAGGCGACGTTCTGAGCGATCACGGTGAGGTCCGGTGCTTCACTTGGCCTTGATCTCGGCGCCGACCTCGAGCGGCTCCGATTCGGGTACGACTTCCATCCAGTCGCCGAGCTTCCGCTTGTCGTGCAGGAGCTTGGCGATGCTGCCCTCCGAGTACTCGAACTCGGGGCTCCAGAAGAGGGCGTCGAAGGGGCAGACCTCGACGCAGATGCCGCAGTACATGCAGAGCGCGAAGTCGATGTCGAAGCGGTCGAGCACGCTCACGCTGCGCTCCCGCCCGCCCGCACGCCGCGGGGGACGGGCCTCCTTGTGGCCCTCGATGTAGATGCACCAGTCGGGGCAGCTCCGCGCGCAGAGCATGCAGACGGTGCAGTTCTCCTCCTTGAGGGCGATCACGCCGCGGGCCCGGGTGGGCGGCTCCTCCTTCTCGTGGGGGTACTGGACCGTCACCGCGCCCTCGAACATCGTGCGCAGCGTGACGCCCAGGCCCTCGACGAGACCCTGGCCGGGCAGCCGCCGGGCGCTCTTCTTCTTGCCGCCGTCGCCGGCGGACGGGCCAACGGCCGTCACGACCACCTCCGGAGCCGGGTTGCCCCCCGCATCAGAGCCACACCTTGAACAGACCGGTGACGAGGATGTTGGCCAGCGCGATGGGGATGAGGTACTTCCACGCCATCGCCTGAAGCTGGTCCTCGCGCAGGCGCGGGTAGGTGAAGCGCACCCAGAAGATCAGGAAGGCGACGGCCATCAACTTCACGAAGAGCACCAGGGGGCCGAGCAGGTCGGCGGTGCCGCCGTGCACCCCGGGCAGCGCCCAGCCGCCGAGGACCAGGGTGGCGGCGAGGGCGGCGAAGGCGAACGCGGTGCCGAACTCGCCGATGAAGAAGAACAGGAACCGGAAGCCCGTGTACTCGACCATGTAGCCCGACACCAGCTCGCTCTCGGCGACGGGCATGTCGAAGGGGGTCTGGGTCAGCTCGGCCTGGGCCGCGACGAGGAAGAGGGCGAAGCCCACGAACTGCGTGAGGATGTAGGGGTTGCCGAGGCCGTCCCAGCCGAAGATGGCCCCGTTCTGCTGGGCGGTGACGATGCCGTTGAGGTTCATCGTGCCGGCCTGGACCACCACGCCGACGACGGCGAGGAGGAGCGGGAGCTCGTAGGCGATGAGCTGGGCCGCGGCCCGCAGGGCGCCCAGGAGCGCGAACTTGTTGGCGCTCGCCCAGCCGGCCATCAGCACCCCGATGATCGACAGGCTCGAGACCGCCAGCGCGTAGAACACGCCGACGTCGAGGTCCTTGACCACGAGGCGGGGCCCGGTGGGGATGACCACGAAGATGAGGAACGTGGAGATGACGACCACCGCGGGGGCCAGGGCGAAGACCCGCCGATCCGCCTGCTCGGGCATGATGTCCTCCTTCTGGAGGAACTTCATGCCGTCGCCGACGAGCTGGAACCACCCGTGGAAGCCGCCCGGGTCCATGGGCCCGAGGCGGCTCTGCATGTGGCTCATCATCTTGAGCAGGAACGTGTAGCCCAGGATCAACGCGCCGAGCGGGATGAGCCCGAGCACCACCACGGTCTTGATCGCGAGCGTCCAGCCCCACCCGATGTCGACGGCCAGGAGGTGCGTCACCGGTCGATGTCCCCGAGGATGAAGTACAAGCTGGCGAGGATCGTGATGATGTCGGGGATGTAGACGCCCTGGAGCAGCCAGGGCAGGATCGACACGTTGCTGAAGCTCGCCGAGCGGATCTTCGTGCGGAACGGGCCCGTGCTCCCCTTCGAGACGAGGTAGTAGCCCATCTGGCCGAGCGGGTTCTCGGTCTCCACCCAGCACTCGCCCTCGGGCACCTTGATGACCCGGGGCACCTTGGCCATGATCGGACCGGCGGGGATGGCGTCGAGGAGTTGCAGCACCATGCGGGCCGACTCCCGGGTCTCCTGGAGGCGCACCCAGTAGCGGGCGTAGGAGTCGCCGTCGGGGTGGGTCCAGACCTTGAAGTCGACGTCGCGGTAGGCGAGGTAGGCGTCGCCGTCGCGGCGGAGGTCCCAGTCGACGCCCGAGGCCCGGATGTTGGAGCCCGACACGCCGTAGCTCGTGCCGACGTCGGCGGGGATGATGCCGATCGAGCGGGTGCGGGCCTCGAAGATCTCGTTGCCCATCAACAGGTCCTCGAAGTCGTCGCAGGACTTGAAGACGATGTCCATCGTGCGGCGGCACTCGGCGATCCAGCCCCAGGGGAGGTCGTCCTTCAGGCCGCCGACGCGGTTGAAGTTGGGGTGGAACCGCCCGCCCGTGGCGCCCTCGATGACGTTGAGGACGTGCTCGCGGTCGCGGAAGCCGAAGAACGCCGGGGTCATGGCCCCGACCTGAAGGCCCATCTCCCCCAGGAAGAGGATGAAGGTGGCGATCCGGGAGAGCTCGGTGAGGATGGTGCGGATGTAGACGGCCCGGGGCGGGGCCTCGATCCCCATGAGCCGCTCGGCGGCGTGGACGAACGGCACCTCGTTGGCGAAGCTCGAGAGCCAGTCGATCCGGTTGATGAGGGTGATGATCTGCGGGTAGGGGCGGTACTCGGTGAGCTTCTCGTAGCCCCGGTGCATGTAGCCGATGACCGGGTCGGCGGCGAGGACCCGCTCCCCGTCGAGGCGCACCACCAGGCGCAGCGTCCCGTGGGTGGCGGGGTGCTGCGGCCCCAGGTTCAGGACCATGTCGCCGGTGTCGAGCTCGACGTTCATCTGGGCGTCGGCGAGGTGCCGGAAGGCGCCCGGGTCGACCTCGATCTCGGGCACCACGGCCGAGGGGCGGGTGGCGACGGGCCGGTCGGTGGTGCTCACGCGTCGCCTCCCGCGGCTTCGTCGCTCCCGGCGGGACCCTCGACGTCGACCAGGCCGGGCCAGGGCTTCACCTCGCGGGCGAGGAGCGGGAAGTCCTTGCGCAGCGGGTGGCCCTGGAACTCCGACGGGAGGTAGAGGTGGCGGAGGTTGGGGTGGCCGTCGAAGGAGATGCCGTACATCTCCCAGCACTCCCGCTCGTGCCAGTCGGCGCCCGGATAGACCTCCACCCACGACTCGGCCCGGGGATCGGACTCGTCGACGTCGGTCTTGAGCGTGACGCCGTGGTGATCGGTGGTCGACTGCACCCGGGCGAAGACCTGGAATCGGCCCGCCGACCCCGCCGCGCCGTAGGCGGTGTCGGAGGGCTGGCTGGGCTGGGACGGCTCACCCCCGGGCGCGCCGCGGAAGGGCTCGGCCGGCATCCAGTCGATGCCGGCCACGAAGGACAGGTAGTCGCAGTCGAGCTCCGAGCGGGCGACGCTCGCGGCCCGGCGCCAGGAGTCGGGCCGGACCCGCACCACCAGGTCGCCGCAGGCCTCGGCGTGCTCCACGACGCCGTCGCCGAGCTCGGCGGCGAGGCGGTCGAGGAGCGCCTGCTCGCGCTCGCCGAGCGCCGGGACCTCGGCGCCCTCGGCGCCCTCGGCGGCCTCCACGACCTCGCCGGCCTCCGTGCCGTTGCCCTCCGGGGGGGTCTCGTCAGCCAACGACGATCGGCTCCCCGCGCCAGCGCGCCTTCATCTCCTCGTTGCCGATCCCCTCCCGCTGGATGCGCTCCTGGAGCATCACGATGCCCTGGAGCAGGGCCTCGGGGCGGGGCGGGCAACCGGGAACGTAGACGTCGACCGGGATGATCTGGTCGACGCCCTTGGTGACCGAGTAGGAGTCCCAGTAGGGACCGCCGCAGTTGGCGCACGAGCCCATGGAGATCACGTACTTCGGGTCGGGCATCTGCTCGTACAGCCGCTTGATCGCGGGAGCCATCTTGTCGGTGACGGTGCCCGAGATGACGATCAGGTCGGCCTGGCGGGGGCTGGCCGGGAACGGGATGACCCCCAGGCGCATCATGTCGTAGCGGGGGCTGGCGAGCGCGGCGGCCATCTCGATGGCGCAACAGGCGAGGCCCCACTGGAACATCCACAGCGAGTACTTCCGGCTGTAGTTGAGCAGCCAGGTGAGGGGCTTGGGCAACAGCCCCTTCTCCATCAGGCCCACCGCAGCACCCCCTTGCGCCAGGCGTAGAGGAGGGCGACGGCCAGGACCACGATGAAGATCGCCATCTCGATCAGGCCGTAGAAGCCGAGGCCCTCGAGGTGGACCGCCCACGGGAACACGAACGCGGCCTCGACGTCGAAGATCACGAAGAGCAGCGCGTAGATGTAGTACCGGACGTTGGACTGGCCCCAGCCCCCGACCGGGTCGGAACCGGCCTCGTAGGTGATGTACTTCTCGGGCTGCGGGCGGTGCGGACGGACCAGACGGCCGGCGCCGAGCATGGCGCCGACCATTCCGAGCGCAGCGCCGATGAACACGGCGACCGCAAGGTATTGGCGGTAGTACTCCGTCACCAGCGGAAGCCTCTCCACCTCAGGGCTCAGGGCTGCTGCGACCGGCGGCGAGCATACCCCTGGCCCCTCACGGGGGGTCTAATCCGGGACGGCCCCTCCGCGGGCCTCGGACCAGGACCTTTGCCGGAATTCGCGGTGGTCGCGGCCGGGACGCGACGGCATCCGCCCCGGCCGGCGCCGAGCCGGCTCAGAACAGGAGGGTGGCGTCGCGGGCGAAGTGGAGGAAGGACCCCGGAACGAAGCCGAGGAAGAGGGTGACCCCGACCGTGCCCAGGAGCACCAACCCGCTCGCGACGTCGACGCGGATCCGGGCCGTGGGCGACTTCTCGC
>JADLDD010000030.1 GCA_020846855.1 Acidimicrobiia bacterium | reverse complement strand
CTCGGCGGGCGGGATACCCGCCCGCCGCCCTCCGGGCCGCTCGCCGCTCCCGCGAGCTCCCTGCGCTCGCTCCACTCGCTCCGGTCGCCGCCGCATGAGACGGCTCCCGCGACGCACAAGGGGCGCCCGTCCGGGGCCGCGGGAGTGTTCCCTCGTCAACGGCCCATGCCGACGGCCTGGGCGCGCTGGAGCGACTTGCCCTCGGTCAGCAGCGACGGGGCGACCATCACCTCGGCCTTCTGGAACTCCTTGAGGGTTTCGTAGCCGGTGGTGGCCATCGAGGTGCGCAGGGCACCGAAGAGGTTCAGCGAACCGTCGTTCTCGTGGGCCGGGCCGACGAGGATCTCCTCGAGGGTGCCGCGCTGGCCCGAGAAGACCCGGGCCCCGCGGGGCAGGGTGGGGTGGAAGGTGGCCATGCCCCAATGGAAGCCGCGCCCGGGCGACTCGTAGGCGCCGGCGAGAGGTGAGCCGACCATCACGGCGTCGGCGCCGCAGGCGATGGCCTTGGCGACGTCGCCGCCGGTGCGCATCCCGCCGTCGGCGATCACGTGTACGTACACGCCTGTCTCGTCGAGGTGGCGGATCCGGGCCCCGGCCGCATCCGCGATGGCGGTGGCCTGCGGTACCCCGATGCCGAGCACGCCCCGGCTGGTGCAGGCGTGGCCGGGGCCGACGCCCACCAGGATCCCGACCGCGCCGGTCCGCATCAGGTGCAGGGCGGTGGCGTAGCTGGCGCAGCCGCCCACGATCACCGGCAGGTCGAACTCGCGGATGAACTTCTTCAGGTTGAGGGGCTGGCGCTGCGGGTCCTTGGAGACGTGCTCGGCCGACACCACCGTGCCCTGGATCACGAGCACGTCGAGCTCGGCCTCGAGGACGTGGGGCGCGAAGCGCTCGACGCGCTGGGGGGTGACCGACGCGCAGGCCACGACGCCGGCGTCCTTGACCTCGCGGATGCGCCGGCCGATCAGCTCCTCCTTGATGGGCTCGGCGTAGATCTCCTGCATCCGGCGGGTGGCCTTGTCGGCCTCGAGGCCGGCGATCTCCTCGAAGAGGGGCTCGGGGTCGTCGTAGCGGGTCCAGATGCCCTCGAGGTTCAGGCAGCCCATCCCGCCGAGCTGCCCGAAGGAGACGGCCGTGGCGGGAGAGACGACCCCGTCCATGGCCGCCGCGATCAGCGGCAGCTCCAGGTGGAAGGCGTCGAGATCCCAGGAGATGTCGATGTCCTCGGGATCACGGGTGCGCCGGCTGGGGACGATCGCGATGTCGTCGAAGCCGTAGGCGCGCCGTCCGGACTTGCCGATGCCGATCTCGACTTCCACCCGCGACTCCCGTCGTGCCGTCCGTGCCGTCGAAGGCCCCCAGTCTAGTGGTGGGCCCGTCCGGCCACCCCAAGCCGTGGGGCGGCGCCGGGGTGGCCGTGGGGCCGCACGCGGGCCGGCCGTGGGGTGGCGGTAAGCCGCCGGGCACGGCGGGAGGTCAGGGCGCGGTCGACGGGGCGGGCGGCGAGGGGGCTGACGACGGGGTAGGCGGCGGAGCGGACGACGTGACGGTGGCGCACACGCCGGCGGGGACCAGGCGGTAGGTGGCGAAGTCGTCGTCGGAGACGATCGTGTGGCCACCGGGGGCCTCGGTGAGGTAGCCGGCGGCGACGAGGCCGGGGCCGTCGAGGTAGCGCCCGTCGACCCCGTGGGCGATCTCCTCGGCCTGGGCGATCTGAGCCACCTCGGTCGCGCAGAGGTTCGCCGTGGTGGCGTCGCGGGCCTCGGCCGGGGAGGGGATCGTGGTCGGGGCTCCCCCGCGTCCCGACGAGTCGTCGCCGGCCAGGAACGGCATGATCGAGGCCAGCGACAGCCCCACCAGGGCCAGGACCGACATGATGACCGCCACGACCTTCACGGCCGGGTCAGCCCTTGGTGGTCGGGGTGGCTCCGGCCGTGGTCGGGGAGGAGCTGGGGTCGTACTTGCACACCTGGCGCTCGTAGGCGCTGAGCCGGTCGGCGGCCTTCTCGAACTCCGGGCTGGAGAGCGCTTGCTGCGACTTGGCGTCGAGCTTGTTGGGGTCGTAGTTCGCCTTCTCGAGCGCCGGGAGCACGCCCTTGTACGCGTCGCGGATCGTGGCCACGGAGTCCTTGATCTCGTCGGAGGCCTTGGCGTGGAGGTCGTCGAGGGCGGCGATCATCTTGCCGAACCGCTCCTTCCACACGGCCGGCGACGCTCCGCCCGGCGGAGGGGTGCTCAGCTCCTCCTGGACCTTGCGATCGGCCTCGCACCAAGCCTTGCTGTCGTTGCCCACGAACTTGAAGGTGGTGGTCGTGGTGCTGGTGCTCGACGCCGCGGCCGACTTCGTGTCCTTGGTGCCCTTGGGGTCCTTGGGGGAGCCGGAGTCCTTGGAGTCGCTCGAGCAGCCACCCGCGGCGAGGACCGCCGCGGTCAGCAGGGCGACGGCTGTGAGGGGGAGCTTGAACCTGCGCATCCCGGACAGTCTACGCGCTCACCCTCCCGCTCCCGGGTGCAGCCCCCCGGGGCCGGCACGTTCCTCACGCGCCGCGGTCCGGCGGCTCGCCCGGTTCGCCGCCGCACGCCCGGCGCTCGTAGGCGCCGAACCGGCGTTCGGCCGCCTTGACCGCCGGGGCCTCGATCCACCGGCGCGCCTCTTCGTCGGGCGTGTCGAGGTCGAAGCCCGCCGACTCGAGCACCGCGAACATCCGCCGGTACGCGGAACGGACGGTGGCCACGGCGGGCCTGATCCCGTCGGGTGAGCGGGCGTGGAGGTCGTCGAGGGCGGCGAGCGTGGCGTCGACCTGCGCCTTCACCTGCACCCGCGAGGCGTCCGGAGGCAGCGGCGTGGCCAGGGCCCGCTGGAACCGCCGGTCGGCCTCGCACCAGGCCCGGAGGCCGGCCGCGGTGGTCACGGTCGGGGCCGGACGGCTCTCGAGGGCGTCGGGGCCGGGCGAGCCACCGGACCCGCCGGAGCAGGCGCCGACGACGAGGGGCGCGACCGCGAGCAGCACGCCCGCCACGACGGGGAACGGGACCCTGCGGATCCGCGAGAGGCTACCGGCCCACCGGCGCCGCGCCGAGCAGGAGGCGGGTGAGGAAGGCCGTGAGGATCCGGGCCGTGGCGCCCCAGATCGTCTCGTCGTCGAGCTCGAAGAACACGACCGGGAACTCGCCGCCCGGGCTCGTGCCGGTGTCGCGGCGGAGCATCACCGCCACCGGGTCGTCGCCCTCGGGGCGCCACCACTCCTCCCGGAAGCGGGCGGGATCGGCCAGCTCGGCGAGGGGAACGGTGAAGGCCCGCTCGACCTCCCCGGGCGCGGGGACCAGCACGGGCTCGGCCGGAAGCAGGCCCACGAACGGGGTGATCATGAAGCGCGACGCCACCGTGCCGAGGGAGTCGAGCTCGGCGGCCACCTCGACGCTGCCCGGCGTGAGACCGACCTCCTCGTGCGCCTCGCGCAGGGCGGTGTCGAGAGGGCGCCGATCGACGCCCGGCTCGAACGTACCGCCGGGGAAGGCGATCTCGCCCTGGTGCGACGGCAGGGTCTCGGGTCGCTTGGTGAGCACGATCCGGACCTCGCCCGAGGCCTCGAACAGCGGGAGCAGGACGGCCGCCGGCCGGCTCCCGGGCGCGTACACCTCGGCCGGCTGCGGGGCCGGGAAGTGCGTCAGGCGCTCACGGACGTCGGAGAGGTGCAGCCGCCGCTGCGCGGCGCCGAGGACCGCCCACGGAGGCGGGTCACCGGCGCGGTGGAGGCGTGGGCGCGGGATGTGCTGGCGCCCACCTCGTCGCGCCCCCGCCGGTGCTGTGTCCACGGGATCGACTGTAGGCCCGCCCAACCCCGCCACCCCCCGTCACGCCTCACCCCTCGGGCGCGTTGGGTCGATTCTCGTCGCCATGCGACCGTCAGCGACCCAACGCGTGGGAAGGGACGAGGGGCCCGACCCGTGGGAAGGGACGAGAGGCCCAACCCGTGGGTAGGGGTGGGATGGCAGACCCATTGCGCGTTGGGTCGATTCTCGTCGCCATGCGACCGTCAGCGACCCGACCCGTGGGAAGGGACGAGAGGCCCAACCCGTGGGTAGGGGTGGGGGGGGTCAGGTGGCGTTCCACCTCACGATCTGGGGTGGGCCGGTGCCGTCGCCGGTGCAGTACTTGCCGGTGGTCCCGATCGCCAGGCGGTCGGGGGCGGGAGGCCCGGTCGACTCGACGGGGCCGTAGCAGACCCACGCGTCGACCCGGTTCTTGCCGGCCACGTCGGCCTGGAGCTGCACGAGCCGCGGGCTGCGCAGCGTGCCCCCGCAGGTGCCCGGCCCGCACCCGACGATCGGGTCGTTGTAGCCGGGCTTGAGCTTGAGGCCCCGGATCGTGAGGTGGCGGACGATGATGCCCCGGTCGACGACGGGGTACGACAGGCCGTCCCAGCCGTTGATCCAGCCGTCGCCGCAGGTGGTGACCTGCCAGAAGAGGATCCAGCGCTTGCGGGTCTGGGTGCACCACGGCCCGTACTCGGCCATGTCGAGCACCCCGCCCGGTGCGTAGAAGGTGCCGATGATCGAGGTCATGACCGACGCGTCGTCGGAGGCGAAGTTCGGGCCGCCGGAGTTCCACTTCATCACCGCGCAGTTGGGCCGCGAGCCTCCACCACCCGCGTAGTTGGGCAGGCCGACGATGCAGTCGCTGCCGGGCAGCCATGTGTTCGCGCCGCTGCTGGTCGGCTCGAGGGTGATGTAGAGCTCGATGCCGTCGAGCTCGTCGGTGTACGAGCAGGCGAAGATCGTGCAGTCGTCGCGCGCCACCCAGTCGACGGTGAAGTTCTTGAGGCGGTCCGGGTCGACGGCGCTGTTGACGTCGGCGGGGTTGGTGCGGAAGCAGTTGGTCACGTCGGCGAAGGCCTGCGTGTAGCCGCCCCACGTGTTCGGGTCGAACAGGTTGAACGTGGGCGGCAGCGACGTGTTGTCGCCGCAGTTGCGCATACCGCCGCCCGGTTCGGGGGTCTTCACCCGGAAAAGGGGCGACGGGTCGCCGAAGAGGTCGGTCCAGTTGTCGACCGTCGAGTAGTTGGCCCGCAGCTCCACCTTCTTGATCCTGGTGGAGGCCGGGAAGGCCGGGTACCCGCCGGCCTGACCCTGGGTGGCGAGGCCGGGGAAGGTCAGCGTGAGCGGGTCGGACTGCACGGTCGGCGACGGGCACGGCCCGAACAGTATGCAGGTGCCCGAGTACGACAGCGAGGCGCGCTGGTTGGTCGGGTTCTCGAAGAGGACCTTGGCGTTGTCGACGTTGGCGAGCTTCGGGCTGCCGTTGGCGCTCGCCGCCGAGGCCTTGAGGGCGGGTAGCGGGCGGATCCCGTAGACGGCGATCCGCTGCCGGGTGAAGCCGGCCTGGCCGGCCTTGCCGGCCGGCGGGCCGGCGCAGAGGTTGAAGGTGCCGTCCTCGATCCGCACGCCGCTGTCACCGCCGAACACGAACTGCACGCCGGGCTCGGTGTCGTCGCAGCCCTGCGGGAACCGGAACCGGTCGGGCGCGGAGTCGGTGTAGGTGACCTGCACGTCGAAGCCGTCGAGGTACGAGGTGTACGGAGTGGCGCTCTGGTTGCTGCGGTTCGCGTCGTAGCGGATCTGCATCCCGTTGATCTTCGCCGGCGTGCCGAGGCAGCTCGCGGGGACCGTGAAGGAGTCGGTCGTCGCCGAAGGACGGTGGGCCGGGCTGAACGTGCACGACCCGCCGCCGCCCGGGTAGACGGTCACGGACCGGGTGCCGTTGGCGCTGTTCTCGTGGTGGTTCACGTGGAGGGTCACCGCGTCGACGGTGGCGGTCGACGGGATCTGCGGGTACCCCGAGGTGGTGATGTTGGCGGATCCGTCGCAGAACCACCACCAGAGGAACTTCGAGCACGACTGGGTGGCCGAGGACTCGGCGCCGTCGATCTTCTTGGCGTTGTCGCCGCCGGCCCAGCCCGCGTTGCTCTGCGAGGAGGCCGGGGTCAGGGTGGTGGTGACGGTACGGGTCCCGGGGTCGGGGTCCCAGGCCCCACCGTCGAGGGCCACCGGCGTGCCGCCCACCACACGCGGGTTGGCCTTGCTGCGACCGATGCACCACTGGTGCGGGCGGGCCCCGTCGGCGCAGGAGACGTTGTTGGCGTTGCGGAAGTCGAAGTAGTAGAGGCCGGGCTTGAACCAGAAGTCGGCGCCGAGGCCGTCGGGGCCTTTGCACGTGCTCATGAGGTTCGAGAGCGCGGAGGCGTCGTCGTACCAGCCCGGCTCGAAGGTCACCAGCGCCGAACCGGCCGTGCACGGGGGCACGGTCTGCTTGGCGGGCACGCCCTGGAGGTCGATGCGGCTCGGGTAGCGGGGGTCGACGCCCTCGCTCGTCTCCGCGTAGCCGCCTTCCCCGGCCGGGTAGCCGACCACGGTGCAGTTGGGGTTGGTCGCCGACGGGTCGACGAGGATCTTGCCGCCGTTGACCGGGCTGCACGCCTGGCGCACCTTGAAGGTCCCGGTCCCCGCGGCGATCTTGAGCGTGCCGCGGTTGGAGACGACGTTCGAGTTGGAGAACACGCTGCCCTTGAGCGTCGCGGTGCCGGCCAGGTCTTCGAAGTACGGGCGGTAGTAGATGCCCTGCTCGCCCTTGCCGCCCCATTGGATCCAGGTGGTGATGTCCCAGAAGTTGAAGGTGTCGGTGTTGAGGAAGGGGTTCTGGTTGGCGCCGCGGCCCAGGGTGAGGATCGAGTACAGCGGCTGGTCGGCGGCGGTCTCGCCCTGGCCGCCCGCCCGCGCCTCCGGCGACTGGGCCGTGCAGTCGACGTTCACCGCCGGCTGGCCGCCCTGCGCGGGGAAGGAGAAGTCGCAGTCCTCGGAGGCATCGGTGTAGCCGAGGTCGGGGTCGTTGCGGAGGCGCTGGACGGCCGTCTCCACGGCGCCGTCGGCGGCGAAGAAGCGCTGCCGGTCGGTCCGCACCGCGGCGCTGGCCCGGAGGCTCGTCCGGGTGTAGGAGAGCAGCGCCAATAGGACCACGGCCACGACCGCGATCATGATGATGGCGATGACCAGCGTCGCCCCGGGCTCGCCGGCGCCACGCCGGGCCGGGCGCGCGGAGGCCGCGGCCGGACCTCGGGGGGCACGGCGCCGGTCGGCCAAGGGGTGCTGGGGTGCGGTCATTTCGGTCCTCCCGCCCGCGGGGCGTCTCAGGGCATGTATCGGCCCGCGGGAGACCCCGGTTGAGGTCTATGACGCCGGCGCCGGACCTCGATGACGGCGACCGCCGCAGGCCCGCGCTCCCCGCACACCGCACCCCGAACCCCGAACCCCGCAGCGCCTGCTCCCGGCAGCGCCCGTACCGGAGCCCACGGAGGCCGCCGAGGCCGGCGCCGCCCGGCCCGCTCCGGCCCGGCCGTCAGGGCGCGGGGAGGAGCCGCAGGACCGGCCGTGACGCCGGGCCGGTCGCCGCGTACACCGCCACGGCGTTGCGGCCCCGGTGGAACGCCGACGGGTCGAGCAGCGCGGTGAACGCCCCCCGGCCACCCGACACGTCGCGTACCCAACTCGTACCGGCGACCCGGCCGCCGACCGCCACCACCAGCCGGGCGCCCTCCCGTGGGGGCGCCGCGCCGCCGGCCGCGGTCACCGTGCCGCTCACGAGCACGGGGAGCTCCGGCGCGGCGGGATCGAGGTCGTCGAAGCGATGGGCGTCGTCCACCGCGGCCCGCAACCCCGGGTCGCGGGCCACGACGGCCGCCACCGGCTCTCCGACCAGCCGTCCGTAGGGGCCGAGCCGGTACAGGCGGTGCGGGTCGCCGGAACCGGTCGGGTAGGTCGCCCAGGCGCGGTCGACGGCGGCGTCGCGGGGCCCCGCGCCCGCCGGCAACGCGATCGGCGGGCCCAGCTCGCCGTCGACGGCGCGCACGACCCGCTCCCGGTCGCCCCACGCCGGGCCGGTGAGGGAACGGCCGTCGACCCCCGGCAGCGGCATCCGCAGCACCGACGCGACGGTGGGCATGATGTCGACGGTCGAGGCCGGGCGGTCGTCGACCGCGCCGCGCGCCTGGCCGGGCCGCTTCACGAACAGCGGCACCCACGCCGTGTCCCCCACCACCCGCGGGTCGGCGTCGCGCCATCCCGAGCGGGGGTCGAAGCCGATGCCGTGGTCAGCGGTCACGACCACGAGAGCCCCGTCGAGCAGGCCGGTGGCCGCCATGCGGTCGAGGATCGAGCCGAGCAGCCGGTCGGCGTAGCGGACCTGGAGCAGGTGGCGGGAGAGGCCCTGCTCGGCGGCGTCGCGGCCGGGCCACGATCCCCACCCCGACCGGTGGCGCCGCGGCTTCTCGTACACCTGCCCGCCGGGCAGGAACCGCCACGGCGTGTGGGGGAACCGGAGCTGGAGGTAGTGCAGGCCGGGGCGGGCGCCGGGCCGCAGGCGGGTGGCGAAGGCGGCGGTGGCGGCGGTCGGGTCGGTCGACGCCAGGTCGCGCCGCCGGGAGCCGGCGGCGGCGGCGTCGTCGCCGCCGAAGCCGGCCCACCGGCCCTCGAGGGAGGGGAAGCGCCGGGCCAGCGGGCCCGGCAGCAGGGTGTGGGCCGCGATCGCCCTCACGTCGCTGAGCATCGGGCCGGTGCGCTCCCACCACGACCGACCTCCGGGGTCGCCGCACTCGGATGGCGGGCACAGCATCGTGGCCGCCTCGTAGGCGTCGACGTCGTAGACCCCGGCCAGCAGCGTGAAGAGGTTCCGGGGGTGGTCCCGGACGGTGGGCACGACCATCCGGCCGGGCTGGCGGCCGTCGACGACGGCGGGCACGGCCAGGGGCGTGAACGTGTCGACGGTGGTGGTGTTGCGGTACCACGTGGA
Source organism: Acidimicrobiia bacterium (assembly GCA_020846855.1). Lineage (GTDB taxonomy): Bacteria > Actinomycetota > Acidimicrobiia > IMCC26256 > JADLDD01 > JADLDD01. The sequence goes on along the minus strand of JADLDD010000030.1, from coordinate 11,534 downwards.
GGTGCGGGCCAGGCGGGCGAAGTTGGGGTAGGCGCTCCCGTCGACGGAGCCGCCGGGGGTCATGAGCGACGACGCCGGCAGCTCGTCGAAGACGACCACCACCACGGGCACCGGGGTCCCGATCCGGGCCGCCTCGGCCGCGGCGGCGCTCGACGGGAACACGAGGCGACCCGACGGCGAGGCGAACAGGAACAGGCCCAGGAACACCAGCGGCGCCGGCGCGAGCCAGCGCACGAACGACCGCGCCGCCCGCGCCCGTTCCCACGCCACGACGGCGGCGACGGCGAGCGCGACGGCCAGCACGGCGGCGAGGGCGCCCGGCATCGAGCCGAGCCGGCCCACGACCTGGCGGGCGAAGAGGGCGAGCAGCACCCCGACGACGACGGTGTGCAGCACCCGCCCGACCCGGGCGTGGAGCCGGGCGATGAGAGCGAGGACCCCGGCCAGGGCGGCCGGGGCGACGACGGTCAGGCCCAGGGCGAGGAGCACGAGGTCGACGGGCCGCGCCTCGTGGACCACGAAGAACGGGGCGCTGCGCCCGAGGACGTCGAGCAGGGGTTGGGCGACCCCGAAGTTCCAGGCCACGACCACGGCCAGGGCCGGCTCGTACCGGCCGGCCCGCGACCCCGCGCGCCGCGGTCGCGGCGGGCGCTCCGGGCCGGTCACACCCGTGGCGCCCCGGGGAGGCGGGTCAGGCGGTGGCCTGCCACGCGGCGGTGTTGGCCCCCATCTGGCGGGCCATCCACGCCTCGTGCTCGTGGGGCTGGCGCACCTCCTTGGGGTACACCGAGCGGGCCACGGCCTCCTCGTAGCTGATCATCCCCGCGGCGACCAGCTCGGAGAGCGAGGCCTCGAGGGTGCGCATCCCCTCGCGGATGCCGGTGGCGACCACGTTGCGGATCTGGTGGGTCTTGCCCTCGCGCACGAGGTTCTTCATGGCGTTGTTGGCGATCAGCACCTCGAACGCCGCGCACATGCCGCCGTTGACCTTGGGCACGAGGCGCTGGGAGACGACCCCGCCGAGCGTGGCCGCGAGCTGCACCCGGATCTGGTCCTGGCGCTCGGGCGGGAACACGTCGGAGATGCGGTCGATGGCCTGGGCGGCGTCGTTGGTGTGCAGCGTGGCGAACACCAGGTGGCCGGTCTCGGCGATGGTCAGCGCGAACTGGATGGTCTCGGGGTCGCGCATCTCACCCACGAGGATGACGTCGGGGTCCTCACGGAGGGCGGCGCGCAGGGCGTTGTGGAACGACTCCGTGTCGACGCCGACCTCGCGCTGGTTCACCGCGGCCCGCTTGTGGTTGTGCACGTACTCGATCGGGTCCTCGACGGTGAGGATGTGGCAGGCCCGGTGCTCGTTGATGTAGTCGATCACCGAGGCGAGGGTGGTGCTCTTACCGGACCCGGTGGGGCCGGTCACCAGCACCAGGCCCTGGGGCAGGCGGGCGAAGTGCTCGATGGCGTCGGGGAGGCCGAGCTCCTCGAAGCCGGGGATGCGATACGGGATGGCCCGCAGCGAGATCGCGAACTGCCCGGCCTGGTGGAACACGTTGCCACGGAAGCGGGCCAGGTCGCGCCACGAGAACGCGAAGTCGGCCTCGATGCGGTTCTCGACCATCTTGAGCAGGTCCTCGCCGAGGGTGGTGCGCACGAGGCGCTCGGTGTCCTCCGCGGTGAGGGGCTCGGTGCCGTGCAGGGGGATCAGCGCGCCGTCGACGCGGATGCGCGGATGGGTGCCGGCGGTGAAGAGCAGGTCGCTGGCGCCTGCCTCCCAGAGCTTCTCCAGGTAGGTCTCGATGGGCCCGGTGTTCACTTCACGCGTGACGGTCATGCCACTCCACTCCGATGGGTGCGATGTAGACGGATGGCGCCGGAGCCGCCGCTCAGGAGACGGTCCACCTCACGATCTTCGGCGGACCGGTGCCGTCACCTGAGCAGAACTTTCCGGTGGTCATCACCTCGACGTCGCTGGGGTCGCTGGGCGCGTCGAGGACCGGCCCGTAGCAGACCCACGACGTGACCCGGGTGTCGGAGGCCACCTGCGCCTCGAACTTGACCAGCTTCGGGTTGGGGATCAGGCCGCCGCAGACGCCCGGCCCGCACCCGATGAAGGGCTCGTCGTAGTCGGGCTTGACCTTGAGGCCCCGGATCACGAGGTGGCGCGCGATGATCCCCCGGTCGATGACGGGGTAGTAGAGGCCGTCGAAGCTGTCGTCGGGGAAGCCCGAGCACACGGTGACCTGCCAGAAGAGCAGGTTCAGCTTGCGGGTCTGCGAGCAGTAGGGGCCGTACTCGGCGAGGTCGAGCACGCCGCCCGGGGCGTAGAAGGTGCCGTCGATCGAGACCATGGCGGCCGGGTCGTCGGGGACGAAGTTCGGCCCGCCCGAGTTCCACTTCAGCAGCGGGCAGCTCTCGCGGTACGCCCCGCCGCCGCCCACGTAGTTGGGCAGGCCGACGATGCAGCCCGACGCCGGCAGCCAGGTCTGCGCCGTGGGGCTGGTGGCCTCGAGCGTCACGTAGAGCTCGATGCCGTCGAGGCGGTCGTTGTTGCAGCCGCCGAGCCACCAGCATCCGTATCCGCGCGCGACCCAGTCGACCTGGAAGTTCTTCAGCATGTCGACGTTGGTGGCGCCGCCGTGGGTGAAGCACCCGGTGACGTCGAGGAAGTTCTGGTTGGCCTCGCCCCAGCGCCCGACGTCCCAGCCCGTGCCGAAGAGGGTGGTGGGCATGCTGACGTTGTCGCCGCAGCTCTGCATGCCCACGCCGGGGACGTTGCGCCGGATGCGGAACAGCGGCTCGGTCACCGCACCGGCGGTGTCGTACTGGGCCCGGATCTCGACCTTGGCGACCTTGGTCTGGGGGGGCAGGGCCGGGTAGCCGGCCGCCGCGAGGCCGGGGAAGCTGAGCGTGATCGGGCTCGACGAGCAGGTGGCGAAGGCGCACTCCCCGCCGCTGCCGTAGGCGAAGTTGGCGTACTGGTTGGTCGGGTTCTCCTGGAGCACCAGCGCGTTCTGGACGTTGCTGATCCCGCCGCCCCCGGCGGCCACGGTGGAGGCCTGGAGGGCGGGCAGCGGCTTGATGCCGTAGTAGGCGATCTGCTGGCGGGTGAAGCCGGCCTGGCCGGGGCTGCCCGGCGGCGGGCCGGCGCACAGGTTCATGGTGCCGTCCATGACCCGGATCCCGCTGTCGCCGCCGAACACGAACTGCACGCCCGGCTTCTCGGGGTCGCAGCCCTGCGGGAAGCGGAAGCGCTCCGGCTCCTGGGCGATCACGAGGTCGGTCGTGATCTTGATGCCGTCGAGCGACACCGTGGTGGAGGTGGCGCCTCCCCCGGCCCGGTAGGCGACGGTGACCCCGTTGAGCGCGGCGGCCTGGTTGGAGCCGAGGCAGCTCATGATGCTGAGCGAGTCGGCGGTGTTGGTGGCCCGCGTGGGGAGGTTCACGGTGCAACCGGGTGAGCTGGGCGCGGTCACCACGAGCTGCGGGTTGGAGCCGGCCGGCTCGGCGTGGCTCACCACCGCGGTCGCGGACCCCACGGTCACGATGGCCGGGTTGTCGAAGGTGGGCGACGGGCCGGTGAGCGTGAGGGTCCGCACCCCGTTGTCGGTGTAGGTGACGTCGAGCTCGATGCCGTCGAGGTACCAGTCGCTACCGCCGGTCCCCCACCAGCTGTCGTCGGGCTGGACGAGGTAGCGCGCGCGCAGGCCGTTCACCTTGGCGGCCGTGTTCAGGCACGTGCCCGGCAGGCTCCACGTGTCGGTGGTGTTGCTCCCCCGCTGGGGAACGTTCCAACTGCACAGCGCGTTCTGGTCGGCGTCCTCGATGATGATCTTCTGCTGGCGCTTGCCGTTCGGGAGCGACTCGCGGTGGCGGATGCGAAGGGTGGCCGCGGTGGGCGTCGCGTTCGAGGGGATCTTCGGGTAGCCGTTGAGGCGGATCACCCCGGTGCTGCACGCGCCGAACCCGCACGACAGCGAGACGTGGGCGTCGCTGCCGTCGATGAGCTTCGCGTTGGCGGGGCTGCCGTCCCAGCGCCAGGTGCCCCAGCCGAACTCCCAGAGGTCGGGGAAGTCGTAGCTGCCGGCCGGCTTGAGGGTCTTCGAGCCGGGGCCGAAGGTGGCCGAGCTCAGCGAGGCGTTGATCGTCCGGCCCTCGTCCTTGTTGACGAAGTCGTCGGTGCCGGCCACGGCCTGGCTGCTGGTGGCGGTGCCGAAGGTGATGTCGCGGGTCTCGGTGATGATGCCGGGGTTCTCGACCCACTCGCCGCCGTCGTCGGCGAGCGGCGTGCCGCCCACGATCCGCGGGTTCGACTTCCCCTGGCCGATGCACCACTGGTGCTCCCGAGGGTTGTCGGAGCACGGCGCGTCGGCGCCCGCGGCGTTGCGGAAGTCGAAGTAGTAGAGGCCGGGCCGGAACCAGAAGTCGGCGCCCTTGCCGTCGTGGCCCTTGCAGTCGCGCATCAGCTCGGAGAGCGCCTTGGCGTCGTTGTACCAGCCGGGCTCGAACTTCACGATGTCCTTGCCGGCGGGGCACGCGGGGACGCTGCGCAGGGGCGGGACGCCCTGGAGGTCGATGCGGCTCGGGTAGTTCGGGTCGACCCCCTGGCCGTCGGTGCCGTAGCCGCCGCCCGAGCTCGGGTAGCCGATCACCTGGCAGTTGGGGTTGGTGCCCGACGGCTCCACGAGGATCTGGCCCCCGTCGGGGACCCCGCAGCTCTGGCGGACCTTGAACGATCCCCCCGGCGACCCGTCGGGCTCGTCGGCGATCTTGAGGCTGCCCTTCGACGCCACGATGGTGGAGTTCGAGAACACGCCCCCCTTGAGGTAGGCGGTGGCGGCGGGCGACCCCCCGTAACCGAAGAGGCCCAGGGCCGGGTTGTAGTACAGGCCCACCTCCCCCTTGCCCCCGAAGTCGAACCAGGAGTTCGGGCTCCAGAAGTAGGACTCGTCGTTGAGGTTCGGCTGCTGGTTGGCCCGCCGGCCCAGGGTGAGGATCGAGTACAGCGGCTGGTCGGCGGCGACCGAGCCCTCGCCGAGGCGCATGCTGGCCGTCTGGCCCTCGCACTCCACGTGCACGGCGGGCTGGTCGCCCTGGACCGGGAGGTCGAAGTCGCACGACGGCACCGGGTCGCCGTTCTCGTCGACGGAGTAGCCGATCTCGGGGTTGTTGCGGACGTGCTGGATGGCGGCCTCGACGGCACCGTCGGCGGCGTACATCGTCTGGCGGGAGGCGCGCACCGAGGCGGAGGCCCGGATGCTGGTGCCGGTGTAGGAGAGGAGCGCGAGCAGCACCACGGCCACCACGGCGATCATGATCAGCGCGATCACCAGGGCCGAACCGCCCTCCCCGCCGCGTGATGCGGCAGCGGGTCGGGCCCGCCGGGGGGTGCCGGACGGCGCGGCGACGTCGTGTCGCTCAGCGGTCATCGTTCTCGCCTCCACGTCTCTCGCCTCCACGTGCCCGCCTCCACGTGCCCGCACGCCCTGCCCCGGGGTCCGCCCCTCAGGCTGCTCGCGGCCGCGCCCGCCGGGGCCGGGGCTCGCGGCCGGGGTCTCCGGCCACGCGACCCGGGTGCCGGCACCCGGCGGAACGAACCACCCGGGCGCCACTAAACGGACGACCGACCCAGAATACCCGGTCAGGGACGGGCGTGTCGATCCGTACGGGGCCGCGAAGGCCGGTGCCCGCGGCGCCGGGACCGCCCGCCCCGGAGAGGCGGTCAGCAGGTCGCGGTGACGGTCGGGGCGTTGACCGTACCGCCGATGACGTAGGAGCACGAGAGGCTCGCCGCGTCGATGTAGTCGCCGCTCTGGAGAGCCGTGACGTCGGCGGGCAGGGCCTGCTCCACGGCGATGTAGGCGTCGGTGGCCACCCGCACGTCGACCAGCTCGGCCTTGTCGACCTCGCTCGTGGCCTTCTCCCGGATGCCGCCGAAGGCCACCACCCCGATGGTGACGAGCAGTCCGAGGATGCCGATCACCACCAGGAGCTCGGTCAGCGTGAAACCGGCCTCGGGTGGGCGCCCGGAAGGCCGGCGTGACGGCAGCTCGAACGGGTCGGTCATGACGGGCTCCCGATGCATCGGAGAGGGCGGGGTCATACGCGCACGGACGCGCGGTGGGGAGGGCCCGGAAGGACCCTCCCCACCAAGGCGTTCAGGCCGGGCCTGCTACGGGCAGGTGCCCTGGGTGATGCCCTTGGGCGTGGTGCCCATGGTGTAGGAGCAGCGCGGCGCGCTGTCGAGGTAGTCGCCGGTCACCATGGCCGTCACGTTGGCGGGCATGGCGTCCTCGACGGCCACGTACGCGGACGCCGCGGTCTGCACTTCCTTGAGCTCGGTGAGGTTCGTGGAGTCCTCGGCCTTCTGGCGGATACCGCCGAAGGCGAGGATGCCGACCACGGCCAGGATGCCGAGGATGGCGATGACGATCAGGAGCTCGATGAGCGTGAAGCCCTTCTCGGCCACGTTCTTCTCGCTCCACTCCTCCGATGACATGAGGTGCTTCAACACAGTGGTGCTTTCCCTTCGACGGGGTGCCTCCAGGCACCGCCCTGCCGTTTCCCCCCGAGCCCGACGCCCGGAGACCCCCCGGGCTCGAGCCCGGAGATCTGCGTCCGGTAGGAACCGGACAAAACCTATGCAACTATAGCGGCCTCTCCTATACCCATCAACTTCTGAGAACATGCCTCAGTCGCGCGATCGGCACCGAACGGAGAACCGGCTCGGGCCGGCCGGTGGCGGGCAGGCACCCCCACCACGATCGAATCAGCGCGTTGCGCCCGGTGCACCTGCATCACCCCTACCGACGCCCGGCGGCCGCGATCATGACGCCGTCGCCCTCCGCTCGGCGCTGAGGCTGAACGAGAACGGCTCGGGGCCGCCCCAGCTACCGCCGAAGGTCAGGCGGCCGCAGGTGACGGTGTCGGGGACGCTTCCCGTGTCGGTGCAGGACGCGGTGGCGGTCATCGACCACTTGGTGGCGCCGATCTCCTCGCTCGACACCACCGTGGCGCCGTTGCAGACCCGCCGGACCAACGCCGAGCGGGGGGGCGACGAGGTGGTGACGACCACGTAGGCGGCCGAGGTGCCGCTCTCGAGGGGGATGTTCACGGCCGGGGTGGGGGTACCGCAGCCGGCGCCGACGGTGGGGGCCGCGGTGGCGCTGGCGACGTCGCGGTTGAACACGCGCGTGGTGAAGGACACGAGGTTCGAGCGGTCGGTGGTGGCCTCGGCCCGCGCGTTGTTCCGGAAGCCCATCATCACGGCGACGGTGAGCGTGACCAGGATCAAGCCGAGGACGGAGACCGCGATCAGGATCTCCAGCAGCGTGAAGCCGCCCTCAGAAGCCGCCTCGCCGCGGTGGGGCCGGGTGGGGAGGTCGCCGCCGCGGCGGCGCCCGGCCGTCACGGCTTCCTCTTCACGACTTCGACCTCCTGGTCGGCCGGCCTGGTCCCGGCCGACCCCTCGACGCGCAGGCGGACGAGCTGGGCTCCGTTGTCGGGGGAGGGGCAGGTGGCGCTGAACGTGCCGGCGGCGTCGCCCTGCCAGTAGGTGACCGACACGACGGTGGCGCTGAAGCCGGGCGGCGGGTCGTAGGTGGCGGGATTCGAGATCCCGCTGGAGTACGAGGCGAGCGGGCCGGACCCGCAGTCGACGTAGGGGATCAGGGACTCCGACTTCACCGCCTCGGCGAGGTCGCGGACCGCCACCTCGCCGGTGCTCAGCGCGCGGTGGGTGCTCCCGGCGGCGATCATCGTGCCGAGCGCACCGAGGATGGCCACGAAGGCGATCGACATGAGCGCGACCGTGATCAGGACCTCGACGAGGGTGAAACCGCCCTCGCCGGCGCCCCCGGCCTCCGCGGCCCCGCCGGGGCCGGCGGGCGCGCCCGGCCTCGGGGTGCCCGGGGCGGGCGGGCGCCGGGACCGTCGGTCAGAGCGGCGTGAGAGGACCATGGCTACTGGAACTCCGGGCTGCTCATGACGCCGTAGATCGACTGCACCATGGCCACGGCCACGAACCCGACGATGGCGCCCATGAACACGATCACCGCGGGCTCGAAGAGCGTGGTGAGCCGCTTGAGCTTGTACTCGAGCTCGCTGCCGTAATAGGCGCCGATGTTGGAGAGCTGGTCGTCGAGGGTTCCCGTCTCCTCGCCGACGCGGATCATGTGCATGGCGGCCCGGGGGAAGGCGTCGGAGACGGCGATCGGGCCCGCCATGCCCTCGCCCTGGAGCATCGCCTCGCCCACCGCCTTCAGCTGGGCCTCGAACACGCTGTTGTTGGTGCTGCGGGTGGCGGCGGCCATGGCCTCGGGCATGGGCACACCGGCGCTCAGCATCGACGCCAGGATCCGGGAGAAGCGCTCGACAGCCGCGAAGCGCACGACGTCGCGGATCAGGGGGAGCTTCAGGAGCATCGTGTCGCGGATGTGGCGGCCGCGATCGGTGTACTTCCCCGCCATGATCAGGCCGACGATTCCGAGGAACACGAGCGGCGTGACGTACCAGTAGTTGGCGAAGAAGTCGGAGATGCCCATCAGGATCCGGGTGGAGAGCGGCATCTTCGCGCCCCAGTCGGCGAAGAAGTCGGTGAGCTTCGGCAGCACGTAGGTGGCCATGAGGACCACCACGCCGATCGCCGCCACCGCGATGACGCTCGGGTACATCAGCGCGGCGCGGAGCTTGTTGCGGGCCTCGAGGTCGCGCTCCATGTAGGAGCTGAGCTGCTCGAGCACGGAGTCGAGGCGGCCCGTCTCCTCGGCGGAGCGCAGGATGCCGATGTAGTACGGCGGGAAGATCGCCTCGTGCATGGCCAGCGCCTGGGAGAAGGGCACACCGGCGTGCAGCGACTCCGAGACGTCGGAGAGGATGGCCCGGAACCTCTTGTTGTCGACGCCCTCGGCCACCACGGCGAGGGCGTCGGTGATCGGGATGCCGCTGCGCACGAACGCCGCCATCTGGCGGCTGAAGTGCATGATCGCGTCACGGGGGACGCGCTGCTTGGTGATCTCGATCTCGTTGATCGACTTCTTCTCGCGGATCCGGACCACCTGGAGGTCGCGCAGCATCAACTCGTTGCGCAACACGTTGGCGCTGGCGGCGTCGCCGACGGCCCTGACCTTCGTGCCGTCGGGTGCGAGTGCTACGTACTTGAACGTGGCCATCGAGAGATCTCTCCTGGTACCGGCGTTTCGTTCGGGCTCCGGGGGCGGGATGCGCCCCGGGGCGGTTTGGTCGGTCCTCCCGGTTCGGGCGGATGGGGATCAGAGCATGTAGACGGTGCGGAGCACCTCGCCGATCGTGGTGGTGCCCTCGGCTACCAGGGCGACGGCTTCGTCGGCGAGGGTGCGCATGCCGGCGCGCAGGGCCGTCTTGCGGATCAGGTCGGAGGGGGCGCCCTCGATGACGAGCTGCTTGATCTCGTCGTCGAGGTGGAGGATCTCGTAGACCCCGACCCGGTTGAAGAAGCCGGTGCCGCCGCAGAAGTTGCAGCCCTCGCCGGCGTAGAAGGCGTCGGTCTCGGGGCCGTTGTTGCGCTCGTAGTAGGAGAGCTCCTCGGGCGTGGGGTCGTATCGGACCTTGCAGCTCTCGCAGATGCGGCGCACGAGCCGCTGGGCGACCACGCCGAGCAGCGACGACGCGATCAGGAACTCCTCGATCCCCATGTCGATGAAGCGGTGCAGGGCCGAGATGGAGTCGGTGGCGTGGATCGAGCTGAGGACCAGGTGCCCGGTGAGGGCGGCCTGGACCGCGATCCGGGCCGTCTCGACGTCGCGGATCTCGCCCACGAGGATGGCGTCGGGGTCCTGGCGCAGGATGGACCGCAGGCCGCCGGCGAAGGTGATGCCGGCCTGCTCGTTGATCTGGATCTGGTTGATCTCGGGGAAGACGTACTCGACGGGGTCCTCGATGGTGGTGACGTTGATCTCCTCGCGGTTGATCTCCATCAGCGAGGCGTAGAGCGTGGTCGTCTTGCCCGACCCGGTGGGGCCGGCGCACACGACCATCCCGTAGGGCGAGCGGACGAGCTTCTCGAAGCGCTCGTAGGTGCCGCCGGGCATGCCGAGGTCGGGCAGCTTGTAGAGGGCACGGCGCTTGTCGAGGAGCCGCATCACGCACTTCTCGCCGAACACGGTGGCCGTGGTGGAGACCCGCACGTCGAGGGGGTGGCCCGCCACCGTGGTCTCGATCTGGCCGTCCTGGGGGCGGCGGCGCTCCACGATGTTCAGGTCGGCCATGACCTTGATGCGGCTGAGCAGCGGCTGGCCCATCGACTCGGGGAGGCTGAGCACCTCGTGCAGGGCGCCGTCGGTGCGGACCCGGACCCGTACCCGCCCGTCGAGCGGCTCCACGTGGACGTCGGAGGCGCGGTCGCGCACGGCCTGCTCGAGGATCAGGTTCACGACCTGCACGACCGGGGCGTTCTCGTCAACGACCTGGGTGACGGTCTGCTCGGCCCGGGGCCGGTCGAGGGCCTGGGCCTCGAAGGCCTGGATGGCGTGGGTGGCCGCGACGGTGGAGGTGTAGCTCGTCTCGATGGAGCGCTGGATGTCGTCGACCGGGGAGACGAGGAGCAGGACGGGCAGGCCGGCCGCCTCCTCGAGCTGGGAGACCAGGTTCGGGTGGAGCGGGTCGGCGACCGCGACTTCGAGGCCCTCGGGGGTGCGGCGGAAGCCCAGCGCGTTCAGGAGGCGGGCCGTGCCCTCGGGCAGCGCGTCGACGGCGTCGCGCTCGGGCTTCTCCTTGCGCAGGTCGACGGTGCGCAGGCCGAGCTGCTCGGCGAGGACCTCCGAGAGCTGGCGCTGGGTGATCAGGCCCCGGCCCACGAGGATGCTGCCGAGGGGGGCGCCGACCTCGGGCTGCTTGAGCAGGGCCTCGAGCAGCGCCTCGCGCTCGACGAAGCCGCGCTCGAGGAGGATCTCACCGAGCGGGCGGCCCCGGTGCGACGGGGTGCCCGACGCGGGAACGCTCTCGGGCGGGTCGTCGGTGGGCACGGCGGTGCGCTCGGCGATCCGCCGGGTCGATTCCGCGGCCTCCGCCCGGGCGCGCTCGGCGGCCTCGGCGTCGGCGCGGGCCGCGGCTTCGGCCTCGGCGGCGGTGGCCTCGGCGGCCCGGCGCTCCTCCTCGGCCTTGCGGCGGGCCTCCTCGACCTCGGCGGCGAGGGCCGCGGGGCGCTCGTCGACGGCCTCGGCGGCCTCCGGCTCCTCGTCGGGCTCGGGCGGACGGTCGTCGGGCGCGAGGAAGTCGGAGAAGTCGGCCAGCATCTCCTTGCGGCTCTTGCGCAACGCCATCAGCTCAGACCCCTCCGGTGTGCAACCGTTCCGACGAGTAGGAGACCGGTAGGCGGACTCGGCATGACGTTCGGCACCCCACCCGGCATGACGCCCGGCGTGCCGCTCGACACGACGCCCGGCGCGGCAATCGGCCCGGCATCACGCGATCTTCCCCCCGAGCCCTGAATCGCCGCGGAAGCCGAACGATCCGCCGGACCGCTCACGCTCTCCCCGACCGCCCGTAGTCTACGTGCTCTT
>JADLDD010000029.1 GCA_020846855.1 Acidimicrobiia bacterium | reverse complement strand
CGTGGAGGCCCCCGCCGGTCCAGCCGGTCACCCGTCTCGCGTTGTCGTACACGCAGCGGCGGGTGAGGTCGTCGCCGCACTTCGTGGCCGAGGTCGCGAAGAGCAGCCACGCCGACATCCCCTGGAGGCCCAGGTAGGTGCGGGCCTTGCCCTTGGGCTTGTACTTCTCGAACAGCTCGAGGTACTCACGCGTCGCGGGGTTCCGGCCGGCCATCTCGAACGGCACCAGGGCTCCGACGACGTAGACGTTGTCCACTGCCGGCCCGCCCAGGTCGATCAGCTTCCGGTCGTAGTGGTTCGAGTCGGTGAGGACGAAGTCGAGGTGGTAGTTCGCGTCGCGCAGCGCGTTCTCGAGCGCGGCCAGGCTCTCCGGTTCACCCACCCACACGAGACCCTTCACGCCCTTGGAGCGCAGAGCCTCCACGTACGGCGCCCACGTCGGCGGCCCGGTGGCCGGGACCGAGCCGTCGTAGACCAGCTTCCACCCCGCCGCGGCGGCCAGCTCCCGGCGCATCGCCAGCGTCACCTGGCCGCCGGGGATCGCGGCCCCCAGTATCCCGGCGTGGGACGCGCCGGCCGGGAACTCCTCGGCCAGCCAGTCGTAGGGGCCCAGCACCTGGCTGCGGATCCCGTTCGGGATGGGCTGCACCTGGAGGTCGGCGCCGCGAGCCTCGGAGCTGACCGCGAAGCCCGAGATCGCGGGCAGGAGGCACTCCAGGCGCGGCTTCACGCCCTCCTGGTCGAACGCCGCGCCGCCGCCCACCAGGAAGAAGTCGTCCTCGCACGCCTTCGCCATCTCCGGGCGGACGTTGAAGAGGGCGGAGTCGTGCTCGTCGACCACGATCCGGCGGCCGTTGATCCCACCGTGGTCGTTGCACCAGGCCGCGAACACCTCGGCGGTATCGAAGAGCTCCTGGTTGAGGCCGGGCCGGATGCTCGACCCCGGATCCGAGAACGTGCCCACGGTGACCGAGCTCGGTGTCACCGCCCGGTCCGTCGAGCCCTTCGGATCACCCGGTCCGCACACCCCCTCGAGCGTCCCGAAGTCGCCGGCGCCGGCCGCACCCCTCGTCGTGGAGGAGGTCGCGCTCCGGGGTTCCGACGTGTCGCGCCCACAGGCCGCCGTCGCCAGCGCGACCACCGACAGCGCCACCAGCCACCGCGCGCATCCGCTCGGGACCGCCCGCCGTCCGGACCGCGCCGGCCCTCCCGTCGAACCCATCTCGATCCCCCACGCCGCCGGAGCCTCCGGCGGCTCTTCCCGCCGAGGAGGGTAAGGCGACGCACGGGGACGCACAAGGAACCCGGCTGGGGGCGGCCGTGAGCCTCCCCACGGAGCGGCCCGCGGTCGGCGATCGGGGTCAGGGCTTGGCGGCGCCGACCACCCACATGGCGAAGAACTGCGAGCCACCCCCGTACGCGTGGCCGAGCACGAGCCCACGGCGGGGCTCGACCTGGTGGTCGCCGGCCCGGCCGCGGGCCTGCTGCGCCGCCTCGCCGAAGCGGATCATCCCCGAGGCCCCGATGGGGTTGGACGACAGGACCCCGCCCGAGGGGTTCCACGGGATGTCGCCGTCGAACGCCGTGGCCCCCGCCTCCGTCAGCCTCCACCCCTCGCCGGCCTCGCAGAAGCCCAGGTTCTCGAGCCACATGGGCTCGTACCACGAGAAGGGCACGTACACCTCGGCGCAGTCGAGGTCGGCCCTCGGGTCGGAGATGCCGGCCTCGGCGAACACCTGGGCCGCGCAGTCGCGCCCGGCCTGCGGGTTCACCTGGTCACGACCGGCGAACATCGTCGGCTCGCTGCGCATCGCCGAGCCGTGGATCCACGCCGCGGGCCCGGGCAGGCCGTCGGCGACGTCCTCGGAGGCGAGCACCAGGGCCATGGCGCCGTCGGACGACGGGCAGACGTCGAGGTAGCGGAGCGGGTCCCAGAGCAGGAACGACTCCTCCACCTGCTCGAGGGTGATGTCGGGCAGGTGGAGATGCGCCTTCGGATTGCGCAGCGCGTTGAGGCGGTCCTTGACCGCCACGAGGTGCCCGATGTGGCGGGGCGCCCCCGACCGGGCCATGTAGGCCCGGATGAGCGGGGCGAAGTAGCCCCCCGCCCCGGCGACCAGCGGTGAGCTGAACGGCATCGGCACCGACAGGCCCCAGGTGGCGTTGCTCTCCGACTGCTTCTCGAAGGCCACGGCCAGGACCCGCTGGTGGACGCCGGCCCGCACGAGGTCGGCGGCCACCAGGGCGGTGGACCCCCCGACGCTGCCGGCCGTGTGCACGCGCGTGAGGGGCTTGCCGGCGGCGCCGAGGGCATCGGCGAGCCACAGCTCGGGCATCACCACGCCCTCGAACATGTCGGGGGCCTTGCCGACCACCACGGCGTCGACGTCGGACCAGTCGAGGCCGGCGTCGACCAGGGCCTCCGCCGCGGCCTCCCGGACCAGGCCGGCCATCGACACGTCGTGACGGGCGGCGACGTGGTGGGTCTGGCCGACCCCCACCACCGCCGTCCTCACCCCTCCCATCAGCGGGCCTCCATCACGCACACGAGGTTCTGCTGGAGCGCCGGGCCCTGGCTCGCGTGGGCGAGGCCCCGGTCGATGCGACCGTCGTGGATCCGGGCCGCGATCTCGCCGATGCGGATCAGGCCCGTCGACATGACGGGGTTGGCGGTGAGCGGGCCGCCCGACGGGTTGACGTCGACGCCGTCGCCCAGGCCCAGCGCCTGGCGGAGGATCGGCTCCTCGTGGCTGAACTGGGTGTGCAGCTCGGCGGCGTCGAGGCCGCCGGCGGACGCGCCCGCGTTCGCGCCGGCGAGGGCCGTGGACCGGGAGGTGGTGAGGTCCCTGACGCCGAGCGCCTGCGGTTCGATGCGGTGGTCGAGGCCGGAGATCCACGCCGGCCGGGAGCAGACGTCGCGGGCCAGGTCGCCGGCCGCGAGGACCACGGCCGCTGCACCGTCGGTGACGGGGAAGACGTCGGCGTCGCGCAGCGGCGGATGGGTGATCGGGCGGGCGAGCAGCTCGTCGGCATCGACCGCCTCGGCGACGACGGCGTTGGGGTTGTCGAGAGCCGCGGTACGGCAGCGCGCCGAGACCTCGGCCAGGTCGCGCTCGGTCACCTCCCCCGCCGCGAGCAGCGCGCTGGCCTGGAGCGCGGCCAGGTCGACCATCGACGGCCACAGCGGCGCCACGTGGTACGGGTCGGTCTGGAGGGTCATGATCTCGTGGACGTCGCCGAGGCTCGACTTGCCGAAGCCGTACACCAGCGCGGAGTCGACCTCGCCGGTGAGGATGGCCACCCACGCCTCGTGGAGCGCCCACGCGGCGTCGGCCTCCACGTGGCTCTCGCGGATCGGCGGCCACGCGCCCACGGCGTCGAGGCCCATCACGAAGCTGAAGGGCCCGCCGGCCAGGTAGTCGCACGACCCCGAGGCCGTGAAGCCGATCTCGTGGCGCGGGATCCCCGAGCGCTCGATGGCCTCGCGCACCACCGGGATGATGAGCTCCACCTCGTTGCGCTCACGGTCGCGCGCGACGTGCTTCGTCTGCGCGAACGCGACGACGGCGACCTCTCCGTTCACGCGTAGTCCTTGTAGCTCTCGTAGGGGGCGTCGGGCTCCCCGTTGGGTTCGAACCACTTGATGCTGCGGGCGTCGGGCGCCGGGTCGTCGTCCCACACGGCCCGGACCCGCAGCCCCATGCGGACGTCGTCGGCGTCGAGGCCCTGCACCAGCCCGAACCAGGGCGTGTCGGCGCCGTCGAGGAGGATCTGGGCGCACACGTACGGGACGGGCGGCGCCAGGTCGGAGAGCCCCGGGATGTTCACCACGCAGAACGTGGTGACCGTGCCGTCCTGGCCCACCTCGACCTCGACCTCGGTGGGCGCCCCGGTCGTGGGGTCGGAGCCGCGCGGCGGCACGTAGACGTGGTCGGAGCCGGCCGCCTTCTGCCCCACGATCCGGCGCTCGGCCAGGGCGTGGAGGTAACGGGTGGGGGCGATCCCCGCGTTGATCTCGTACTCGAGGCGGACCGGCGAGACCATCCGGGTCACGGGCCCGGGCTCCTCGGCGGCTTCGCCCGGGTCCGCGCCGGCCGGAGGTGCAGGAGCCGGAGGTGCAGGAGCCGGCGGGGCGGGCACCGGCTCCCCCTCGGCCAAAGGAACCCACGCCTCGATGTCGGTGACGTGGCCCCGGCGCTCGGCCCGCCACCGCGGTGCGACCCTCATCCCGACCCGCAGCGACGCCGGACCGTCGGCGTCGAGGACGTGCAGCATGGCGGTGTCGGCTCCGTCGGGCCGCACCAGCGCGAAGGCGAAGGGGCGCTCGAGCGGGTGCTTGCCCGGCCTCGGCTCGCTCACCCAGGTCCAGGCCGTCACGACCCCGGCCGGCCCCACCTCCACGTACTCGTCGACGGGCCGCGCGGTCTCCGGGTCGTACTCGGCCGGCGGGACCATGACCCGCCCGTCGCCCAGGCGCACGCCGACGATCCGGCCGTCGCGCAAGCCGGTGAGGAACCGGCTCTCGGCGGGCCCGAGCGACCGCGTGTAGCCCCCCGGGTACTCGAGGACATGTCGCTCGACGAGCGTGTCGGCATCCACGGGTCGCTCAGGCGGCCCAGCGGACGGGCATGTGCTTGATGCCGTTGATCAACAGCGAGCGCAGCCTCGACGCCCCACCCGCCGGCTCGAGGCCTGGGAGGCGCGTGAGGATCTCCTCGAACATCACGCGGATCTCGAGCTTGGCCAGGGCCACCCCCAGGCAGTAGTGCGGGCCACGGCCGCCGAACGCGATGTGCTCGTTGGGGCTGCGGGTCACGTCGAAGGTCTGCGGATCGTCGAAGATCTCCTCGTCGCGGTTGGCGGCGCCGTACCAGAGGGTGACGTTGTCGCCCGACCGGATGGGCACGCCGCGCACCTCGGTGTCGGCGGTGGCGGTGCGGCGGAAGTACTTGACCGGCGAGACGTAGCGAAGCATCTCGTCGACGGCGCCGGGCAGGTGGGCGTCGAGGTCGGATTCGAGCAGCGCCCGCTGGTCGGGGTGCTCGAACAGCGTGAGCATCCCCCCGCTGATGAGGTTGCGGGTCGTCTCGTTGCCGGCCACCGCGAGGAGCAGGAAGAACGCGTTGAACTCCACGTCGGTGAGCTTCTCGCCATCGAGCTCGGCCGTGACCAGGGTGGTGACGATGTCGTCGCGGGGGCTGGCCTTGCGGTCGTCGGCCAGCTCCTGCGCGTACTGGTACAGCTCCAGCGCCGCGACGCGGCCGTCCTCGGCGTTGGTCCCGAACTCAGGGTCCTCGTGGCCGATCATCCGGTTCGACCAGTCGAAGACCTTGTGGCGCTCCTCGACCGGCACACCCATCAGCTCGCAGATCACGACGAGCGGGAGCTCGGCCGCCAGTTCCGTGACGAAGTCGCACTCCCCCTTCTCGCGGACGCGGTCGACGATGCTGCCGGCGGCGTCGCGGATGTGCGGCTCGAGGGCCTTCATGACCCGGGGGGTGAAGGCCCGAGCCACGAGGTTCCGCAACCGGGTGTGCTGGGGCGGATCCTGATTGATGAGCATCAGATCCGTGCCCTCGGCCGGCTCCTCGAACAGCGCTCCGTGCGCCGCCGACGAGAAGAGCTTGGCGTCGCGCTCGATGTTGATCACGTCCCAGTACTTGGTCACGACCCAGAAGCCCGGGGCGGCCAGCGTGTCGGACGGGTGCCAGTGGACCGGCTCGTTGTTGCGCAGCCAGGTGAAGAGGTCGTGCGGCGGACCGTCGGCGTAGAGATCGAGGTCCAGCAGGTTCACGGCCGGGGCCGGGTTCTCCATGGCTGCGCTCCCTGTTCCGGCGGGCCGGGGCCGGGGCCGGTACGGCGACCCCGCCCGGAGCCCGTCCGGATGCGTCGAGGTGGAACACGTTCTACCGGCGAGGCTAGCGCGACGGGCCGGCCAATAGAATCCCGTCGCCCACGCGCCGCCCCTCCGGCCGGACGCCGCCCGGCCGGACCCCTGGAGGACCGATGCCCGAACTGCTGCCGATGTCGACCGCGCACTGCCGGGTCGAGCGCGACGGGCCGGTCGTCGTCTTCACCATGGACCGCCCCGAGGCCCGCAACGCGCTCTCCCCCGACATGCTCGTCGGTCTCGCCGACGGCTTCACCTACGTCGACGAGACGCCCGAGGTGAGGGTCGCCGTCCTGACCGGCGCCGGCGGCCACTTCTCGTCGGGCGCCGACCTCAAGGCCATGAGCAAGCCGTCGGAGAGCGAGCACGTGCGCTCGCGCATGGCCGAGGAGCCGAACCTCCACTGGAAGGCGCTCCTGCGCGACTACCGCCTCTCCAAGCCGCTGATCGCCGCCGTGGAGGGGTACGCGGTGGCCGGAGGCACCGAGATGCTCCAGGGCACCGACATCCGCGTCGCCGGCGAGGGCGCGACGTTCGGCGTCTGGGAGGCGCGGCGGGGCCTGTTCCCCCTCGGGGGGTCGGCCGTGCGCCTGCCGCGCCAGATCCCGTACACCGTCGCCATGGACATCCTCCTGTCGGCCCGGGCCGTCAGCGCCCGGGAGGCGCTCGACATCGGGCTCATCGGGCGGATCGTGCCCGACGGCGAGGCGTTGCCCTGCGCGATGGCGGTGGCCCGCCAGGTCGCCCTCAACGGGCCGCTCTCCACCCGGGCCATCCTGCGAGCCTGGCGGGAGACCGAGGGCCTGCCCGACCGGGAGGCCATGGCCGTCCAGGACACCATCGGCTGGGAGGTGTTCGCCTCCGAGGACGCCCAGGAGGGGCCCCGGGCCTTCGCCGAGAAGCGCCCACCGGAGTTCAAGGGCCGATGACCGCCCCGCTTCCCTCCACCGAAGACCCCCGGGGGCCGGGCGGGCCGGCCGATCCCCTCGGGCCCGGCGCCGTCGCGTCGTCGGCGGCCCGGATCCGCCTGGCCGGCGCGGTCCGCCACGTGATCGACGCCGTCCTCACCACCGAGGTAGACGACGAAGAGCTCGAAGCCGCGGCCGCGGCCGCCGAAGCGATGGCCGTGGCCCTGGGCGGCCGCCACCCGTCGGAGGGCCCACCGCAGGGGAGGCGCGTCCAGCCGGTGCGTGCGGCGGCCGACTACGTGGGGCGCAGCCCGCTGATCGGCCCGGCCACGCCCGTCTCCCCGCCCTTCACCTGGGAGGGCGGTCCCGACGGCGTCCGGGCGCACGGGGTGTTCGGCGCCGCCTACGAAGGGCCGCCGGGCTACGCGCACGGCGGATGGATCGCCCTGGCCTTCGACGAGGTGTTCGGCATCGCCAACTACGCCTCCGGCCGTAGCTCGATGACGGGCTCACTCGAGATCCGGTACCGCCGGCCGACCCCTCTCCACGAGCCGGTCGAGATCTCGGGCCGGGTGGCCCGCGCCTCGGGGCGGCGCTCGGTCGTGACCGGCGAGCTGACGGTCGGTGGCCGGGTCACGGCGGAGGCCGAGGGGCACTTCGTGGCCATCGACGCCGAACGGCGCGCGCGCTACTTCGGGGCCGAGGCCGACCGGCACGGCCACGGGCAGACCGATGACGAGGGGAGCGAGGACGCATGATCGACTTCGGGCCGCCGGCGGAGCTGCCGGCGTCGGGACGCGCCGCCGA
The DNA here is from genome assembly GCA_020846855.1 of Acidimicrobiia bacterium. Taxonomy (GTDB): domain Bacteria; phylum Actinomycetota; class Acidimicrobiia; order IMCC26256; family JADLDD01; genus JADLDD01. Next base: position 30,270 of record JADLDD010000029.1, on the reverse strand, counting down.
CGACGTGCTCGGCGAGCTGGAGGGCATGCGCTCCGGCGACGTCGACTGGCGGGCCGGGCGGTCCTTCGGGCTGGTCTTCCACGCCGGCGACGAGGTCGAGGCCGTGGCCCGGGCCGCCTCGGTGATGTACCTCGAGGAGAACGGGCTCAACCCGCTCGCCTTCCCGAGCCTCGGCCGGATGCAGCAGGACGTCGTCGACATGGCGTCGGGGATGTTCCACGGCCGCGACGGCGGCCGCCAGGCCGCGGGCTTCATGACCTCCGGCGGTACCGAGAGCCTGCTCCTCGCCGTCGAGGCGGCGCGCAACCGGGGGCGCGACGAGCGGGGCGTCACCGAGCCCGAGATGGTCGTGGCCCGCAGCGCCCACGCCGCCTTCCACAAGGCGGGCGGCTACTTCGGCGTGAAGGTGAACGTGGTCCCCGTCCGCGACGACTGGCGGGTCGACGTCGACGCCATGGCCTCGGCCGTCAACGACCGGACCGTGCTGGTCGTCGGCTCGGCGCCGCAGTACCCGCAGGGCGTCATCGACCCGATCCCCGAGATCGCGTCGCTCGCCTCGGAACGGGGGATCAACTGCCACGTCGACGCCTGCATGGGCGGGTTCGTGCTGCCCTTCATGGAGGACCTCGGCTACGACCTCCCGCCGTGGGACTTCCGGGTGGAGGGCGTCACGTCGATCTCGGCCGACGTCCACAAGCTCGGCTACGCCCCCAAGGGCGCGTCGGTGCTGATCCACCGCGACGTCGCCCTGCGCAACCACCACGTCTTCATGTTCGACGACTGGCTGGGCGGCTTCTACGCGTCGTCCGGCCTGGCGGGGAGCAAGCCCGCCGGCCCGATGGCGGCGGCGTGGGCGGTCATGAACCTCATCGGCCGCGACGGCTACCGGCGCCTGACCGCGACCACCATCGAGGCGACCCGCCGGATGATCGAAGGCGTCCGCTCCACCCCGGGGTTGACGGTGCTGGGCGAGCCCCAGGCCCAGTGCGTGGCGATCAGCGCCGCGGAGGGGGCGACGGTCGACGTGTTCGCGCTCATGGACGAGCTGGCGACGAAGGGCTGGCACCTCGACCGCCAGAAGCCCCCCGACAGCCTCCACGCGACGGTCTCCGCGGGGACGGCCCCGGCCGTCGACGACTTCGTGGCCGACCTGCGGGCCGCGGTGGAGGCGGTCGGCGACCGCCGCACCGAGGACCGCTCCACCGACTACGCCCCCATCGACCCGTCGACCTAGACGCCCAGCATGTTGCGATCGGCCGGGTCAGAGGTGGGTCGAACGCAACATGCTCGGCGGGGCCTCCAGCATGTTGCGATCGGCCGGGTCAGAGGTGGGTCGAACGCAACATGCTGGGGGGATCAGCCGAGCTTCTGGATGCGCTCGACGGCCTCCACGTACTCCTCCACGAGTTGCTGGACCACCTGGCGGACGGTCCGGACCTCGTTCATGGTGCCGACCACCTGGCCTACGGCCATCCCCGTGAGCTCCCGGTTGCCGGACCGGCTGATCCGGGCGAAGGCGTCGCTGACCAGCATGAACTGGAGCGGCATGGGCAGGTAGCCCGGGGAGTCGGGGCGCTCGAACGCGTCGGTCCACTCCGTGCGGAGCTGGCGGGCGGGCTTGCCGGTGAGTACCCGGGAGCGGACCGTGTCGCCCGAACCGGCCTCGAGCAGCTTCTCCACGATCAGGGGCGACATGTCGCTCTCGGTCACGGTCAGCCAGATCGATCCGGTCCACACGCCCGCCGCGCCCATCGCGAGGGCGGCCGCGATCTGGCTCCCGCGCCCGATGCCGCCCGCGGCGAGCACCGGCGTGTCGGGCCCCATGGCCTCGATCACGTCGGGCCAGAGCACCACGGACGAGATCTCGCCCGTGTGGCCCCCGGCCTCCGTGCCCTGGGCCACGATCACGTCGACGCCGTTGGCCTTGTGCTTCAGGGCGTGGCGCGGGGTCGACGCCAGCGCCGCCACCTTGATCCCGCGCTCGTGGGCCTGCTCGACGACGTCGGCGGGCGGGGGACCGAGCGCGTTCACGAGGAGGCTGACGGGGTGGGCGAGCGCGACGTCGAGTTGGGACCGCGCCGTCGTGTCGGTCCAGCCGAGCAGGTGGTGGGGGGCGGGAGCGTCGGCGGGCAGCGGGGGGACGCCGTGCTCGGCCAGCACCTTCTCCACGAACTCACGGTTCTCGGCCGGGATCATCGCCTCCAGGTCGGCCTCGAGCTGCGACGCCTCGTGCTCGCCGCGCGCGGCGTCGAGGAGCGTCGACGGCATGACGAGGTCGACGCCGTAGGGCCGGCCGTCGACGTGCTCGTCGATCCAGGCCAGCTCCATCTCGAGCTCGTCGGGGGTGAAGTAGAGAGCCCCGAGGACGCCGTAGCCGCCGGCGCGGCTGACCGCCGCCACCACGTCGCGGCAGTGGCTGAAGGCGAAGATGGGGAACTCGATGCCGAACTCGTCGCAGATCGGTGTGCGCATGACGGCGAGTGTAGGTGGAACACGTTCTACCTCGCGCCGGCCCGGCCCGGGTGACGGCGCGACGAGGCGTCCGTCTCAGAGGTCGCGCACGAGCGGGGCCACCAGCTCCCCGAGCACCGCCGCGTTGGACGGGTCGGAGGAGTCGATCGGGCCGAGCACCGCCCACGACGCGCCGGCCGCCGCGTAGCCGGCCAGGGCCTGGGCCAGGCGCTCGGGACCCCCGACCAGCACCCGGGGACCGGGCGCGAGCCGCGCCGCCTTGGCCTCGGCCTCGGCCTCGGTGGCGCCGATCACGGCCAGTCCGCCCCACGAGACGGTGAGGTGCCCCGGCCCGCCGGGGTGGGCGGCCAGCACCTCCTCACGCTCGACGGCCAACCTCGTGGGCGTCACAGCCCAGCGGTTCCAGCCGTCGGCCCGGCCGCCGGCCCGGACCATGTGACCGGCCCGCCCGCCGACCCACACCGGGTAGCCCCGCCCGGTCAGCACGTCGACGGTGGCGCGCAACGACGCCAGGCGGTCGTCGTCGGTCCCGAAGTCGAGCCCGTAGCTCTCGTTCTCCTCCCGGCTCTGCTCGTCGCCGGAGCCCACCCCCACCAGGAGTCGCCCGCCGCTGATGCGGTGGACGGTGTCGAGGGCGTGGGCCAGGACGGCCGGAGGTCGCAGGGTGCTGCGCGCCACCAGGGAACCGAGTCCCACCCGGCGGGTCGCCGCCGCCACCGCCCCCAGCAGCGTGGTGCACTCGAGCGCCGGTCGCCGCCGCTCCGGCGGGCCGCGGAACAGGTGGTCGAAGGCGAACACGGCGTCGACGCCGGCCCGGTCGGCCGCCACCGCCACCGCGAGCGGCACGGCCGGGTCGTCGACGAACGACGGGAGGGTGAGCCCCAGCTTCACCCGGGCGGCACCAGCTCCCGCGCCATGGCGGCGGCTCCGATCACCCCGGCCCACTCCCCCAACTCGGCGGCGACCACCTCGATGCGCGGCCTCAGCTCGCTCGCCTCCAGGTGACGGGCGAAGGCGGCGCGCAGCGGGCCGAACAGCACCTCGCCCAGGCGCACGAGCCCGCCCGACACCACGATTCGCTCCGGGTCGAGGATGTTGGCCAGACCGGCGAAGCCGACGGCGACCTCGGCGGCGTAGTCGCGGATCACGTCGAGCGCGTCGGCGTCGCCGTCGAGGGCGGCGTCGCCGACCATCGCACCGGTGATCGCCTCGAGCTCGCCCCCCGCGCGGTCGAGGACGGCCGGGAGCCGCCCACCGGCGGCCCGCTCGCGGCCCATCCGGCCCAGCGCGCGGCCCGAGGCCCGCGCCTCCCAGTGGCCGAAATCGCCGCACGCGCAGCGCGGGCCGTGGCGGTCGACCTGGAAGTGCCCCACCTCTCCGGCGAAGCCGTGCGCGCCCTCGTAGACGCGGCCCCCGGCGATGATCCCGCCGCCGATCCCCGTGCCCAGCGTGATCACCAGCGCGTGGGCGGCGCCGCGGGCCGCCCCGTGGACGGCCTCTCCCCACGCCGCGGCGTTGGCGTCGTTGTCGACCACGACGGGCACGTCGAGCCGAGCCTCCAGCTCGGACCGGACGGGAGCGCCCAGGACCCCGGCGATGTTCGGCGCGTACCGGAGCACCCCGTCGTCGTCGACGAGGCCGGCCACTCCCACGCCCACCGCCGGAACCTCGGGGCCCTCCTTGCGCAGTTGCCGGACGAGGTCGGCGACCGTCTCGATCGCGGCGCCCCAGTCGGTGGGGCGCGCCGCTCGCACCTCGGCGGCCACCGAGCCGTCGGCTCCGACCACCGCGGCCCGCACGTTGGTCCCCCCTACGTCGACCCCCACGGTCGGCCCCGGCGCCCCGGTCGACCCGGGCGACGGTGCGGGCGACGACATCGGGCCCGATGCCGGGTCCGCCGACCGGGCCGAGCTCCGTGCGGTCATGCCAGGTCGATGGGCCGGACCCGCGGGCGCCGGGTCGTCGCCGCTCCCGGAGCGGGTCTCGGCCCCCCGGCGGTGTCGGGATCGGCGGTGCCCGCGACCTCATCGGCGTGCGGGTCGGGGGTCGACCGGCGCGCGGCGGCGAGCGCCGACCGCTGGGCCGCCAGGCTCGACTCGGCGGCGTCGACGACCGTCTTCACCGCCAGGACCAACTCGTGCGCGGCCGCCACCAGGTGCTCGGCGGCCTCCGGTTGAGCCCCCTGCAGGGCCCGCGCGAGGTCGACCACCGCGGAGTCGATGCCCGCGCCCCGGATCGCCTCGCCGGCACCCTCGCGGTCGCGATGCTCGGCGCCCCAGCCGTGGTCGTGGCCGGAGTCGTCGTGGTCGTCGTGGTGGTCGTGGCCGCCGTGACCACTGTGGTCGTCGTGGTGGTCGTGGCCGCCGTCACCGGCGCGGTCGTGGTCGTCGGGGACGGCGTCGAAGAGCGGGTTCCTACGCCGGGCGCCGGGCTCACGCATCACCGCGCCTCCACGAACTCGACCTCGAGACGGTCGCCGGCGAACCGCGCCGCGCCCACCTCGCGTCGGCGGAGGCTCTCGGGCAGGACCATCGCGCGCCGGTACGGACCGACCGCGAGGTACAGCTCGGCGTCGGCGCGGCCCAGCTCGAGCTCGTCGCGCGACACGTGCGGCAGCGGCAGCGACAGCACCAGCGCCTCCCCCACCGCGTCGACCCGGTAGGGATCGACGTCGCAGAGGCACGCGGCCGGGTCGAGCGATCCGTAGATCGACGCCCCGAGGTCGGCGAGGCGGTCGATGCCGACGACCTCGTACGGCGCCAGCTCGGCCCGCAGGACGGGCGTGGGCGAGAAGGCGTCCTCGATGGTCCGCAGCTGCTCGGCGTGGACCTGCTTCCACGCGTCGAAGAACGGCGCGTCCACGTGGTCGGGGAGGATCCGGTTCGCGATCACGGCGTCGCAGTGGTACCCGAACAGCGCCAGGTAGCTGTAGGTCCGGCGGGCCTCCGCCACCACGAGCTGCTCCGGGTTGACCACGAGCCGGGCGCTGGTGACCGCGCCGTCGGAGAGGAGGTCGCGCACGCCGTCGATGCGGTCGTAGAAGCGGCGGACGGCGGCGAAGACCCGGTCGCCGGCGACGGGCATGCTGACCATCCGGGCGAGCAGGGGCCGCACCGCCCTCGTCACGTTGCGCTGGGCCGGGAACACCCGGTCCATGTACCAGGCCAGGACGTCGGGGAGCGACAGGAGGCGCAGGGTCTCGGCCGTGGGTGCGCAGTCGACCACGACGAGGTCGTGCTCGCCGCTGTCGGCCAGGGCCCGGATCTCGGCCAGGGCGAACACCTCCTCCAGGCCCGGCAGGACCGCGAGCTCCTCGGCCTCGATGGAGTCGGCGCCGGCCCAGTCGAGGAGGGAGACGAGGTACTCGTGGACGTCGCCCCAGACCTCCTCCAGCCGGCGGCGGGCGTCGACCTGGAGGGCGTCGAGGCGCTCCCCGACCGTCCGGGGCCGGTCGTCGAGCGGGGTGCGGAAGACGTCGGCGAGGGAGTGGGCGGCGTCGGTCGAGCACACGACCGTACGCAGGCCGGCGGCGGCGGCGTGCGCCGCCGTCGCCGCCGCGACGGTGGTCTTGCCGACCCCGCCCTTTCCCGTGAAGAGGACTATCCGCACCGGGGGCAGGCTAGCCCGGACCCGCCCGGATCCCCCGGGTGGCGGCGGCCCCTCAACCCGCCTCGACCGCCTTCTTCAGCCCCCGCAGCGCGTTGCCCATGATCAGGCCCGACGCGCGGCGCTTGAGCAGGCCCGGCAGGGGTATCGCGAGGTCGACGGTCAGGTCGTAGTGGAGTCGGGTGCCGTCGTCGGCGGCCTCGAAGCGGTAGCTGCCGTCGAGCCGCCGCACCATGTCGCCCTCGACCAGCGACCAGGAGAACGACCCGGGAGCATCCGAGTAGTCGTAGGCGAGGGTGTAGCGGATGCTCCGGCCCAGCGCCGCGGCCCGGAACTCGACCTGCGTCCCCCGCCCGTCCGGATCGCGTTCGGTGATCTCGGCGCTCTTGATGTCGCGGATCCAGTCGGGGTAGCGCTCGTAGTCGGTGGCCACCTCGTAGCACCGCTCGGGCGGCGCGTCGATGTGGATGCGCTCACTGGCTCGGTCGGCCACGGCTGCTCCTTCCTCTCGCCGCACCCTTCGCGGCCCGGGACCTGGTGGAGGCGACCCCGCTCTCGGCCGGCGCGGAGACACCCGAGCGGACGGCCTCCCGGCCCGAGCCCCCGTCGCCGGAGGCCGGACCGCGGCCCCGCGGCCCGGCGGATCGCTCCGCCACGCGGCGCCGTCCGGATCCGCTCGAGACCCCGCTCCCCGGCCGCGCCGCGGACGCCGGCTGCGGTCGAGGGGGGAACGTACCGTGCCGGGCCGCCCACAGCCCGGCCAGGCCGAGCGGCAGCATCGGGACCATGACGCCGAAGGGATCGGCGGCCGCGGTGACCACCGCGACAGCCACCGACACGGCGAGCGCACCGAGCAGGTGCGCCTTGACGGCACGCGGCGCCGAGCCCTGTAGGAAGAAGAGGCTCGCGACGGCGATGTCGTCGCCCCGCGCCGAGCGGACGACCGCCCGGCCGAAGGCCCACGACCAGACGACGATCGACACCGCGAACAGGCCGAGGGCGACCCCGGTGGCCGCCCGGTCGAGGCCGTCGACCCCCCCGGCCGCCGGTAGGGCCAGGGCGGCGAACAGGGCGTTCGACGCCCACGACGCCACGACGATCGCCCGGCCCGGCCGGCTCTCGGACGGGCCCGGCTCGCCCGGTGCGCCGGGCGCGCCGGCGCCGTCGCTGATGCTCACGTGGGGAGCGTACCCGCCACCCGGTACGACCGATCAGCCGGCATCGCCGGCGCGGTCCCCACGTCGCTGCGAACGGGCTACGCCACCCCTGGAGCGTCGCGGGGCTCGTGAGCGGGTAGAAATGGGAGATGTCCCCCGCCAGCCGGCTCTGGGCGCGCGCGGCCGGCACGGTGCGCCACGATCTCGACCACGTGCCCCGCTGGGCCGCGCTCGACGGGCTGCGCGGCGTGGCCATCGTGGCGGTCGTCGCCTACCACGCGCTGGGACTCCTCCTGCCGGGCCCCGGAGGCTGGGCCCGGCGGGGCTGGCCGTGGTGGTGGATGGGCACGGGTCGCCTGGCCGTCGACGTGCTCTTCGTGCTGTCGGGCTTCCTGGTCGTGCGGAGCTGGCACGCCGCCCGGTCGCGCGCCGCGGGGCCCGGCGCCGCCGCGCGCGACTTCTTCGGCCGGCGGGCGCGCCGGATCCTCCCCGTCTACGCGGTGTCGCTCGTCTTCGCGTTCGTGGTGCTGCGCCTCCGCGTGCCGGGGGCCACGTTCCGGCTGCACGAGATCGCCGCGTTCGCGACGCTCCAGCAGCACCTGGTGCGCGGGCTCCCCGGGTCGCTGAACCTGCCGACGTGGAGCCTCACGACCGAGGTCCACTTCTACCTGCTCGTCCCCCTGCTGGCTGTGGTGATGGCCCGGGTGCGCAGCCGCTTCGTGGTGGCGACCTGCATCGCGCTGACCCTCGCCTACCTGCACGGCACCTGGCGGGGAGACCTCCCGGGGAGCACGATCCTCGGGCGCCTCGACCAGTTCGCGGTCGGTGCGGCCGCGGCGGCGGTGATGGCCGACGCCTCGCGGCGCGTCCGGGGGCCCGCACCGCTCTCCCAGCGCCTCACGGCCCCCCGGGTCTTCGGCGCGCTGGCCCTCGTCGCGCTGGTCGGCCTCGGCTTCGCCGAGGGTCTGGTCCTGGCCCGGCGCCCCGATCACCTGGCCGCGGCGGCGGTCCACCCGCTGACCGGCCTGGTGGCCGCCGGCCTCGTGCTGCACCTGTGCTGGGGTCGGGCCCCGGCGTGGCTCTCCTCCCGCCCCGCCCGCTTCCTCGGGATGATCAGCTACAGCGCCTACCTCCTCCACTACCCCATCGTGCGCTGGGGCCTAGATCGTGAGGGGCCCCTCGGGTGGGGCCTGACCCGGACAGGGCCGCTGGGCGGGACCCTGGGCGCCGTGGCGGTCGTCGCGGTGCTGGGCGCCACGATCGTGGCCGTGTCCGTCGCCTGCTACCTGCTCGTGGAACGACCGTTCATCCGCACCCGCTTCGCGCCCGCGGGCGGCGGCGACCGCCCGAGCGCCACGGGCGGCGGCGAGGGCCCCTCGGCTCAGCCGCCCAGCCCCGGCTCCGGCAGCACCGCCAGCGACGACAGGTCGCCCGCCGCGAGCGGCGCCAGGCGCCTCACCAGCGTGTCGTAGGACAGGCCCTCGGCGAAGCGCCGCGCCGCGCGCCCCATCTCCATCCGCCGCGCGTCGTCTCCGAGCAGCGACTCCAGGGCCCGCCGCACCTCGGCCACGCTGCGGGGGTCGACGACGTGGCCGGTGGCGCCGTCGTCGACCGCCTCGTGCGATCCACCGCTCCGGCCGGCGACGGCCGGCACCCCGCTCGCACCGGCCTCCAGGAACACGATCCCGAAGCCCTCCGCCTCGAGACCACCCCACCGGTCGCGGCACAGCATGGCGAAGACGTCGGCGCCGCGGTAGAGGCCGGGCAACGAGTCGTCGGGGACCCGGCCGAGGAAGCGCACCCGGCCGGCGACGCCCTTCCGCTCGGCTCTCCGCTCCAGGCGCGCCCGGTCGCGGCCGCCGCCGGCCAGCGCGAGCTGGACCGAGTCGTCGAGGCCGGCGAGCGCGTCGATCAGGACGTCGAAGCCCTTCCGGGGCACCAGGCGGCTGACACCCAGCACGAGCGGGCGGCCCGGATCGAGGCCCAGGTCGCGCCGTCGGGCCTCGCGCTCCACCGGGTCGACCGCGGGCCGGAACCGCTCGACGTCGACTCCGGGCGGGACCACCACGCCGCGGAGGGGGCGCCCGAGGGCCCGGACCGCCTCGGTCGCCGGGTAGTGCCCGGCCGCCACCACCCCGTCGACCGACGACAGGACGCGCCGGACGATCGGGCGGCTCACGGGCAGCCGGCCCGGAACGGTCACCTCGGCGCCGTGGAGCACGAGGAGCTTCGGCCGGGTCCCTCCCAACCGGGGCGCCACCGCACCGAGCGGCAGGAGGGGATCGAGGAACACGACGTCGGCACCGGCCCGACCGGCCTCGGCGTCGATGGAGCGGGCCATCCCCTTGGTGGGCAGGAGAAGCTTCGAAGCCGACCTGACGACCCGGAACGGCTGGCGGGCGTCCCACGCCGCGGCGTCGTCGTGCGCCGTGGTGAGGACGGTCGTGGACTCCGGCGGCAACCGGCGCCAGAGCTCGTAGAGGTACGACTGGATGCCGCCCACCTTGGGCGGGAAGTCGTTGGTGACGAGAAGGGACGCCATCCCCGGATCAGGCCGCGGCGGTCCCCGTGGACGGCCGCGCCGGCGAGGCCTTCCCCGGGCCGGGGCGCGCGACGCGCCCGCGGAGCAGACCGAGCCCCAGGATCGAGAACGCGGCGGCGACCCCGAACATGACCCGGTAGGAGGCGAGACCGACCACGGCCCCGAGGGCGAACGGGCCCACACCCTGCGAGAGGTCGAAGAAGGTGCTGACGGTGCCCATCGCCGAGGCCCGCTCCCGGTCCGGGACGCCGTCGAGCGCCAGTGTGGTCAGGGCCGGGTACAGCAGCGACATCCCGACGGCGAACACGGCCGTTCCCGCCACCAGGCCGACGGCCGACGGCCACGCCGCCATCACCGCCAGCCCCGCGGCGCCGGTGCCGAGAGCGAGGCTCCCGCCCCGCCGCGAGCCGAGGACGTCGGGGAGGCGCGCACCCAGCACGCGCACCGCGAGGATCAGCCCGCCGTAGAGCAGGAACACGTAGCGGGCGTCGGCGAGCCCGACGTCGCGCGCGTACAGCGGGACGAAGGTCGCGAACCCGGCCAGGCCGATGAGGCCGAGGAACATCACGGCACCGGGCCGCAGCGCGCCCCGGTGGAGCAGGGCGGGCCGGCCTTCCGCATCGGGACGGTCACGGGGGTCGAGATCGTGGAGGGTGTCGACGGTGCCGAGCCCGAGCAGCGCCGCCACCAGGGCCGCCAGACCGGCCGAGATCCAGACCGCCTCGTAGCGGCCGTCGCCCAGGATCGCCTCCCCGACGGCGGGACCGAAGGCGAGCCCGCCGTACACGGCGACCGACCAGTAGCTCAGCGCCTCCCCGCGGCGGTGGGCCGGAGACAGGTCGGTGACCATTGTGCTGGCCCCCACGAAGAAGGCCGCCTCCCCGACACCCGTCAGGACGCGGAGGGCGATGAGCGGGACGATGGCGTCGGTCAGCGCGTACAGGAGCATCGAACCGCCGGCGACCGCGGCCCCGCCCGCCATGAGGACCCGGCGGCCGGCCTGGTCGCCGAGCCGCCCCGCGACCGGCCGGAGGAGGACGGCCCCGAAGGCGAACGCGCCGACCGTCACACCCACCACCAGCGAGCTGCCGCCCAGGCGGTGCTCCACGTAGACGGGGAGCACCGGCAGGACCATCCCCAGGGCGAGGAAGTACGCGGTGCCGCTGGCGACCACCAGCCAGAAGCGCGCCGTGAGGAGCCGCCCGTCGGGCCGATCCCCCACGTGGCCGGGCGCCGGCGTCCGGTGGGCGGAGCCCTGGGGCGGGACGGCCGCCACGCCCTCGACGCTGCTCACCCAGCCTCCTCCTGGCTCCTTGGTGCCCGACCGCGGCCCGGGCGCCCCGGGCGCGATCGCCACGTCGGCTCTCCGGGCCCAGCCTCCGAGCGGCTCACGCTAGCGGCCCCCGGCCGTCGGAGGCCCGGTGATTCGCGGTCGTCGGGGCGTCCCCGCCCACCGGTCCCCGTCAACCCCGGACGCGGATCGACCCGGCCGGGGGGGCAGCCGGGTCGATCGCTGGGGGGGAACGCTCGCCTCGGTGGCGGCCCGCGGGGGTCAGGCCGCCTTCGGGAACGAACGACGCGCTGCTCGCAGCGCGTCGAGGGTGCGTTCCCACCGGAGTTGGCGTGCCATCCAGCGGAGGGCTCGCTTCTCTTCGGTGGTCCGGGTGGTCCGGATGTCGAGCTCGGTGGTCGGGGTCGTGTCCATCTGTCCCCCTACACTCCGGCCGAGGCCCGGGGACCTCGATCCCACTTGACATTGTGAGTATTTACTCTCAGTCTATTCGCTGTCAAGTTCAGTGACGGTTGTCACCGGAAGGCCCCGGATGCACCGGCACCGGCGGGGGCACGGTCCGGCGGGCGCGGCCATGGTCCGGCGGGCGCGGCCACGGTCCGGCGGGCGCGGCCGGGGGCCGTCGGGGGATGCTCCTGCGGGCAGCCCGACATGGAGGCCGACGACGAATGACGAGCGGAGCTCGGTGACCGCGGGATCCGGATGGCGGATCGACGACCTCGCCCGCATGGCGGGCGTAACGGTCGACACCATCCGCTTCTACCAGCGCGAGCACCTGCTCCCGGCCGCCCGGCGCGTGGGGCGCGCCAAGTTCTACGGCCCCCAGCACCTCGACCGACTCCGCCGGATCCGCGACCTCCAGCGCCGCCGGTTCTCCCTCGCCGCGATCCGGGCGTTCTTCGACGCCGAGAGCCCCGGCCTGCTCGAGGGGCTGTTCGGACGGGAGGGAGGCGAGTCCTACACCCTCGAGGAGATGGTGTCGGCGACCGGCCTCCCGGCTCCGCTCGTCGACGCGCTGCGGGGCGTCGGACTCCTGCGTGACCCGGCCGAGTTCGGCCGGGACTCGTACGACGCCCTCGACCTCGACGTGCTGCGCGCCGTCGCCGAGCTGCGCGACCTCGAGATCCCCGATTCGATCATCGTCGAGGTCGCGGCGCTCTACGTGACCGGCGTGGAGGCCGTCCAGGCCCGGGTGGTGGGGATCTTCGCCGACGGCGGGGGCCGCGACTGGGAACCCGACGAGCTGCAGAGCTTCCGGAACCACGCCGCGGAGTCGGCCGGCGAGCTCGTGCCCCGGGTCAGCCGGGTGATCGAGTACGTGCACCAGCGCTCGCTCCAGCGCCTCGCACTCCTCGCCATGGAGGAGACGGTCGCCGGTGCGGCGCCGGGAGCCCCGGAGGGCCGCGGACCGGACCGGACGGACGACGGCTGAGCCCGGGCACCCCCGCTCCGGCCGAGGGTCGCCCCGGGGCGCTCCGCTAGGTTCGAGGCCGGATCGCCCGGAGGACCCGTGGACCTGAGCTACTCCCCCGAAGACGAAGCCTTCCGCCACGACGCCCGGGCGTGGCTCACCGACCGCCTCGAGGGGCCCTTCGCCGCGGTGCGGGGGCGCGGCGGGCCGGGCGACGAGCACTCCCTCTTCGAGGAGCGGCGAGCCTGGGAGCTGGAGCTCGGGCGCCACCGCTGGACGTGCCTGACCTGGCCCGAGGAGTACGGCGGGCGGGACGCGTCGCTGCTGCGCCAGGTGATCTTCTACGAGGAGTACGCCCGGGCCCGGGGACCGGGGCGCGTCGGCCTCATCGGCGAGGGCCTGATCGGCCCCACGATCCTGCACTTCGGCTCCGACGAGCAGCGCCGACGGTTCCTACCCCGGATCGCGTCCGGCGAGGAGCTGTGGTGCCAGGGCTACTCCGAGCCCAACGCCGGCTCCGATCTGGCCGCCCTCGCCACCCGGGCCGAGCTCGACGGCGACGAGTGGGTGATCCACGGCCAGAAGGTGTGGACCTCGCTGGCCCACTGGGCCGACTGGTGCTTCGTGCTGGCCCGCACCGACCGCTCGGCGCCGCGCCACCGGGGCATCTCGTACCTGCTGGTGCCGATGGGCGGGCCGGGGATCGAGATCCGTCCCATCGTGCAGCTCACCGGCGACTCGGAGTTCAACGAGGTGTTCTTCGACGGGGCCCGCACGGCGGCCGGCAACGTGGTGGGCGAGGTGAACGGCGGCTGGAGGGTGGCGATGGGAACGCTCGCGTTCGAGCGTGGCGCCCTCACCCTGGGCCAGCAGCTCTCCTTCACCCAGGAGTGGGAGGCCATCGCCGCCTCGGCACGCGCCGGCGGATCCGTCGCCGATCCGGCCGTGCGCCAGGAGCTGGCCGCCACCTGGGCGCGCCTCCAGATCATGCGCTACAACGCCCTGCGCTCCCTCACCGCGCTCGGGCGGGGCGAGACCACCCGCGAGACGTCGGTGTCGAAGCTGTTCTGGGCCGGCCTGCACCGCGACCTCGGGGAGCTGGCCCTGCGGGTGGCGGGCGCGGCCGGCGCCGTGGGGGGCGGCGGCGAGGGCTACGACCTCACCGACGCGCAGCGGTTGTTCCTGTTCACCCGGGCCGACACGATCTACGGCGGCTCCGACGAGATCCAGCGCAACGTGATCGGCGAGCGGGTGCTCGGCCTGCCGCCCGAGCCGAAGGTGGTGTGATGAGCACGGAGTCGCCCTCCGGACCCGAAGCATCGGGCCCGCCCGGGCCCGGCCCGGACACCCCGGCGGAACCCGCCGGCCACGGCCTCCTCGCCGGCCGCACGGTCCTGGTCACGGCCGCCGCCGGCACCGGCATCGGCTTCGCCACCGCGAAGCGCTGCGTGGAGGAGGGCGCCCGGGTGGTGATCTCCGACGCCCACGAGCGCCGCCTCGGCGAGGCCGCGGAGCGCCTCGGCGACGCCGTGGCCGCCGCCCTGGCTTGCGACGTGACCGTCGAGGAGCAGGTCCAGGCCCTGTTCGACGGCGCGGTGGCGGCCACCGGCGGGCTCGACGTGGTCGTCAACAACGCCGGCCTGGGCGGCGAGGCGCCGATCGTCGACATGACCGACGAGCAGTGGTCGAAGGTCCTCGACGTGACCCTCAACGGCACGTTCCGGTGCACGCGGGCCGCGCTGCGCCACCTCCTCCCCCGCCGCGCCGGCGTGATCGTGAACAACGCGTCGGTGCTGGGCTGGCGGGCCCAGCCCGGCCAGGCCCACTACGCGGCCGCCAAGGCCGGCGTGATGGCGTTGACGCGCTGCGCGGCGATGGAGGCCGCGCCCGCCGGGGTGCGGGTCAACGCGGTGGCCCCGAGCCTGGCCATGCACCCGTTCCTCGCCAAGGTCACCACCGACGAGCTCCTCGACGAGCTCACCCGCCGCGAGGCGTTCGGCCGTCCCGCCGAGACGTGGGAGGTGGCCAACGTGATCGTGTTCCTCGCCAGCGACTACTCCACCTACATGACCGGCGAGGTGGTGAGCGTCAGCAGCCAGCACCCGTGACCTGGTCCGTACCGTCGGGTGGTGTTATCTGATACGATAACACCATGGTCGCCAAGGCGCGGAGTGGGGTCCTGCGCGAGGTGCTGGCGTCGGCCGCCGAGTTGCAGCAGGCGGTGCCCGATGCCGTCCTCGTCGGCGGCTCGGCCGCGGCGCTCCACGCCGGCCACCGTGACTCCTTCGACCACGACCACGTGCTCGCCGACCTCGCCGAGCGCTACGAGGCGGTGCTGGAAGCCGTCGAGGCCACCGACGGGTGGGCGACTTCGGTCCGGGCGTCGAAGCCACCGTTCACGATCATGGGGACGCTCGGCGGCGTCGAGGCCGGGCTCCGCCAGATGCGCCGGACGCGCCCGCTCGAGACCGAGCAGGTCGACCTCGGTGGCAGCGCCCGGGTCGTCGTACCGACCGAGGCGGAGATCCTGCGGGTAAAGGCGTACCTCGTCGTGCAGCGGAACGTGGTACGCGACTACCTCGACGTCGCGGCCTTGACCACCCACCTCGGCCTCGACCGGGCCGTCGAGATCCTGTCCGATATCGATGCCTACTACGCCGACCGATCGGGCGACGCCGGCTCGGTGCTGACCTCGCTCGTCCTGCGCCTGGCCCGCCCGGAGCCACGGGACGAGGCCGTCACCCGTGAGCTCCCCCGCTACAAGAACCTCGATCCGGCGTGGCACGACTGGTCGTCGGTGGTGGGGGTGTGCGAGGAGCTCTCCCTCCGCCTGGGGGGAGCGCTCGGATGACGGTCCGGTTCCGCAACGTGGACGCATCCCCCCACGACGACGTCCGGACCTGGCCCCACGAGGCGCTCGTCGCCACCATCGAGCGCGGGTTGGTGGCCGACTGGCAACCGGTCCTCGCCGAGATCCGCCGCTCGCCGTGGGGCGAGGTCGCACGGCGCGTCGAGGGCTACGCCGCGCAACACGATGGCGACGCCGCGGCCCGCCTGTTCGCGCTCGCCGTCGACCGGGCGCGGAGTCGAGCGGAAGGCGACGATCGCGCCGAGGTCGCGGCACGGGTACGGGCGGCCATCGCCCGATCCGGCCTCACCATGGCCCGGTTCGCCGAGCTGGTCGGCACCAGCGCGTCGCGCATGAGCACCTACGCCAGCGGCCGGGTCACACCGTCCGCCGCGATGCTCGTGAGGATCGAACGCTCGGCCGGATGACGGCGGGCGGCACCGAAGGCCGGAGAGCCGGACCGGCCCGGCTCAGGGCTCGCGGGTGCCGGAGGCGGCTCGCAGGTAGGGCGGCTGCTCGCCGCCGCCGTGGACGGCGATCGACGCGCCGGTGAGGTACGACGCCAGGGGCGAGACGAGGAACGCGCAGAGGTCGCCGACGTCGGATGCCTCGGCCATGCGGCCCATGGGCAGGGTGGCGCCGACCGCGGCGATCCCCTCCTCGTCGCCGTAGAAGAGGTCGGCCTGCTCGGTGCGCACGTAGCCGAGCACCAGCGCGTTGACCCGCACCTTGGGCGCGAACTCCTGGGCCATGGTCTCGGTGAGGTTGAGCAGGCCGGCCTTGGCCGCGCCGTAGGCCGCGGTGTGGGGCGACGGGCGCACGCCGCTGAGGCTGCCGATGTTCACGATGCTGCCACCGGCCTCCTGGGCCTGCATCACCGCGTTGGCGGCCTGGGAGAACACGAGCGGCGCGAGCAGGTTCAGCTCGATGATCGCCCGGGAGAAGTTCGGCGACGCGGTGGCGGTGTCGGCCGGGGGCGACCCGCCGGCGTTGTTGACCAGCACGTCGAGGCGGCCGTAGCGCCCGGTCGCCGCGTCGACCACGGCCTGCACGTCGTCGGGGCGGCGCACGTCGGCGGCCACGAAGAGCGCCTCGCGGCCCGCCGCCGCCACCGGGGACTCGGGCTCGCGCCGCCCGCAGATCACCACGTCGGCGCCCCGCTCGAGGAACCCGGCGGTGAGGCCGCGGCCCAGGCCGCGCGAGCCGCCGGTGACGATCACCACGCGCCCGGACATGTCGAAGGGATCGGCCATGGGGCTAAGTTTGGCACCTCACCTGACGGACCGTCAGAAACCGTTGACCCGCCCTCGGGAGCGCGGTCCCGCAGCGAACGGAGCACGATGGGCATCACGGCGGAGGTTCACGGCGACGGCGTGGCCGAGGTGGTGATGGACAACCCGCCCGTCAACGCGCTCACCGTCGCCGGGTGGTTCGAGCTGGCCTCGACCGTCCGCTCCCTCGGCGACGACCCCGCCGTCCGGGTGGTGGTGCTGCGGGCCGAGGGGCGGGGCTTCAACGCCGGCGTCGACATCAAGGAGATGCAGGCCACCGAGGGCTTCGACGCCCTGATCGGCGCCAACCGGGGCTGCTACGCGGCGTTCGCCGCGGTGTACGAGTGCGCGGTGCCGGTCGTGGCGGCGGTGCACGGCTACTGCCTCGGCGGCGGGATCGGCCTGGTCGGCAACGCCGACGTGATCGTGGCCTCCGACGACGCCACCTTCGGCCTGCCCGAGGTCGACCGGGGCGCGCTGGGCGCCGCCACCCACCTCGCCCGGCTGGTGCCCCAGCACCGCATGCGGGCGATGGTCTACACCAGCGCCACCGCCACCGCGGCCGAGCTCCACGCGTACGGATCGGTTCTGCGGGTGGTGCCCCGCGCCGACCTGCGCGACACGGCGCTCGAGGTGGCCCGGGAGATCGCGGCCAAGAGCCCGACCGTCATCCGGGCGGCCAAGGAGAGCCTCAACGGGATCGACCCCGTCGACGTGAAGCGCTCCTACCGCTTCGAGCAGGGCTTCACCTTCGAGCTGAACCTCTCCGGCGTCGCCGACGAGCACCGCGACGCCTTCGTCGAGAAGCGGGAGACCGACACCACCACATGACCCTCGACAAGCGCGTCACCGAGGACGACGTAGTCGCCGAGCTGCGCGACGGGATGACGATCGCCGTCGGCGGCTGGGGCTCCCGGCGCAAGCCGATGAGCCTGATCCGGGCGATCGCCCGCTCCCCGCTGCGCGACCTCACGATCGTGAGCTACGGCGGCCCCGACGTGGGCCTGCTCTGCGCCACCGGCAAGGTGTCGAGGGTGGTGTTCTCGTTCGTGTCGCTCGACACCATCCCGCTCGAGCCCCACTTCCGGGCCGCCCGCCAGTCCGGGGTCGTCACGACCACGGAGATGGACGAGGGGATGTTCCTCCTCGGCCTCCAGGCCGCGGCGTGGCGGGTGCCGTTCCTACCCACCCGGGCGGGCCTCGGCACCGACGTGCCGAGCATGTTCCCCGGCCTGCGCACCGTCACCTCCCCCTACGACGACGGCGAGGAGCTGATCGCCATGCCGGCCTTCGACATCGACGTGGCCCTGATCCACATGCACCGCGCCGACGCCGCCGGCAACGGCCAGTACCTCAACCTCGACCCCTACTTCGACGACCTGATGGCCCAGGCCGCCCGGCGCACCTTCATGTCGGTCGAGGAGGTCGTCGCCACCGACGACCTCGCCGCCGGTGGGCCACCGCAGAGCCAGCTGATCCCGCGGGTCTTCGTCGACGGTGTGGTCGAGGCCCCGTTCGGGGCGCACTTCACCGAGTGCCCGCCCGACTACGGCCGCGACGAGGCGTTCCAGAAGGAGTACGCCGCCTCGGCCAAGGACCCCGACGCGTGGCAGGCGTTCCGCGCCCGATACGTCGACGTGGCGAGCCACGACGAGTACCGCCGGGCGGTCGGGCGATGAGCGGCGGTGGCGCCACCACGCCCGCGACCCGCGCCGAAGTCTGCGTGGCCGCCCTGGCCGAGACGTTCCGCGGCGACGGCGAGGTCGTCGCCAACCCGATCGGCACCGTCCCGGTGATCGCCGGGCGCCTGGCCCGCGCCACCTTCGAACCCGCGCTGCTAGTCGCCGACCCACCCGCGCTCATCGAGGGCACCCCGCCCGTCGGCGATCCCGACGCCGGAAAGACCGTCGCGGCGTGGATCCCGTTCCGAAAGATGTTCGACGTGGTGTGGTCGGGGCGGCGCCACGTGATCATGGGCGCCAGCCAGATCGACGCGTACGGCAACCAGAACTTCGCCCTCATCGGCGATCCGGCGAAGCCCAAGGCGCAGCTCCTCGGCTTCCGCGGCGCGCCCGGGAACACCGTCAACCACAAGACGAGCTACTGGATCCCCGGGCACTCGACGCGCTGCTTCGTGGAGAGGGTCGACGTGGTCACCGGTCTCGGCTACGACCGGGCCGCGGCGCTCGGGCCCGCCGGGCGCTTCCACCGCCTCGGCCTGGTCGTGACCGACCTGGCCGTCCTCGACTTCGACACGCCCGAGCACCGCATGCGGTTGCGCTCGGTGCACCCGTGGGCGAGCGTCGACGACGTCGTCGCCGCCACCGGCTTCGAGCTCGCGATCGACGGCGACGTGCCCACCACGGCCGAACCCGGCGCCGAGGCGCTCCGCCTGATCCGCGAGGTGATCGACCCGCAGGGCCTGCGGGACCGTGAGGTCCCCCCGTCGTGACCGCCGGCACCCACCCGGCGCTGCGGACCCGGGCCTGCCGCCTCTTCGGAGTCGAGCACCCCGTGGTCCAGACCGGCATGGGGTGGGTGGCCGGCGCCCGCCTCACCGCCGCCACCAGCGCCGCCGGCGGCCTCGGGATCATCGCCTCGGCCACCATGACCGTCGCCGAGCTCGGGCACGCCGTCGCCGCCGTGCGGGATCGCACCGACCGACCCTTCGGCGTGAACCTGCGGGCCGACTCCCCCGACGTCGACGACCGCATCGCGCTGCTGGTGCGCGAGGGGGTCAAGGTCGCGAGCTTCGCCCAGGCGCCCGGCGAGCGGGTGGTCAAGAGCCTCAAGGACGCCGGCGTGGTGGTGATGCCCACCATCGGCGCCCGCCGCCACGCCGAGAAGGTCGCGGCGTGGGGCGTCGACGCCGTCATCGCGCAGGGCGCGGAGGGCGGCGGCCACACCGGCACCGTCCCCACCAGCCTGCTGGTCCCCCAGGTCGTCGACGCCGTCGACGTCCCGGTCATCGCGGCGGGCGGCTTCTTCGACGGCCGCGGCCTGGTGGCGGCGCTCGCCTGGGGCGCGGCCGGGGTGGCGATGGGGACCCGCTTCCTGCTGACGCGCGAGTCGACCGTCCCCGAGGCCGTGAAGTCGGTCTACCTGGGCACGCCGGTGACCGGGACGGTGGTGACGAAGAGCATCGACGGCTACCCGCAGCGTGTGGTCCGCACCGACCTCGTCGAGCACCTCGAGGGCTCGGGCCGTCTCACCGCGCTCCCCCGCGCGCTGGCCAACGCGTGGCGGTTCCGGTCGCTGACCGGGACCTCGATGACGGCCCTGGCGCGCGAGGGACGGGCCATGAAGCGCAGCCAGGGCCTGACCTGGGCCCAGGTGGCGATGGCGGCCAACGCCGCGATGCTCACCAAGGCCGCCCTCGTCGACGGCGACCTCGCCGCCGGCGTGCTGCCGACGGGCCAGGTCGTCGGCGTGATCGACGAGCTGCCGACGGTCGCCGAGGTGGTCGGCGGCATCATCGACGGCGCCGAGGCCACGCTGGCCCGCCTTGCCGGCGTCCCCACCGACGAGACCCCCACCGGAGGGACGGCACCATGACCAAGACCCGGATCCCCGCCGTCGAGGGGTGGTTCACCCTCGACGACGAACCGCACCTCGTCGGCAGCCGGTGCACCGGGTGCGGGACGGTGTTCTTCCCCGCCGAGCGCACCGCGTGCCGCAACCCGGGCTGCACCGGCCTCGACTTCGAGGAGCACCGCCTGGGGCGCCGGGGCCGGGTGTGGAGCTTCTCCACCAACCACTACGCACCGCCGGCCCCCTACGTGTCGCCCGACCCGTTCGTCCCCTACACGGTGGCCGCGGTGGAGCTCCCCGACGAGAAGCTGGTCGTGCTCGGGCAGGTCGCCGGCGAGGGACCCGGGCTGCGGGTGGGCCAGGAGGTGGAGCTCGTCCTCGACACGCTCTACGAGGACGACGAGCACGAGTACGTGGTGTGGAAGTGGCGGCCGGTGGAGCCGGGCCCGAACGCTCCGACCGGCGGCGTGACGGAAGGGGTGTGATGGGCGCTCACGACGTAGCCGTCCTCGGGGTCGGCATGCACCCGTGGGGCAAGTGGGGCCGCAACTTCGTCGAGTACGGGATCGCCGCCGCCCGCGACGCGCTCGACGACGCGGGCCTGGCCTGGACCGACGTGCAGTTCGTGTCGGGCGCCGACACGATGCGCAACGGGTACCCGGGCTACGTGGCCGGGGCCACCTTCTCCCAGGCTCTCGGGTGGCAGGGCGCCCCGGTCGCCAGCTCGTACGCGGCGTGCGCGTCGGGGGCCACCGCCCTCGAGGTCGCCCGCACCCGGATCCTCGCCGGCCTGTGCGACGTGGCGCTGGTCGTCGGTGCCGACACCACGCCCAAGGGATTCCTGGCGCCGGTCGCGGGCGAGCGCGGCGACGACCCCGACTGGCTGCGGTTCCGCCTCCTCGGTGCCACCAACCCCACCTACTTCGCGTTCTACGCCCGCCGGCGGATGGACCTCTACGGCGCCACCCGGGCCGACTTCGCCCGGGTCAAGGTGAAGAACGCCGCCCACGGGCTGTCCAACCCGTACGCCCGCTACCGCAAGGCCGTCACCGAGGAGGAGGTGATGGCGTCGCCCGTCGTCTCCGACCCGCTGCGCCTCCTCGACATCTGCGCCACCTCCGACGGCGCGGCCGCGGTGGTGATCTCGAGCCTCGACTTCGCCGCCCGGCACGGAGCCGGCTCGCCGGTGCGGGTGGCGGCCGTCTCGACGGTCACGCCGCGGTTCCCGAACACGGTCATCGAGATGCCGAACTTCTCGACCGACTCGAGCCTGGCCGTGGCGGCCCCCGACCTGCCGTTCCGCGACTCGATCGCGGCGGCGGCCTACGAGCAGGCCGGGCTCGGCCCGGCCGACCTCGACCTGGCCGAGGTCTACGACCTCTCCACCGCCCTCGAGCTCGACTGGTACGAGAACATCGGCCTGTGCGGGCCCGGCGAGGCCGAGAAGCTCCTGCGCGACGGCGCCACCACGCTCGGGGGTCGCGTCCCGGTCAACCCGAGCGGCGGGCTGGCGTGCTTCGGGGAGGCCGTGCCCGCACAGGCCCTGGCGCAGGTGTGCGAGGTCACCTGGCAGCTCCGGGGCCGGGCCGGCGACCGGCAGGTCGACGGCGCGCGCACCGGCCTCACCGTCAACCAGGGTCTCTTCGGCCACGGGAGCTGCGTGATCCTCACCCGCTGAGCCCGGACGCGATGCGGCCGAGGTCGCGGCGACCCTGACTTGCGACCCCCGGGGGCGGCTGGTTCACTCGCCGCCCATGGAATGGAACCTCGCCGACATGTTCGAGGCCGTGTGCGACGCGGTCGCCGAACGCCGCGCGATCGTCTGCGACGGCCGCGCCCTCACCTACCGCGAGCTCGACGAGCGCGCCACCCGGCTGGCCCACCACCTGGCCGCCCAGGGCGTGGGCCGCGGCGACCACGTCGGCCTCTACCTGTACAACGGCAACGAGTACATGGAGGCCACCTTCGCGGCCTACAAGCTGCGGGCCGTCCCCATCAACGTCAACTTCCGCTACGTGGAGGGCGAGCTGCGCTACCTCTTCGACAACGCGGACCTCGTGGCGCTCGTCCACGGTCGCGAGTTCATCCCCCGCATCGCCGCCGTCGCCGCCGACGCCCCGAAGCTGCGCACCTTCGTCTCCGTCGACGACGGCACCACCGAGGACCTCGCCACCATCGGCGCCACCGACTACGAAGCGGCCCTGGCCGCGGCGTCGGCCGAGCGCGACTTCGGGCCCCGCTCCGAGGAGGACCTCTACATCCTCTACACCGGCGGGACCACCGGCATGCCCAAGGGCGTGATGTGGACCCAGCGCGACTACTTCCTCTCCACCATCGCCCCCATCCTCACCCTCGGCGGGCCACAGCCCGAGAGCCCGGAACAGGTGGTCAAGAAGGCCGAGGCGGAGGGTGGAGGCCTGGTCATGTTCCCGATCGCGCCGCTCATGCACGGCGCGGCGCTCTGGCTGGCGACGATGATCATCATGGGCGGCAACGTCCTCGTGCTCACCCGGGGGCGCCGCCTCGATCCCGACTCGATCTGGCGGGCGGTGGAGCGCGAGAAGGTGGTCAGCCTGGCCGTGGTCGGCGACGCCATGGCCCGGCCGCTGGTCGAGGCGCTCGCCGCGCCCGGGGCCGACTACGACCTCTCGTCGCTGTTCGTCATCGGCTCGGGAGGGGCGATCCTCTCCCCCGCCGTCAAGGAGAAGATCGGCGAGGTGCTCCCGAACACGATGATCGTCGACTCCTTCGGCGCATCCGAGACCGGCTACCAGGGCTCGGTCACCGGCACCGACGCCGAGGGCCGCCCCACCTTCCGCCTCGGCGACGACACCGCCGTCCTCGACGAGCACGGCGACGCCGTCGAGCCGGGGTCGGGGGTCGTCGGCCGGCTCGCCCGGGGCGGCTACGTGCCCCTCGGCTACTACAAGGACGAGGAGAAGACGCGTTCGATCTTCGTCGAGCACGCCGGGCGCCGGTGGGTCGTGCCCGGCGACATGGCGACCGTCGAGGCCGACGGCACCATCACCCTGCTCGGGCGTGGTTCGGTGAGCATCAACTCCGGGGGCGAGAAGATCTACCCCGAAGAGGTCGAGAGCGCCCTGAAGTCGCATCCCGACGTCTTCGACGTAGTGGTCGTGGGCGTCCCCGACGAGCGCTGGGGCGAACGGGTCGTCGCCGTGGTCCAGCCCCGCGACGGCGCCCGGCCGACCCTCGATGCGCTGGCCGAGCACACCCGCCACGTGATCGCCTCCTACAAGGCCCCCCGTGAGATCCACGTCGTCGACTCCGTCGTCCGCAGCCCCTCGGGCAAGGCCGACTACCGCTGGGCCAAGAAGGTGGCCCTCGAGGGTGCCGGAACCTGACCACCCGTGCGGCAAGAGCCCGCCCCGGCGGGGCGCCCGCGGACCGGCCGGTGGGCACGGACGTGGTACGGGCGCCGGGATCGGCGCGGCCACCCGCCCCGGCCCGGGGCGCGATGATCGACCGCGCGTGGTCGCGTCGCGTGCCCCGGGGGCGCGCCGACGGGCGACGCCGGCCACCGCCTGATGAGGACACGACATGACCCACGACCATGATCACGGCCGCTACAACCCGAACTTCGACGAACGGGCCGCCACCTGGGACGACCCGACCAAGGTCGAGCGGTCGCGACGCGTCGCCGACGCCATCGCGGCGGCCACCTCGCCGGACCCCGGGACCCGCGTCCTCGAGTACGGGGCCGGGACCGGGCTCGTGACCGAGGCCCTCGGCGAGCGCGTCGGCCCGGCGCTCCTGGCCGACTCGTCGGCCGGCCTGCGCGAGGTCATGGCGGCCAAGATCGCCGACGGCCGGCTCCGCGACGCCCGCATCACCGACCTCGACCTCACGGCCGACGACGCCGCGCTGCCCGACGAACGCTTCGACCTGATCATCACGGTCATGGTCATGCACCACGTGACCGACCTCGATCGCGTCCTCGGCCGCTTCCGCAGGCTGCTCGACCCCGGCGGGCACCTCTGCATCGTCGACCTCGACGCCGAGGACGGCAGCTTCCACGGCGAGGGCTTCACCGGCCACCACGGCTTCGACCGCGACGAGCTCGCGGCCCACCTGCGCACCGCCGGCTTCGCCGACGTGGCGATGTCCGACGGCGGCCCCATCGACCGTGACGACGGGAGCTGGTCGACGTTCCTCGCCGTGGCGTCGTGACCGCGGGCGCGTGGACCGCGGTGACGGCCCACCCGGCTCGGGGAGCCGTGGAGGGGCGCTGGTAGCCTCGCCGGCCGGATGGACCTGACGTGGAGCCCCGCCGAGGAGGCGTTCCGGGTCGAGGTGCGGGCCTGGCTCGAAGCCAACGTGCCGGCCGAGCCGCTGCCCAGCGGCGACACCCGCGAGGGCTTCGCCCGCCACCTCGAGTGGGAGCGCCGGCTCTTCGACGCCCGGTGGTCGGTGGTGTCGTGGCCCGAGGCCTACGGCGGGCGCGAGGCCTCGCTGTGGGAGTGGCTGATCTTCGAGGAGGAGTACTACCGGGCCGGGGCGCCGCAGCGGGTCACCCAGAACGGCATCTTCCTCCTCGCCCCCACCCTCTTCGAGTTCGGGACCCCGGCCCAGCAGGACCGCTTCCTGCGCCCCATGGCCAGCGGCGAGGAGACGTGGTGCCAGGGCTGGTCGGAGCCCGACGCCGGCAGCGACCTGGCCGGTATCTCCAGCCGGGCCGTCCGCGACGACGAAGCCGGCGGCTGGCGGCTGCGGGGCCAGAAGACCTGGACCACCCGCGGGGCGTTCTGCACCCACCTCTTCGGCCTGTTCCGCACCGACCCCGAGGCCCAGCGCCACCGCGGGCTCACGTACTTCCTCGTCCCCCTCGACACGCCGGGCGTGACCGTGAGGGGGTTCGGCCGCCTCGACGGCGACGAGGGCTTCGCCGAGGTGTTCTTCGACGACGCCTTCGTTCCCGACGAGATGGTGCTGGGTGGCGTGGGCGAGGGCTGGTCGGTGGCCATGGCCACCACCGGCTCCGAGCGGGGCCTCACACTGCGCAGCCCGGGCCGCTTCCTCGCCACCGCCGAGCGGCTCGCCGCCCTCTACGCCGAGCGCGGTGCCGGCGCCTCCGACCCCGGGCTGCGCCACGCCGTGGCCCAGGCCCGCATCGACGCCGAGGCCTACGCGCTCCAGACGCTCTCCACCGTCACCCGCATCGCCGAGGGCGAGCGGCCCGGCGCCGAATCGAGCCTCACCAAGGTCTTCTGGTCCGAGCTCGACGTGCGCCTCCACGACACGGCCCGGCGCCTCCTCGGCCCCGACTCCGCCCTCGACGGCCCCTGGACCAAGGGCTGGCAGTTCGCGCTGTCGGGCCCGATCTACGCCGGCACCAACGAGATCCAGCGCAACGTGATCGCCGAGCGGGTGCTCGGCCTGCCCCGCAAGTAGCGAGGACCGAGAGCAGCCGTGCGCTTCGCCTTCACCGACGACCAGCTCGCCTTCCGCGACGCCGTGCGCGACCTCCTCACCCGCGAGTGCCCGCCCGGGGTCGTGCGGGCGGCGTGGTCGAACGCCGACGGCCGCAGCGGCGGGGCGTGGAAGGCCCTCGGCGAGATGGGCGCCCTGGGGGTGATGGTCGCCGAGGAGCATGGCGGCCTGGGCCTCACCGAGCTCGACGCCGTGCTGCTCGCCGAGGAGGCCGGCCGGGCCGCGCTGCCCGACCCGTTCGTGGAGCACACCCTCGCCGGAGCCCCGCTCGTGGCCACGGAGGAAGCCGCGTCGGGAGCAGTGACCGTCACCGCGGCCTCGGGCCGAGATCTCGTGCCCTGGGCCGACTCCGCCGACGTTCTCGTGGTCGGCGGCGTCGTGGTGGAGCGCGGCACCGCGGCCGTCGACCCGCGTCCGGCCGTCGACGGCGCCCGCCGCCTCGCCGCCGTGGAGGTCGCCGGGGCACCGCCGCTCCGGACGCTGGACCCCACCGAGCGCGACCTCACCGCGGATCGCCTCGCGCTCGGCTACGCGGCCCAGCTCGTGGGCCTGGCGGCCCGGATGCTGGACACGACCGTCGCCTACGTCTCCGAGCGCCGCCAGTTCGGCGTCCCGATCGGGTCGTTCCAGGCGCTCAAGCACCACCTCGCCGACAGCCGGATCGCGCTGGAGTTCGCGGCTCCGCTCGTGTACCGCGCCGCCTACTCGCTGGCCCACCGCGACCCCGATGCGCCCGTGCACGTCTCCATGGCCAAGGCCCAGGCCTCCGACGCCGCGGAGCTGGTCGCCCGCCACGCGCTCCAGTGCCACGGGGCGATCGGCTACAGCGACGAGCACGACCTGCACATGTGGATGAAGCGGGCCTGGGCCCTCGCCGCGGCGGGCGGCGACGCCTCGTGGCACCGCGAGCGCGTCGCCCGCGCGATCCTCTGACCACACCCCGCGGAAGGCACGCCCGCCCGAGAACCGAGGAGTCATCATGCCCGAGGCCTACATAGTCGACGCGCTCCGCACCCCGGTGGGGCGGCGGGGCGGCGGCCTGAGCGGCGTGCACCCCGCCGACCTCGGGGCCCACGCCATCCGCACCCTGGTCGAGCGGACCGGTATCGACCCGCTCGCCGTCGACGACGTGGTGTTCGGCTGCGTCGACACCGTCGGCCCGCAGGCCGGCGACATCGCCCGCACGTGCTGGCTCGCGGCCGGCCTGCCCGAGGAGATCCCCGGCACCACCGTCGACCGCCAGTGCGGATCGTCGCAGCAGGCGGTCCACTTCGCGGCCCAGGCCGTCATGAGCGGAACGGCGGACGTGATCGTGGCCGGCGGGGTCCAGAACATGAGCATGATCCCGATCTCCTCGGCCATGACGCTCGCCGAGCCGCTCGGGTTCGCCGACCCGTTCAGCACCTCGGAGGGCTGGACGGCGCGCTACGGCACCCAGGAGGTCAGCCAGTTCCGGGGCGCGGAGATGATCGCCGAGAAGTGGGGCATCTCCCGCGACGACATGGAGGCGTTCGCGGTCGAGAGCCACGAGCGGGCCATCCGGGCCCGCTCCGAGGGGCGCTTCGCACGCGAGATCGTCCCGCTGGCCGGCGTCGAGCAGGACGAAGGACCCCGCGAGCCGAACTGGGAGAAGATCCGCTCCCTGCCGCCGCTGGTCGAGGGGGGCCGCCTGACCGCCGCGGTGGCGAGCCAGATCTCCGACGCCGCCGCGGCGATGCTGGTGGTGAGCGAGGGCGCCCTGCGCGACCACGGGCTCACCCCCCGGGCCCGCATCCACCACCTCTCGGTACGGGGTGCCGACCCGATCTTCATGCTCACGGCCCCGATCCCCGCCACGGCGTACGCGCTCTCGAAGGCCAAGATGACCCTCGACGACATCGACCTGGTCGAGATCAACGAGGCCTTCGCCTCGGTGGTGCTCGCGTGGCAGAAGGAGACCGACGCGGACCTCACCAAGGTGAACGTGAACGGCGGGGCCATCGCGCTCGGCCACCCGCTCGGCGCGACCGGCGTGCGGCTCATGACCACCCTGCTGCACGAGCTCGAGCGGACCGGCGGCCGCTACGGCCTCCAGACGATGTGCGAGGGCGGCGGGCAGGCCAACGTGACCGTCATCGAGCGCCTCTGAAGCGTCCCGCGCCACCGCCCGCGCGAGCGGCGGCGCGAAATCCCGACGGACCGTGACACCACTTGCCTCGCGCCGATGCGACGCGCGAGAACATCCCCCGGACGGGGGTGTTGAGCTAGGGGTGGACGGTGACGAGTAGCAAGCACTGGATGGATCTCTACACCGCGATGGGGCCCGACGGGCACATCGACGAGATGACCCTGAGACGCATGGCGTACGCCGCGTGCGGCGGCGACTCGCTGGCGTTGATGACCAACCTCCTCCGGACCATCCGCGACCTCGCGGAGCAACTCGGCGAGTTCTACGGGACCCCGGCCGAGCACGTCCTCGCCATGGAGGCCGGCCTGCTGGCCCGCGCCTGAGCGCCCCGGGCCGTGCTCGGCCCCGGGCGGCAACGGTCCGTCGGGCTAGGGTTCGCCTCCTCGACCTGACGGTGCGTCAGGTGTCACGCGAGCCGAGCCGGGAGCTTCCATGGGCATCTGCGATGGCAGGACGGTCGTCGTCACGGGCGCGGGGCGCGGCCTCGGCCGGGCCCACGCGCTGGAGCTCGCCCGGCAGGGCGCCCGGGTCGTGGTCAACGACCTCGGGGCCGAGCTCGACGGCACCGGCTCGAGCTCCGGGCCGGCCGGCGAGGTGGTCGACGCGATCCGGGCCGCGGGCGGCGAGGCGATCGCCAACGGCGACGACGTCGCCGACTGGGCGGGCTCCGAGCGCATGATCCGGGCGGCCGTCGAGGAGTGGGGCCGCCTCGACGCCCTGGTGTGCAACGCCGGCTTCCTGCGCGACCGGATGTTCTTCGGCACCTCCGAGGACGAGTGGGACGCCGTCATCCGCGTGCACCTCAAGGGCCACTTCGCTCCCGCCCGCCACGCCGCCGCCCACTGGCGCGAGCGCTCGAAGGCGGGTGAGGCCGTCGACGCCCGGATCGTGAACACGTCCAGCGGTGCGGGCCTGATGGGCAGCGTCGGTCAGGCCACCTACTCGGCGGCCAAGGCCGGGATTGCGGCCCTGACCCTCGTACAGGCGGCGGAGCTCGGGCGCTACGGGGTTACGGCCAACGCGATCGCCCCCGCCGCCCGCACCCGGATGACCGAGGAGGTCTTCGCCCAGACGATGGCCGCGCCGGCGCCGGGCGAGTTCGACGCCATGGCCCCCGAGAACGTCTCACCGCTGGTGGCGTGGCTGGCCAGCCCCGAGGCGGCCGCGGTGACGGGACGGGTGTTCGAGGTCGAGGGCGGGAAGGTGTCGGTCGCCGACGGCTGGCAGCACGGCCGGGAGGTCGACAAGGGGGCCCGCTGGGACCCGGCCGAGCTCGGGCCGGTGGTGGAGCGCCTCCTAGCCGAGGCGCCGGCGCCGGCGCCGGTCTACGGGGCGGGCTGACCCCGTCACTCGCCGCGGCGCCGGACCACCCGGTGTCGGCTCAGGTCAGGCGCTCGACGACCATGGCCATGCCCTGGCCCCCGCCCACGCACATCGTCTCCAGCCCGTAGCGGCCGTCGCGGTCGTCGAGGCCGTTGAGCAGGGTGGCCAGGATGCGGGCGCCCGTCATGCCGAACGGATGTCCCAGGGCGATGGCGCCGCCGTTCACGTTGAGCTTCTCCCACGGGATCCCGAGCTCGCGGGCCGAGGGCACGACCTGGGCCGCGAAGGCCTCGTTCATCTCCACCAGGTCGATGTCGTCGATGGCCAGCCCCGCCCGGGCCAGCGCCCGGCGGCTGGCCTCGATGGGCCCGAGCCCCATGATCTCCGGATCGACGGCCGACACCGCGCTCGACACCACCCGCGCGAGCGGGGCGATCCCGAGCTCCGACGCGCGCCGGTCGCTCATCACCACCGCCGCGGCCGCGCCGTCGTTGAGGGGGCAGGCGTTGCCGGCGGTGACCGTGCCGTCGGGACGGAAGACCGGCCGGAGCTGGGCCAGCTTCTCGGCCGTGGTGCCGGGCCGCGGCCCGTCGTCGGCCACCACCACGGCGCCGTCGGGGAGCGTCACCGGGGTGATCTCGCGCTCGAAGAAGCCCCGCTCCTGGGCCGCCACGGCCCGCTGCTGGGAGAGCGCGGCGAACTCGTCCTGGTCCTCGCGGCTCACGCCGGCGTACTGGGCCACGTTCTCGGCCGTCTGCCCCATGGAGATGTAGACGTCGGGGAGCCCGTCGAACGGGGTCCAGGGGGGAGCACCGGCCGCCGACCGCGCGGCCGTGCGGGCCTCGGCGTCGGCGTGGATCGGGTTGTGGGTTCCGGGCATGCCGTCGGCCTTGCCGTGCTCGAAGCGGCTGACGCACTCCACCCCGGCGGCGACGAACACGTCGCCCTCACCGGCCCGGATGGCGTGGGCGGCCATCCGGACGGCCTGGAGCGAGCTGGCGCAGTAGCGGTTGACCGTGGTGCCGGGCACGTCGCCGAGGCCGGCCTGGATGCTCACCACCCGGGCGAGGTTGTAGCCCTGCTCACCGGCGGGCTGCGCCGTGCCCCAGAGGACGTCTTCGACGAGCTCGGGGTCGAGGTTCGGCACCTTCTCGAGCGCTGCCCTCACGATCGTTGCGGAGAGATCGTCGGGCCGGCAGT
>JADLDD010000028.1 GCA_020846855.1 Acidimicrobiia bacterium | reverse complement strand
TTCAACATGCATCCGACGGATCCGGATCATTATCAGTTCTGGTTGATCAATCACAGTGCGCATGATCCGACGCGGGCGCCGAAGGGCTATGGGGTGATCGACATCAACTTGCAGGTGCCGGCGCCGGAGGATCACCGCGACGGGCCGGACGCGGTGAACGAGGCGACGCCGGAGATCCTGGAGAACATCTACGAGGTGATCCGCCAGTACGCGCCGAACATGACGCGCGACAAGATCCTGAAGACGTGGGTGAACACGCCGCGGGACTCGTCGATGCGGAACATGGCGTTCGTGGGGGGCAACTGGGAGGGGATGCGGATCTCCGAGGACGAGTGGTTCTCCCGCAAGCCGTTGCCGGAGCTGGCCCGGTACCGGACGCCGGTGGAGGGCCTGTACCTGTGCCACCAGACGTCGTACCCGGGTGGCCTGTGCCTGCTGGCGGTGCCGTACAACCTGATGCACATCCTCGCCGAGGACTACGACGAGATCGGCAAGACCACCCCCGACTGGTGGTACCCGTCGCCGTGGCACATCACCGACGCCGAAGGGGGCACCCGATGACCGGGTTGGGTAATCCGTTGGAGGGGGTTGAGTTCCCTCGGGAGTTCGAGGCGGATGTGGTTGTGGTGGGGGCGGGGCCGAATGGGTTGATCTCGGCGATGTACCTCGCGGCGGCTGGTCTCGAGGTGGTGGTGTTGGAGCGTCGTTACGAGTTGGGTGGGGGTTTGGCGACGGAGGAGGTTCTCTTCCCGGGTCATTATGTGAATACGCACGCGTCGTATCATTTGATGACGGATTACATGCCGCCGTTCTTGGATTTCGATCTGGGGAATCGGGGGTTGCGGTTCCATAAGCCGAACATGCAGGTGCGGGGCCGGGTGGGTGGTGAGGACGTGTTGTTGTGCCGCGCGTTGGAGGATTCGCGTGATTCTCTGGCGCGGCGGTCGTTGAAGGACGCGGACACGTTCGCGGAGATGGCGGGCCGGTTCCGTCGGGTGGTGGACGGGGTGTTGGCTCCGGCGACGTATCTGCCGCCGGGGGCGCCGTTGGATCTGATGGAGGCGTTGGATCGCGACGACGTCGGTCGTGACATGTTGCACATGAGTGAGCAGTCGGCGGTGGAGATCCTGTCGGAGTATCCGTTGCCGGATCCGGTGTTGGCGACGTTGCTGTACTCGTCGTGTCAGTGGGGTATCGCTCCGAACGAGAGCGGCATGGGGTTCATGGTGCCGTTGATGGTCGATCGGGGTTTGCAGAAGGCGTTCGCGTACGGCGGGTCGCATCGGGTGGCGAGCTCGTTCGCCCGGGTGTTGTTCGAGCATGGTGGTCTGTTGCTCGACAGCGCGGAGGTCGACGCGATCGAGATGGACGGGTCGCGCGCGGCGGGGGTGCGTCTCGTCGACGGCCGCCGGATCGGGGCTCGTAAGGCGGTGCTCTCGAGTCTGGATCCGCAGACGACGTTCTTGCGGTTCCTGCCCGAGGAGGCGGTCCCGAAGGAGTTGCGGTCCCAGGCGGAGTCCTGGACGTGGGACAAGTGGTCGTTGCTGAGCGTGTTCTTCGCCACCGACGGCAAGCCGCGTCTTCGCGACGCGGACGCGAACCTGTCGGGGGATGCGTTCTCGAACGTGTTGGGCTTCGACGGCTTCGACGACGTGGTCGATTTCCTGGAGGGTGTCGAGGCGGGCCGGATCGACAAGTTCGCCGGGCACTTCACGTGCGAGTCGGCGTTCGACCCGGCGCTGTCGCAGATCCCGGGGGAGCACACCTGCTTCTTCCAGATGCCGGCCCCTTACGACTTCGACTGGGACGGCCGCGCCGACGACGTGGTCGCGGAGGTCACCGCGCTGGTCGACTCGCAGTTCGAAGGGTTCTCCGACAGTGTGATCCAGGTGGTGGTCGAGAACCCCCGCGACATCGAGCGGCGCCTCCCGAACATGGTGCGCGGCTCGATCAAGCACGGCGACTACAACCCGGTCCAGATGGGCAACATGCGGCCCAACACCGATTGCTCCTCCACCCGCACACCCATCGACGGCCTCTACGTGTGCGGGGCGTCCACCTACCCCGGCGGGATGGTCGTCGGCGGGCCCGGCTACATAGCCGCCCGCGCCGTCTGCGACGACCTCGACACACCCTTCCCCGCCCCCTACACCCCCAACATCCAGAACTACATCGACACCTACTTCCCCGACGGCCTACCCGACTAGCAACACACAGCCCCGGCCGCCCGGGTGACGGGCCGGGACCGGGCTAGGGTCCGCCACCGCGGAGACGGTGAACACCCGGCGGAGGTTGAACATGGCGGGACTGAACCTCGGCGACCTGGCGATCGAGAGCCCGGCGTTCGAGCACCACAAGCGGATACCCGACGATCACACCTGTGAGGGAACCGACACGTCGCCGGAGCTGCGGTGGAGCTCCGTGCCCGACGGCACGCGGGAGCTGGTGCTGATCTGCCACGACCCCGACGCCCCGCTAACCCACGGGTTCACCCACTGGGTCCTGTACGGGATCCCGCCCGCCGCGACGGGCCTGGCCGCCGGCGAGGCGTCGTACACCTCGGGTCGCAACGACTTCGGCAGCGAGGGCTACGGCGGGCCCGCCCCGCCGCCCGGGCACGGCACCCACCACTACTACTTCCACCTCTACGCCCTCGACGCCGAGATGGGCCTGGCGCCCGGGCTGACGAGGGGCGAGGTCCTCGTCCGCATCGACGACCACATCATCGAGCAGGCGCGCGTCGTCGGAACCTACAGCCGCTGACGGGCGGGCGCGACACCGGTCCGTAGACCAGGGAAGGTGGGCCGAGGCGGTGAGGCACCGGTACAGGCGCGTGGAGCGGTGTCGGGTCGCGCTCGGGGTCACCGGCGCGATCGTGGCCCTGCTCGTCGCCGGCGGCCCGGCGGCCGGTGCGACGCGCGGTGCGGCGGGCGGAGCCGGGCCCCGGCGCGCCCCCGGGATCGCTGAGCGCTGGATCGTCGGCTTCCGGCCCGGTACGCCGCCGGCCGAGCGTGCCGCGGCGCTCGCCCACCTGGGCGCGACGGCCTCGCGACGCCTCGACGGGCGCGCCACCTTGGTGAGCGGGATCCCGTCCCGGGCGGCTTCGGCGTGGAAGAGGCGCCCGGCTGCCGGATGGCCGCGGTCGATCACCTACGTGGAGGCCGACTCGGCGCTGCACGCCGCCGGCCCCGCCGCCGGCCCCGCCGCCGACCCCGCCGCCGACCCCCGCGTCCCCGAGCAGTGGGCGATCGAGAACACCGGCCAGGTCGCCGGAGGTGTCGCGGGCACTCCCGGGGCCGACATCCGGGCCCGGGCGGCGTGGGCCGCGGCGAGCGGTGCTGCGCCGGTGGTGGTGGGCGTCCTCGACACCGGCGTCGACCTCTCCCATCCCGATCTGGTGGCGAACCTGTGGGTGAACCCGGGCGGGTGGGGTGGTTGCCCGGCCGGCACGCACGGGTTCGACCTCGTCGACGGCGACTGCACGCCGGCCGACGGATCGGGCCACGGCACCCACGTGACGGGGATCATCGGCGCCGTGGGCGGCAACGGCGTCGGGATCTCCGGGGTGAGCCCCCACGTGACCGTCCTGCCGCTGCGGATGCTCGACAGCACTCTCAACGGCACCGTCTCGGGGGCGGTGGCCGCCCTCGACCGGGCCGTCCAACTCCGTGCCGCGGGTGTGCCGATCAGGGTCCTCAACGCCTCGTGGACGGGCAGCGTCGCGTCGCAGGCTCTGCGCGACGCCCTCGTGGCGGCCGGCGACGCCGGCATCGCGGTCGTGACCGCCGCGGGCAACTCCGGTCTCGACATCGACCGGAGCCCCAGCTACCCGTGCTCGTACCGCCTGCCGACGGTGGTCTGCGTGGCCGCCACCACCAACCGCGACCAGCTCTACGCCCTGTCGAACCGGGGTCCCGGAACCGTCGACCTGGCGGCGCCGGGCGTGTCGGTGCTCTCCACCTGGGTGGGCCACGGGTACTACAGCGCCACCGGCACGTCGATGGCCGCCCCCCACGTGACCGGCGTGGCGGCGCTGGCCCTGGCCGAGCGGGACCGCGACCCCGTCGCGCTGAAGGCCGTCGTCGTCGCCGCGGTCGAACCCGTCGCCGGGCTCGCGTCCGTGTCCGCGTCCGGGGGGCGGCTCGACGCCTGCCTGGCGCTGGCCGCGTGCCGCGGCGGGCCCGGGCCGGGCCCGCCCGTCGCGCTGCGCGCCCGCCAGTCGCACGGATCGGTCACGCTGACGTGGAGGGCCCCGGCCTCGGGTGGCGGCTCGCCCGTGACCGGCTACTCGCTCACCGTCTCCGGCACCGCCGCGCCCCGGTCGCTTCCGGCCGCGGCGACGACCACCACCGTAGGCGGCCTCGCCGACAACCGGACGTACGTGTTCACGCTCGCCGCGGTCACCGCGTCCGGGAGCGGTCCGTCCGCGTCGGTACGGGCCCTTCCTCTCGGCGGTGGGTACGTGCTCGACGGTTGGGGTGGCCTGCACGCGTTCGGCGTCGGCGGGAACCCGAAGCCGCCGCCCGTGAGCGGCGCGCCCTACTGGCGGGGTCGCGACATCGCCCGCTCCGTGGCGTTGTTGCCCGACGGCACGGGTGGGTACGTGCTCGACGGTTGGGGTGGCCTGCACGCGTTCGGGATCGGCGGGAACCCGAAGCCGCCGCCGGTGGGTGGGGCGCCCTACTGGCCGGGTTGGGACATCGCCCGCTCCCTGGTGCTGCTGCCCGACGGCACGGGTGGGTACGTGCTCGACGGCTGGGGGGGCGTCCACCGGATCTCGGTGGGTGGGTCGGCGCTGCCGCCGCCGGTCGTGGGGGTCGGCTACACCCGGGGCCGGGATCTGGCCCGGGGCCTGGCCGTGCTCGACGCCGCGTCGGGCGGCATCGAGCTGCTGGGGAGCGGCCGGCTCGTGCCGTTCCGGGTCGGTGACGGTGTGGCGGCCGCCTCGCCCCGCGGCGGTCCGTACTGGGGCGCCTGGGACATCGCGCGGTCGGTCGCCCTGCTGCCCGGCAGCGCCGGGGGCTACGTCCTCGACGGATGGGGCGGTGTGCATCCGGTGGCCCTCGGTGCGGCGGCCGCTCCTCCGAGACCGACCGGAGCCCCGTACTGGCGAGGCTGGGACATCGCGCGCGGCGTCGGCGTCTGACCCTCCGTCGCCGGTGCGGACTGGTGCGGCGAGGTGCGGGTAGGCCAGAATGGACTGGCGATGGATGTCGAATCCCGTGATTCCGTCTCGCTGAAACCCGCCGAGCTCGACGAGTTCGCGCAGCTGCTCATCGGCGTCGGGCTCGATCTGGGCGACGCCCTCGACCACCAGATCGAGTCGTTCCCGCTGGTGGTCCTCGGATCCACCGACGGCGAGCTCGCCGGGTTCCTCTTCGGTTCGCTCGAACGGGTGGGTGGTACGCCCTGCATCCTCTGGGGTCTCGGCGCGTCCCGGCGCGGTCGCAAGGCGGGCGCGACCGTCAAGGCCATGACGGGGGAGCTCTACCGGCGGGCGGCCATATCGTTCCCCGACGAAGACGTGCTCGTCGCGGCCCGCCTCGCGCACGGCAGCGCCTACTCGCTGCTGGCCGTGCTCTCCGACGTCGTGCCGCGGCAGAGCTACACGCCGACCGGCGAGGAGCGGGCCTGGGGTCGCCGCCTGGCCCGGCGCTTCGGGTGCGACGAGCGCTACGACGAGCACGCGTTCAGCATCGGCCGGGCCGGCCGGTCGGAGCCGATCTTCGACTGCAGCACCGTGCGTGCCGGCTCCCGGGCGGCGGCGGCGCTGGTCGGCGAGCGGGACCCGAGCGTCGGGGAGGCGATGATCGCGTTCGGCTGGGCCGGCGCCGACGCGCTCGCCGACGGCCTCGGCTGCGGCCACTGACCCCGCCCGGGCCCGCCACCCGACCGGGTGGGCGACGTCAGCCCGCGGGTGGTCGCCGTCGGGCCGACACGGCGGCGTCGAGCTGGCGGCTCAGCTCGGCCGGGTCCGTGGTCGGCACCCGGCACGAGAACCGCTCGCAGACGTAGGCGGCGGGAGCGCCGCCGATCGGGCCTCGCCCCTCGAGGAGCGGGATGGTCGGGGTCCCCGGACCGCGGCACCACACCGTCGCCGGTAGGAGCCTCCCGGCCACCTCGGCCCGCAGGGCGTCGAGCCCCGGCCCCGGCGGCCCGACCAGCGCGACCTCGACGGGTTCGTACACCACCCACTCGAGGGCGCCCAGGGCGTACGGGAAGGCCCCGGGGTACCGATCCACGAGGGGCGTGAGACGCCGGAGCGCGTCGACGGCGGGTGCGGCGACGTCGTGCTCGCCCGTCAGCGCGGCGAGCCGGAGGAGGCCGGAGGCGGCCAGCGAGGTCCCGGACGGGGTGGCCCCGTCCTGGACGTCCTTGGCGTCGGCCACCAGCCGTTCCGCGTCGCGCCCGGCGGTCCAGAAGCCGCCCCCGTCGGGGTCGTGGAAGAGCCGTATGAGCTCCCTCGCGACCCGGTCCGCCTCCTCGAGCCAGGCCACGTCGTCGGTCTCGGCCAGGGTCACGAAGGCCTCCAGCAGCGCGCCGTAGTCGGCGGAGACCGCGAGGTGCCGGGCCCCGGCCGAGGGGTGCCAGGACCGCAGCCACCGGCCGTCGTCCCGCCGGAGGTTCGCGAGGAGGAACCGGGCGGCGCGCCGGGCGGCGTCGGTCCAGTCGTCGCGGCCCAGGGCGGCTCCGGCCTCGGCGAGCGTCCGCAGCGTGAGCGCGTTCCAGCCGGCCAGCACCTTGTCGTCGAGGCCGGGGGCGACACGGGTCGCCCGCCGGGCGAGCAGCGCGGCCCGGGCCCGCTCGACGGCCGCCGGCGGGGGAGCGTCGCGGTCGACGACGCGCAGCACGTTGCCCCGGAGTCCGTGGTGGGGGTCGACGAAGTTCCCGTTCGCCGTCGCGCCGTAGTAGGCGACGGTCTCGGCGGCGTCGGCGCCGGCGACGTCCTCGATCTCGTCGAGGTCCCAGACGTAGTAGCGCCCCTCGGCGCCCTCGGAGTCGGCGTCGCGGGCGGTGAGGAAGCCGCCGGCGGGGTGACGCAGGTCGCCGAGCACGTAGTCGAGCGTCGTCTCCACCACCCGCCGGTGACGTTCCTCACCGGTCACCAGGTGCGCATGGAGGTAGGTCGCGGCCAGGAGCGCCTGGTCGCTGAGCATCTTCTCGAAGTGCGGGACGATCCAGTGGGCGTCGACCGAGTACCGGTGGAAGCCCCCGCCGAGTTGGTCGTGGATCCCGCCCGCGGCCATGGCGTCGAGCGTGGTCGTCACCATGGCCAGGGTGGCCTCCGAGGGGTGGTGGACGT
The DNA here is from genome assembly GCA_020846855.1 of Acidimicrobiia bacterium. Taxonomy (GTDB): domain Bacteria; phylum Actinomycetota; class Acidimicrobiia; order IMCC26256; family JADLDD01; genus JADLDD01. The sequence goes on along the minus strand of JADLDD010000028.1, from coordinate 21,390 downwards.
GGTGGTGCAGGAGCAGGTCGCACAGCATCGGCGCGGGGACCTTGGGTGCGTCCGAGAAGCCGCCGCGGGGATCGAAGCGCCGGGCGGCGTCGGCGACGGCCCGGTCGAGCAACGCCGCCGTGGGGTCCGCTCCGGGCGCCGAGGCGTCGCCGGTCGCGGCCGCCGACCGGAGCGGATCGCGGTCGAGGACCTCCATCAGGCGGGCGGTGCTCGCTTCGAGGTCGCCGCGGCGGTCGCGCCAGGCGTCGGCGACGGCCTGCAACACCTCGACGAAGCCGGGCCGGCCCCCGGTGGCGGCCGGAGGGAAGTACGTGCCGCCGTAGAAGGGACGCCCGTCGGGGTCGCAGAACACGGTGAGCGGCCATCCGCCCTGGCCGGTCAGGGCCTGGACCGCGTCCATGTACACGGCGTCGACGTCGGGTCGCTCCTCCCGGTCGACCTTCACGTTCACGAAGAGCCGGTTCATCACGGCCGCGGTCGAGGGGTCCTCGAAGCTCTCGTGGGCCATCACATGGCACCAGTGGCACGACGAGTACCCGATGGATACGAGGAGCGGGCGGTCGTCGGTCCGGGCCCGGGCCCGGGCCTCCTCGCCCCACGGGTACCAGTCGACGGGGTTGGCCGCGTGCTGGCGTAGGTAGGGGCTGGCTTCGGACGCGAGGCGGTTCATCGCCGCGGCGCGGCGGGGGCCGCGGTGGGAGAGCCGGTCCCGGTGTCGGGTCCGCCGGTACCGGCCAGCTCCCGGGCCCGGGCGTGGTCGGGCTTGCCGGTGGCGTCGCGTGGCGCCCGATCTACCCACACCAGGTGCCGGGGGACCTTGAACCCGGCCAGCCGGCTCCGGACGTGGGCCCGCACCGATTCGTCGACCGGGGAGTCGGGTCCGGCCGCGCCGGGCGGGGGCGCGACCGGGGCCGTCACCACCGCGACGACCACCTCGCCCCAGCGCCGGTCGGGGACCCCCACGACCACGGCGTCGGCGACGGCCGGGTGGCCCTTGAGCACGGACTCCACCTCCTCGGGGTAGACCTTCTCGCCGCCGGTGTTGATCGACGTCGATCCGCGTCCCAGCAGGGTGACGCGGCCGTCGGCCTCCACCACCGCGTCGTCGCCCGGTACGGCCCAACGCTCGCCGTCGACGACGGGGAACGTGGCCCGGGAGCGTTCGGGATCCTTGTGGTAACCGAGTGGAACCCGGCCGCGGCGGGCGATCTTCCCGACGGTTCCCACCGGCACCGGGCGGAGATCGGGGCCGAGGACCGCGGTGGTGCGGTCGATGGTGAAGCGGGGCACCTCGGGGACCGGGGAACCCCTGGAGGTGACGGCCTGCCCCTGCCCGCCCGACTCCGACGAGCCGTACCCGTCGACGACGAGCGTGTGGGGGAGCCGCTCGGCGAGCTCGCGCTTCACCGGCGCCGAGAGGATCGCCCCGCCCGAGAGGAGGACGGCCGGCCCGTCGAGGGTCCGCCCGCCGATCGTGGGCACCCCGCCGGGACGGCCGTCCGTCGCCGGCGCGTCGAGCGCGTCGAGCAGCGGTACGGCGAACGCGTCACCGACGATCACCAGGTAGTTCACGGCCTCGGCGAGGACGGTCTCCCACGTCTCGACGGGGTCGAAGCGGCCCGAGGCCGGGATCACGACGCTGCCCCCGGCGAAGAGGGTGGCGAAGGCCGCCCACTGGGCGGTGCCGTGCGACAGCGGGCAGGCCGGTAAGCACCGCATGCGCCCGTCGCGGCAGCGGTCCCGCAGGTCGTCGGGGCGGGCCACCGGCTCGCCGAACCCGCCGCCTCCCATCGCGGCGAAGAAGATGTCCTCGTGGGTCCAGATCACCCCCTTGGGTGCCCCGGTGGTGCCGCCGGTGTAGAGGACGTACACGTCGTCGGCGCGGCGCTCGGGGAAGGCCCGCTCCGGCGACGAGCCGGCGAGGGCGACCTCGTAGCCGTCGACGCGGCGGGCGGCCGCGAACGGCCCGGCGCCGTCGTCGGCCGGCGGGGCGCCCCGGGGCCGGGACCCGGGAGGGTCGACCTCCACCAGTTCCCGGAGGCTCGCGATCTCGCGGGACGCGCGGGCCAGCGGGGCCGCGAGGCGGGCGTCGAAGACGGCCGCCACGGCGTCGGCGTCGGCCAGCAGGTACGCCAGCTCGGCGTCGACGTAGCGAGGGTTGGCGTTGAAGGGGACGGCCCGGATCTTGAACGCCGCGAGCATCGTCTCGAGGTACTCGGCCCCGTTGGCGAGCAGGACCGCGACGCGGTCGCCGGGCCGGACCCCCCGCCCGGAGAGGTGGTGGGCGAGTCGGTTGGCCCGCTCGTCGAGCTGCCGGTACGTCAGGCGCCGGGTACCCGAGACCACGGCCTCGTGGTCGGGGACCGTGTCGGCTACGAGCTCGAAGAGGTCGGCGAGGTTGAAGTGCACGGAGGCGGACGCGGGTCGGGCTCGTCCTTCCGGGGCGAGGACGGCCGGCGCGTCGGTGCCGTCGAAGGTAGCGGCGCCCGATCCGGGCCCACGAAGCCGGGCGCCCGGGGCCGGGGCCTAGGCCGGGAGCCGGTCGACGCGGTCGAGCGCGTCGAGGAGGCGCCGGCCGGCGTCCTCGCCGAACGCCTCGACGCGTTTCTGGTCGCCCACGGCCGCCATGTCGTCGGCCTCGGCCCACAGCTCGACCTCCAGCGGGCCGAGCACGCCGCGGACCGCCCTCAGGGCGGCCTGGCGGTCGTCGGGGCGGGTCGGCGCCTCGATCCGGGCCCGCACGGCCGCGAACCGGTGCCAGGTGGCCGCGTCGGCCAGGACGGGTGGGGGCTCGTGGGGCGGGAACATCGGTACGAACACCCCCGTGCACGGGCTGCCGAGGGTCGCCCACGCCCGGGCGGGCTCCTCGGGGTCGGCCGGGAGGTCGGCCACCATCGCCGCGTTGGTGGCCTGGTAGCCGGCGATGTGCATGCAGACCGTCACGCCCGTCCAGTCGTCCGCCACCTCGGCCGGCGGCGCGACGGCGGTCTCCGGGTCGGAGCCGACCGCGCCCCACGGGGCGGCGCCGTGGTCACGCAGCACCGAGACGAGGTCGGAGGCGGACACGTCCCCGGCACCGCGGGCGGCGCAGGGCCGGGTGGTGCCCAGGCGCAGATCGGCGATCTCGACGGGCGCGACGGGGTCGCGCCAGCGCTGGAAGTCGGCGCCCGGCTCCACGCCGGGCGACGACCGGGTCCAGCCCGTCCCGATCGACACGCGGTTCGAGATCGCGGCGCCGCCGTCGACGGGGGCGGCGACCCAGGTGGTGCCGCTCGTCTCCAGGACCCAGGCCGAGCGGGGGTCGGCGATCAGGAACGACGACCAGTACGGCTCGGTCCCCGACTCCTCGCCCGACCCACCCTGGCCGTGCCGCTCCAGCAGCGTGGTCACGACGTCGAGGGCCTCGTCGGCGCCGCGGGCGCGCTCGAGGCCGAGGCGGACGAGGTCCATCCCGATGAGGGCCGGGGGTACGGCGTGCGGGTCGTCGACGGTCCAGATCTTCTCGTTGCCGATCGCCACCCGGTGCTCGTTGACCCCGTGCTCGAACCCCCAGAGCCACCCGGGGCGGGAGCCGACGACCCTCGCCGCCCCCGCGTCGGGGACGGTCAGGTACTGGGTGCGCAGGTCCCCGCCGGGCCTCCGGGGTCCGTGGCCCTCGACCACCTGCGGTTCGCCGACGGGCCGGTCGGAGTTCTTGGCGAAGAGCGTCCGGTCGGATCCGACGAGGCAGAGCGTGTCGCACACGGGCCGGCCCTCCCTAGTCGAACCAGATCCGCTGGTGGTCGCGGCTCATCGGGTGCAGGAGCAGGGCGACGAGGGCCCCGTCGAAGAGGAGGTTGAGGATGAGACCGGCGTCGAGACCGATGCGAAGCACCCACCAGAGGGTGAGCGCCAGTTGAACGACGGCGCCCGCGGTGGCCAGGGCGTAGCCCCACTTCTTGCTGTTGGCGATGCCGTAGCCGCCGAGGCCGAGGGCCACGACCAGGAAGAGACCGAAGAAGCTGTAGAGGCCACCGAAGAGGAGCGCGAAGGCCGCGCTGATGTAGCAGAGGACGGTGGCGTTGACCAGCGTCGGGGGCTGGGTCTGGTTGAGGAAGCGGTGCTCGTTCACCGCGCCATTGTGCCCGACGGGTCGCGGCCGTCTCCGGCGCGGGCGCGGAGCTGGCCGCAGGCGGCGTCGATGTCGGTGCCCCGGTTGCGCCGTACCGTCACCCCCAGGCCGTGGCCCCGCAGCACCCGGGCGAACGCCGCCACCCGCGCGGGGTCGGACGCCCGGCCGGGGAAGCCCGCCGTGGGGTTGAGGGGGATCAGGTTCACGTGGGGGCCGCCCGGGGCGTCGAACCCGGCCAGCAGCCCGGCGAGACGGCCGGCGTGCTCGGGACAGTCGTTCACGCCCGCGATGCACGCGTACTCGAAGGTGACCCGCCGGCCGCGCCGCCGGGCGACGGCGCGCGCGGCGTGGAGCACCTCGGCGATCGGGTACCGCCGGTCGAGGGGCACGAGGGTCTCGCGGAGCGCGTCGTCGGGCGCGTGCAGCGACACCGCGAGCGTGACGGGCAGGTCCTGTTCGGCCAGGCGGCGCATGCCGGGCACCACCCCGACCGTCGAGACGGTGATCCGGCGCGCCGAGATGCCCACGTCGGCGTGGAGGCGTTCGACGGCCGCCCACGTGGCGTCGAAGTTCGCCAGCGGTTCCCCCATGCCCATGAACACCACGTTGGTCACGGGCTGCTCGGAGGCGTGCGCGGCGCGCAGGACCTGCTCGACGATCTCCCCGGCGTCGAGGCCGCGCACGAACCCGCCCTGCGCCGTGGCGCAGAACGTGCAGCCCATGGCGCAGCCGGCCTGGCTCGACACGCAAACCGTCGCCCGGCCCGGGTAGCGCATCAGCACCGTCTCGACCTCGGCGCCGCCCGCACCCGTGTAGAGCCACTTGACGGTGAGCCCGTCGGCGCTCGCCTGCACGAGGCGCTCCTCGAAGGCCGGGGGGAGAGCCGCTTCGAGGCGGTCGCGCAGCGAGCGTGGCAGCGACGTCGCCGACGCGAGTGGGCGGCGCTCGCGGTACAGGGCCCGCCACACCTGGTCGGCGCGGTAGCGGGGCTCTCCCCATCCCTCCAGGAGCTCACCCAGCTCGGTCCGGGTGGTGCCGTACCGGGTGCTCACCGGCCACCGTCGTGGTCGTCGTCGCCGTCGTGTCCGCGGCCGGCGCCGGCGGGGGCCGTCGTCGTCGCGAAGGCCCGGTCGGTGCGGTGCTCGCGGAAGCCCAGCGCCCGGTAGAGCCCGGTCGCGGCCCGGTTGGCGGAGTCGACGTAGAGCATCCCGACGCGCGGACCGCGACCGGCGAGCGAATGGAGGCCGGCGAGCACCAGGGCGCGGCCCAGGCCCCGCCCCTGGCGGGACGGTTCGACGCCGATCACGTAGATCTCGCCCAGGGCGGGGTCGTGGGCCGTGGGCGGGTGGACCTTGGTCCAGCAGAACCCGGCCAGGCCGTCGGCGTCCTCGGCGAGGAGGAACCCGTCGGGGTCGAACCACGGCTCCCGGCGACGGCCCTCGAGGGTGGCGCGCGTCCACGCGCCCTGCTCGGGGTGGTCGGAGAAGGCGCGGTTGTTGACCGCCAGCCAGGCGTCGTCGTCGGCGCCGGGCCGAAAGGCGCGGACCGTGGTGCCGGCGGGCCAGGCGGGGGCCTCGGCGGGTGGGATCGGCACCCGGAGCTGCATCAGCGCGCGCTGCTCGGAGAACCCGGCCCCGGTCGCTCCGGCCCGCTCGTCGGCACCGGCGCCGGGGATCCAGACGACCATCCCCGGGGCCCGGTTCGCCGCGGCGTGGGCCGCGGCGGCCTCCAGGAGCGCCGCGGTGGTTGCCGCCCGGTCGGGCGCGTCCCGGGCGACGACGATCCCCGCCTCCCACGCCCCGGTACCGTCGTTCTCGCCGGGGGCCACGTGCACGAAGCCCGCCCAGCGTCCGGAGGCGGTGGGCGCGGCGGACGTCACGAACGACGCCGCGCCGGGGGAGGGGTGAGAAAGCGACCGGTGCACGGCGTCGCCGAGGGCCGGGTGCCCGGCAGCGCCCTCGTACGCGGACTCCAGGCGTTCGAGCTCGGCGCGCTCCTCGGCTCCGAGGGCGGCCGGGAGGCGACGGGGTGCCGGTGCGGTCACGACGGGCGAGGGTACCCCGGGGCCGGATCGGCCCCGCACGGGGCGCGGTAGGGTCGGCCGATGGCCCGCCCGCGAGGAGCCCGCCGTCGCGCCGAGACCACCCGCGACCGGCTGGCCCGGCTCTACGGCGGTACGGCCCGGGAGCTCTGCGCGCTCGACCACGCGAACCCCTACGAACTGCTGGTCGCCACGATCCTCTCGGCGCAGTGCACCGACGAGATGGTCAACAAGGTCACTCCGTCCGTCTTCTCCCGCTACCCCACGCCCGGCGACCTCGCCCGGGCGGACCCCTCGGTCCTCGAGGAGCTGATCCACTCGACCGGCTTCTTCCGCCAGAAGGCGAAGAGCCTCCTCGGCATGGCCGCCGCGGTCGAGGAGTCGTTCGACGGCGAGATCCCGTCCGCCCTCGACGACCTCGTGAAGCTGCCCGGGGTCGGCCGCAAGACCGGCAACGTGCTTCGTTCGGTCGCCTTCGACCTGCCGGGCCTGCCCGTCGACACGCACGTGGGTCGGGTGTCGCGCCGGCTCCGGCTGACCGATCAGGACGACCCTGTGAAGGTCGAGGTCGACCTCGACGCCCTCGTACCTCCCCCGGAGCGGGGTGCCTTCTCGATCCGCATGATCCTGCACGGGCGGCGGGTCTGCACGGCCCGGCGCCCGGCGTGCGAGCGGTGCGTGCTCTCCGACGTCTGCCCGTCGTCGACGGTGCCGGCGGCCCAGCGCCCCGCCGCGGTGGAGGCCGGCTGGGCGGCCGGACCGGAGCCGGGCGGCCCGTGACCCTCGACGTCAGGGTGCTGGGCGACGAGCACGCCGCCGACGTCTTCGCCCTGAGGATGCAGGCCTTCCGCGTGCCCCCGGCGAGCCTCGACGCCTGGCGGGCCCAGGTCGACCTGTCGAACTTCCTGGGGGCCTTCGACGGCTCCCGGTTGGTCGGGGTCACCGCCGCCCTCCCGCTGGGCCAGCACTTCGGCGGGCGCGCCGTCCCGATGGGCGGCGTGGCCACGGTGGCGGTGGCGGCCGAGGACCGAGGCCGGGGTGTGGCGGGCCGGCTCCTGGGGGCGGCGATCGGGATGATGCACGACCGTGGCGACGCGCTCAGCGCCCTGCACCCGGCGACCACCCGCCTCTACCGCGCCCACGGCTGGGAGTTGGCCGGTGAGCGCCCCGTTTGGCGCGTACCCACGGCGGCCCTGCGGGATCTGCCCGGGCCGGGCCCCGGGTCCGGGTCGGAGCCGGAGCCGGTCGTGCTCCGCGCCGGCTCGGCGGCCGACCGCGACCGGATCCGGGCGTGCTACGAGCGGGTCGCACCCGACCACGACGGCTGGCTGGCGCGACCGGCCGGCTGGTGGGACGCCCTGGCCTCCACCGACGGGCACCGCTACCTGTCGCTCGCCCGAGCCGAGGGGGGGTACGGCGGCGAGGTCATGGGCTACGTCCGCTACCGCCAGGTGGGGAAGCGACCGGACTGGGGGTACCGCCTGAGGGTCGACGAGCTCGTGGCGGCCACCCCCGGCGCGGAGCGGGCACTGTGGCGCCTGATCGGGTCGTACGCGAGCCAGGCGGAGCGGGTGACGGTGGCGGGCTGCCGGCCCGACCGGTTGTTGCTGGCCCTGCCCGAACAGGTCGTGCGGGCCGGCCGGTCCTCGCACTGGATGGCCCGCCCGATCGACGCCGCCGCCGCGGTGGCGGCTCGCGGCTACCGGCCGGTGGTCAACGCGCGCGTCGAGTTGCACGTCCACGACCCGCACGCTCCGTGGAACGACGGCGACTGGATCCTGGAGGTGGCCGGCGGCGAGGGCCGCCTCCGGCGCGGCGGGTACGGGTCGGTACGCCTCGGGGCGGGCGCGCTGGCGTGCCTCTACACGGGCTGGACGTCGGCGGCGAACCTCGTCGCGGCCGGGCTGGTGCACGCTCCGGTCGACGCCGTGGCCGGGCTCGACGCCGTGTTCGCGGGATCCCGGCCGGCGATGCTCGACCACTTCTGAGGTGGGTCAGGCGCGGGGCCGTCCGCCGAGCGCTCCGAGGGCCCGCTCCAGGATCCTCCCGGCGTTCCGGAGCGACTGCTCGGCCGTGTCGAGGTCGGCGGCGACGGCGGAGTCGGCCGTGTCGCGGTAGCGATCGCCGACCGCGACGACCCGGTCCACCAGCTCGCCCACCTGCGAGAGGAGGGTGCTCACCTCGGCGTGGTCGCGGGCGGCGCTCACGGGTCGAAGCCTGGCGCGCGCCGGCCGGGACGGCAAGGCGTGGAGGCGGGTCGCCGTCGCTCCGTCCCGCGTTCCGGGCGGTGGCGGGAGGGGGTCCCGGTACGATCGGCGCCCGTGCTGACCATCGTCGACCTCCGCCGTGCCGGTGACGGGACCGGCCCGGGCCTCGACCTCGACGCGCTCGCGGACCGGGCCGGCACGCCGACGCCGAACGACGTCGAGGAGGCCGTGAGGGGGATCCTCGCCGACGTGCGGGACCGCGGCGACGCCGCGGTCCGTGAGCTGACCGAACGCTTCGACGGCTGCCGGCTCGAGACCTCGCTCGTCGATCCCGCCGAGGCCGAGGCCGCGTGGGAAGGCGCGGGCGGGGCCCTGCGCGGCTGGCTGGAGCACGCGGCCCGGCGGATCCGTGCCTACCACGAGGCCCAGGCCGCCGCCGCGGGCCCCGTGGTCCTCGACTCCGAGGGTGTGCGCGTCGAGGAGGTGATCAGGCCGGTCGAGCGGGCCGGCCTCTACGTGCCCGGCGGTCGGGCGGCCTACCCGTCGACCGTCCTGATGACGGCCGTCCCGGCCGCGGTGGCGGGGGTGGGGGAGCGCGTGCTGTGCGTCCCTCCGGGGCCCGACGGCGCGGTGGCCCCACCGACGCTCGCCGCGGCGCGGCTGGCCGGGGTGGAGGAGATCCACCGGATCGGGGGTGCGCAGGCCGTCGCGGCGATGGCCTACGGGACCGGGAGCATCCGGCCCGTCGACGTCGTCGTGGGGCCGGGCAACGCCTACGTCGACGTGGCCAAGCGGTTGGTCGCCGCCGAGGGCGTGGTGGGGATCGACGGGCCGGCCGGGCCGTCGGAGGTGGTGGTCGTCGCCGACGCGTCGGTCGACCCGGCGTGGGTGGCGGCCGACCTCGCGGCGCAGGCCGAGCACGGCCCCGGCGGGACGATCGCCCTGGTCGCCTGGGACGAATCCGTCGTGACCGCGGTGGGGGAGGCCCTCGACGCGCTGGTCGCGGCTTCGGAGCGCCACGACGAGATCCGCGGGACCCTCGCCGCCGGCGGGACCGGCATCCTGGTCGCCGGCGAGGCCGCCGCCCTCGCGGTGGTGAACCGCCTCGCTCCCGAGCACCTCCAGCTCATGGTCGCGGACCCCGAGTCGCTGCTGGGCGGGGTCCGCCACGCCGGGGCCGTGTTCTGCGGGGCCTTCGCCCCGGCGGCGCTCGGCGACTACGCGGCGGGCGCCAACCACGTCCTGCCCACGGGCCGCTCGGCCCGCTTCTCCAGCGCCCTGCGGGTCGACACGTTCCGCCGCCACGTCCACGTCGTGCGCGCCGACCCGGCCGGCGCGGCGGCGCTGGCGCCCGTCGTGAGCGGGATCGCCCGCGCCGAGGGGCTCGTCGAGCACGCCCGCGCCGCCGAGTTCCGGGCCGGGGCCGCCGCGCCGGCCGATCCACACCCCTGACGGAGGCCCGGGGCGCCGGACCCGGAACCGGCCGGTCGCGGGCAGGGGTCGGTCGCTACGATGCGGTGCGCATGAGGTGCTTCCCGTGAGCCGCCCCGCGCCCCGCGACGACCTACGCGCGCTGATCGGCTACCACTCGCCCCAGGTCGACGTGGAGGTGCGCCTCAACACCAACGAGAGCCCCTTCCCGCCTCCGGCGGCGTTCGTGGCCCGCTGGCTCGCGGAGCTCGGGTCGGTGCCGCTCCACCGGTACCCCGACCGCTCGGCCCGCCTCCTGCGCGAGGCGCTCGGTGCCTCGTTCGGCGTGCCCGCGTCACGGATCCTGTGCGCCAACGGCTCGAACGAGGTGCTCCAGAGCCTGCTCCTCACCTATGGGGGGCCGGGCCGGCGCGCGCTGGTGTTCGAGCCGACCTACGCGCTCCACGCGCACATCGCCCGGATCACCGGTACCGAGGTGGTCGTGGCCGAGCGCGATCCCGACACGTTCGCCGTCGACCCCGACGCGGCGCGGGCCGCGATCGAGCGGTTCCGGCCCCACGTCGTCCTGCTCTGCGATCCGAACAACCCCACCGGCACCTCCGACGGCCCTCGGGTCCTCGACGCCCTCCTCGACGCCTCGTCGGACGCCGGGCCGGCGCTCGTGGTCGTCGACGAGGCCTACGGCGAGTTCGCCCGGGCCAGCGCGGTGGAGCGCGTCTCCGACGACCGGCCGCTCGTGGTGGCGCGGACCTACTCGAAGGTCTGGTCGATGGCGGCGCTCCGTCTCGGCTATGCGGTGGGCCCCGAAGCCGTCCTCGGCGAGGTCGAGAGCGTGCTCCTGCCGTACCACCTCGACGCCCCGACCCAGCTCGCCGGGATGCTGGCGCTCGACTACCAGGCCGAGATGAAGGCGAGGGTCTCGCTGCTCGTGGAGGAGCGCGGGCGCCTGCTCGGCGCCCTGGAGGACCTGCCCGGCGTCACCCCCTACCCGTCGGGTGCCAACTACCTCCTGTTCCGGGTGCACGGCGACGGTCACGCGGCGTGGGAGGGCCTGGTCGAGCGAGGGGTGCTGGTGCGCGACTTCTCGCGCCGGCCCCGCCTGGCCGAGTGCCTCCGCGTGACCGTGGGGACCCGGGCCGAGAACTCCCGGTTCCTCGATGCGCTGGCCGAGGTCCTGGCCGGCGCGCCCGGTGGGGGATCGGCGCGGGGGCCCGAGCGCGTCACGGCGCCGCCGGCCGCCCGCGAGGGTGGTACCCGGTGAGCACCGGCGAGCGCGGGCCGCGCCGGTCGCACCAGAGGCGCGAGACGAAGGAGACGACCGTCGAGGTCCACCTCGACCTCGACGGTACGGGCACCACCACCGCCGAGACCGGCATCCCTTTCCTCGACCACATGCTCGACCAGCTCGGCCGCCACGGGGGCTTCGACCTGACCGTCCGGGCTCACGGCGACCTCGACGTCGACACCCACCACACCGTCGAGGACATCGGCATCGTGCTCGGCGGTGCGGTCGCCGAGGCGCTGGGCGACAAGGCCGGGGTGCGGCGCTTCGCCTCCGGGCGATTCCCGCTCGACGAGGCGCTCGTCGACGTGGCCCTCGACCTGTCGGGCCGGCCGTTCCTCGTGTACGACATCGACCCGGTGGCGGAGTGGATCGGCACCTTCGATCCGCAGCTCGCCGAGGAGTTCTGGCGGGCCTTCGCCTTCGCGGCCGGCGTCACGCTCCACATGCAGACGGTGTCGGGCCGCAACGGGCACCACGTGATCGAGGCGAGCTTCAAGGGCGTGGCCCGCTGCCTCCGCGACGCCGTACGCGTCGAGGGCGCCGGGGTGCCGTCGACCAAGGGTCGGCTCTGACCGGCGCCGCGCCGCCCGTCCCGGTGCTCGACCTCTACCCGGCGATCGACCTCCGGGGCGGCAACGCCGTGCGCCTGACGCAGGGCGACTTCGACCGGGAGACGGTCTACGACGCCGACCCCGTGGCGGTGGCCCGGCGCTTCGAACGGGCCGGGGCGACGTGGATCCACGTGGTCGACCTCGACGCCGCCCGCTCGGGGCGCCCGGCGCACCTCGACGTCCTCCGGGCCGTCCGCGACGCGGTCGGGTGCCGCGTCCAGGCGGGTGGTGGGGTGCGCAGCGCCGAGGCGGCCGCGACGCTCCTCGAGGCCGGCGTCGACCGGGTCGTGGTCGGCACCGCGGCGGTGGAGCGACCCGAGCTGGTCGACGACCTCGCGGCGCGCCACCCGGGGCGCGTCGCGGTGGGGCTCGACGCGCGGGGGGCCGAGGTGGCGGTGCGGGGCTGGGTGGCGGGGAGCGGTGCCGGACTCGTGGATCTGGCCCGCCGGTTCGACCGGCCCGGCGTGGGGGCCCTGGTGGTGACCGAGATCGGCCGCGACGGCACCCTCGCCGGCCCCGACCTGTCGCAACTCGCCTCCGTCCTGGGCGCCACGTCGGCACCGGTCGTGGCCAGCGGGGGAGTGGGAACCCTCGACGACCTCCGGGCCGTGGCATCCCTCGAGCTCCGGGCGCGCCGGCCGGCCGGGGTGATCGTGGGGCGGGCCCTGTACGAGGGCCGGTTCACGCTGGAGGAGGCGCTGGCCGCCTGCCGGGGCGAGGGAGCGGCGGGCGCCTGACGGCGCCTCGGCGGCCCGGCGGCGGGGGGCGGGAGGTTCCGCTAGGTTGAGTCCGAGTGGGCCCCGTCGCAGGAGACGGACCCCCGACCCTGGAGGTGCCGACGTGGCCGTTGCCGAGGTGGTCGACGAGGGATTCCTCCGGCGGTACCAGGAACTGCTCGACGCCGAGGATGCCGCCTTCGACGAACTGGAGCACGCCGTCGAGGATGGCGACCGTGGGCGCTACGAGGAGTGCCTGGCCGCCTGGCTCGCCATCGAGACCAAGAGACGGATCTTCCTCCACCGCAACGGCCTGCTCTCACCGCTCGCTCCCGTAGACGCGTAGCCGCTCGCCGCGCGTCCCGAAGCGGACCGACCCGCCGGGGCCCTGGCCCTCACCGGCGCGCGCCCGCCGGGCCGACCAGGCGGTCGACGAGGGTGGCGGCCCGGTCGACCACGTCGTCGGTGCGCCCGACGAAGAAGTGGCTGGCTCCGGGGATCACGATCACCTCGGTGTTCGACCAGGCGGTCGCCGCGGCGGCCACGGACGGGGTGTCGACCAGCTCGTCGTTGCCCGCCATCGTCAGCACCTTCGGTCGCGGGTCGCGGGACGCGACCGGGTGGGCGCCGCCGCCGAACCGCAGCGGTAGGGCGATCGCGAACCACGCCGCCACCCGGGGGTCGTCGACCGACAACGCCACGTCGGCCCCGAACGACCAGCCGGTCAGGACCAGGGGCGCTCCCGCCGGCAGGTCCGCGGCCAGGTGCGCGACCGCCGCCTCGGCGTCGAGGCGCTCCGCGGCTCCGCCGCCGTAGCTCCCGGTGCTGCCCTCCACCCCCCGGTAGTTGAAGCGCAGGCACGTCACGCCCCGGGTCGGGAGCGCCGAGAACAGCGCCGAGGTCACCAGGGAGCGCATCGTCCCGCCGAACTGCGGGTGCGGGTGGCAAAGGACCATCCCCGCCCGCGGGGCGGCACCGCCGGGTGGCCGGGCCAGCTGGGCCTCGAGCTCCTCGCCGTCGGCGGTGCCCAGCAAGAAGCGGGGGTTCTCCCTCGGCTGCATCGCCGGGGAGCGTAGGTGGACCCGCCCGGACGGCGACGACCGACCGCCTCCCTCCCCCCGATCCGGCGTCGGGAAGATCCCTGCCGTGAGGGCACCCGAGTTCTTCCCGGCGCGGGCGGTGCGGGGGGCGTGGGGCCGAGCGGAGACCGCGGATCGCATGTAGCCTGCCCGCCTTCGGGCCGCTTGGTCACCGCTTCATCCCCGTGTCCCATCAGTCGTGATTGGTCGGATGCTGCCCCGGAGGGGCGACGACGCCCGACTCGGCGCCCGAGCGTTCGACCGGAGGTCGACCATGAATCCGTCCGACCGTCGTCGCCGTCCGGCCGCCGGCATGTCGTTGCTGGTGGTGATGCTCCTGGCCGCGGCCCCGGGCGCGTGCGGGGGGTCGGGGGGCGACCCCGGCGCGTCGATCCGGTTGCAGCCGGCCACCGTCCCGGGTCCGGACCCGTTCTCGAAGTCGGTCGCGGTCGGTACGCCGGCCCGGTTCCGGGATCAGGCCGCGACTCTGGCCGCGAGCACCACGACGACCTCATCGCCGGTCGATCGCTCGGCCCGCACGCCGCTGGCCACGGGAACGGCGCCGCGGCTCTACGGGGGCACCGGCGACTCCCGCGTCTGCGATCCGGGGAAGCTCGTCGAGTTCCTGGAGTCGCACCGCGGGGAGGCGGCGGCGTGGTCGAAGACGCTCGGTATCGACCGCGGGCGGATCGAGCGGTACGTCGACGGCCTCACGCCGGTGCTGTTGACCACCGACACCCGTGTCACCAACCACGGGTACCGCGACGGCGGCCCGACGTCGTTCCAGGCCGTCCTCCAAGCGGGTACCGCCGTGATGGTCGACGCGCGCGGCGTCCCGCGGGTGAAGTGCAACTGCGGCAACCCACTCACCCCCCCGGAGGCCCTCGCGGTCGCCGACGCTCGCGTGGTGGGCGCGAGGTGGCCGCGCTACGACCCGCGGGGCGTGATCACGGTCCGGCCCGGCGTCCCGGTCGACTCCTTCACCCTGGTGAACATCGAGAACGGTCACGACTACACGGTTCCGGTCGGCGGCGCGCCGTCGGAGTCCGTAGCGGGCGACGCCTTGCGCAAGGTCGACTGGAAGAACCGGTCCTACGGGCGGTTCGGGAACGGCGACTGCCCCGACGCCACCCTGACAGACGGCCGGGCGGTCTCCCCCGACGGGGACATGGGCATCCGGCTGGCCAAGGTGCAGTACGGCGACCTCACCGGTGACGGTGTCGAGGAGGCGTTGGTGACGCTCGAGTGCTTCGCGGTCGGTGGAAACGCGTACCCGGCCGTGATCAGCCTGGCCTTCGCGTCGGGCCCGGACGGGCCGACCCGGCTGGGCGACGAGATCGTCGGTGTCTCGCCGGCGATGGTGAGCGGCACGGTGAGGACCAGTGATCCCGTGTGGGCTCCGAACGACCCGAGGTGCTGCCCGAGCTCCACCAACGATCAGACGTGGCGGTTCGTCGACGGCAACTGGGTCGCGTCGGCCACCGCTCCCGGTGATCAGGCGACCAGCCCGGCGTCCCGATCCGGGACGACACCGGGCGGGGGCACCGCCTCGGCCGGGCCGTGCACGGCAGCAGCCGTCCAGGCCGCGGTGTCCGCCTCGGGGAGCCCGTCGCTTCGCGTCGTAGACGTCGCCGCGTGCGACGGGGCCTGGGCGGCGCCCGCACTAGCGTTCCCGGACGGCGACGAGACGAGCGCTCTGCTCCGCTGGAACGGGCGAGCCTGGGAACGGGCCGGCTGCGCCGACTACCAGAACCCGTCCGACTGGTCCACGCCGCGACCCGGTACGGTCCCGCTGAGCATCTTCCGGGCCGGTTGCGCGAGCAACTGAGCCGGCGACGGCGCACCGAGCCCCTGGAGGTCGCGCGAGGCGCTCGCGGCGCCACGGGTCCGGATCGGCCCGGCGGCGGTGATCCCACGATCTCCGCGCGACCTCCGGGGGGTCCGGTGCGTGTGTGGGGTGGGAGGGACCGTTGCCGGACTTCGCACAACTCGTGGAGAGGGAGAGCCGGGGCCTCGTCGCCGCGGTGACGGTGATCGTCGGCGACGTCCACCGCGCCGAGGAGATAGTCCAGGACACCTTCGAGCGGTGCTTCCGGCGCTGGGCCCGGGTCTCTCGCCTCGATCGCCCGGGTGCGTGGACCCGGCGGGTCGCCATCAACGGGGCCATCTCCGCGGCGCGCCGGTCCTCGAGCGAGGGACGGGCCGTCGCACGCCTCGCGGTGGCGACCGGCGGGGAGGAGGCTGCACCGGCCGGGGTCGACCCGATCGCCGCGCTCGACGACGAGGGTGTGTGGGCCGCGGTGCGGGCCCTGCCTCGCGACCAGGCGGTGGCCGTGGCTCTGCGCTACGGCGCCGACCTGGGCGTCGAGGAGGTCGCCGAGACCATGCAGGTCTCCGTCGCCGCGGTGCGGTCCCTCCTGCACCGGGGCCGGGCCGCGCTGCGCCGTTCGCCGGCCCTCCAGGAGTACGCGACATGAAGGCAGGTCCGTCATGAACGACCACGTGGATCCCGACCCGTCCGAGCCGTCCGGCCCGTCCGGCGCGGACGACCATCACGACCGGCACGAACAGGACGACGACGGCCGCGACCCCGTGCTCGCCGCGGCGGGTGCCCGCCTGCGCCAGGGCAGCACCCCGATCTCGGCTCAGGCGGTGGAGATCGGGGTGCTGAGGCGGCGGGCGCGCCGCACGGGCCTCCTCGCGGCGGCGTCGGTCGCGGTGATCGCGCTCCTCGGCGGCCTGCTCGTGGTGCGCGACGGGTCCACGGGCGACACCGTGCTCGCGGGCGGGCCGAGCTCGGCCCGGATCGACCGGCTCGTGGCGTCCCTCCCCGACCGTCCGGTCGACCCGACGAAGGTGGAGCTGGTCAGCACGGTGTCGACCTTCGCGGACTGCGACGCCCTGATCGGCGACCTCCGGGAGGTGGGCGCCCGGCACGTGGGCAGCCGGGGGTTCGGGGCGTACGGCGACGTGGTCCCGGGCGTCGCCTACGACGAGGGTCGAGGGGCGCCCGCCGGCGTGACCACGCAGGACAAGGCGGCCTCGATGGGCACCGCGGACGGCGCCGCGGACGCGGCGGGCGCGGGACAGACTCTCGGCACCAACGTCCAGGTGCTCGGGGTCGACGAGCTCGACTTCGTGAAGGCCGACGGGACGCTCGTCTACGACCTCGACGGCAAGGGGAACCTGCGCATCACCGACGCCGGGTCGCTGCGCGTGCTCTCCACACTCGACGTCACCCCGGGACCCGAGGGCGAGCCCGGCGGGGATCGGGTGGGTCCGGTCGGGCCCCCGCGGGTGACCGACCTCCTGGTCGCCGGCGGCCGGCTGGTGGTCTTCGGCTCCGAGTACGAGGTCTCGGCGCCCGTGAAGGGCGACCCGTCGGCCACCACCGCGACGACCGCGTACCTGACCGTGACGTTCGTCGACGCCACCGACCCCGCACACCCGGAGGTCACCGACCGGGTCCGCGTCGAGGGTTCGCTCGTGTCGGCCCGCCTCGTGAAGGGCCAGGTCCGCCTGGTGACCACGGCCAACATGGCCGACCTCGGCTTCGTCACACCGACGACCGCGGCGTCGGTCGCCAAGGCGCTGGAGGTGAACCGGCGGTCGGTCGCGGCGTCGACCGCGGCCGACTGGATCCCCTACTGGCAGCGGAACGGCTCCGACGCCCGGCCGCTCGTGCCGTGCCAGCGGGTGCACGTCCCCGACACGTTCTCGGGCGTGGCCATGACGTCGATGGTCACGTTCCCCCTAGGGGCCGGCCGCTTCGAGCCGGCCGCGACGTCGATCCTGGCGCCCGGCAGCACGCTCTACGCCGGGCCCGACCGGGTCGCGATCAGCTCCGAGGTCTGGGTCGACCCGATCGACCGCGACCGCCTGAGGTTCGACGACTGGAAGACGGCCGTCCACGAGTTCACCTTCGCCGCCGCGACCGACGGCGCCGACCGCCGCGACCGCCGCGACCGCCGCGACCGCCGCTCGCCGCCGTCGGCTCCGTCGTACGAGGGCTCGGGCATCGTCGACGGGTCGACGATCGGCCAGTTCGCGTTCGGCGAGGTCGGCGACTCCGTGGCCGTGGTCACCACCAGGGGCACGCCCTGGAACCAGGACCCGGAACGGGGCGTCGACCTGACCGTCCTCTCTCCCGACGGCCGCGGCGCGCTGAGCGAGACGGCGAAGGTCGCCGACCTGGCCCGTGGCGACGGCGGCGTGGAGGCGGTGCGCTTCGTCGACGGGCGCGTCCTGGTCTCGACCGGGTCCCTCGGCCGCGACGTCCACGTCATCGACGTGAGCGACCCCGCCCGGCCCCGCCGCGCCGGCCGGGTCGCGGTGCCGGGGACGGTGGGGTACTTCCACCCGCTGCCCGGCCACCGGGCTCTCATCGTCGGGTCCCGCCACGATCGGGTCGGCGACGAGCCCGACGCCCGGGACCGGTCCTGGGTCACGGCCCGGCTCCTCGACGTGGCCGATCCCGACGCGCCGCGGATCGTCGCCTCCTGGGAGCGACCCTGGGCCTCCGACGACGTCGGGTCGGATCACCACGCGTTCACCTACTGGCCGGGCCGCCGGCTGGCGATGTGGGGCGTGCACGACGCCCGGTGGGAGGCGGGAGAGCAAGATCCGGACCGACCCAACCACGCCGTCGTGCTCGGCACCGGGGGCGGGCTCACCGAGGTCGCGGTCCCGGCCGCGAGCCGACCGCCCGAGGTCCCGGCACCCTGCCCGGTGGTGGAGGTGACCGATCCGGAGGTCCGCCGGATGGTCGGGCCGGGCGGCGTGGTGCTGCGTTGCAGCGAACGGTCGGCGGAGGAGATCGAATGGCCCCGCTACCGGTGCTACGCGGTCGACGACACCCTGATCGCCCGGTACGCGCCGACCGAGCGGGGCCGGGGCGTGTTCTTCCTCTGCTCCCCGGCCGACCCGCCCCGGGTGGCGCGGGTGCTGGTGGTGTCGGGGAGGCCGGTCCTGTTCACCGACCAGACCCTCGAGACCCTGGACCCGGCCACCTTCCGGTCGACCCGGATCGCCTATCACCCCACCGGCGAGCCGTACTGGCCACGTGCCGTCCCGTAGCCGGGGCGCTCCCTCGGGGGTGCTTCCACGCGGCGCCGGCGCCCGGGTGCGATAGTGACCCCCGCGGGTCCGGCCCACCCGCGCCCACGACCGGGAGGTCACGCGCCCATGCCCGACGTCTCGACCGACATCCGATCCGGGGAGCGACGCTACCGGACCCGCACGGAGTTCGACTCCGTGGCGTGGGGCTCGCACTGCTCCGACTGCTTCCCGTCGAACTGCCGGTACAACGTCTTCGTACGTGACGGCAAGGTGGTGCGCGAGGAGATCGCCGGCCCGCGTCCCGACCGGCCCACCCCCAAGGGCTTCCCCGACGACTCCCCACGCGGGTGCAACAAGGGCGCGGCGTGGAGCGCGCAGCTCGACGCCCCCGACCGCCTGTTGCACCCGCTGCGCCGGGTCGGCCCGCGCGGCAGCGGCGAGTGGGAGCGCATCGGCTGGGACGAGGCGCTCGACGCGGTGGCCGACGGTCTCATCGACGCCATCGAGGAGCACGGGCCGCAGTCGATCCTCCGTGAAGGCACCCCGGAGATGGCGGCCACGTTCGCGTGCGAGCGCCTGATGGGCCTGCTCGGGGGCACCAGCACCGACGTGAACGGAGCGCTCTCCGACTTCGCACCCGGCCTGCACATCACGCTCGGGCACTCGCACGTGTACCAGGACGAGCCGTCGTGGTTCGAGGCCGACCTGATCCTGGTGTGGTTCGCCAACCCCGCCTACACCTACATGACCTTCTTCCACTACCTGGTGGAGGCGCGCTACCGGGGCGCGGAGATCGTGCTCGTCAGCCCCGACGTGAGCCCGAGCCACACGCACGCCGACTACCACGTACCGGTCGCGCCCGGGTCCGACACGGCCTTCGCCCTCGCCCTGTGCCAGGTGATCGTGGACGACGGCCTGGTCGACGAGGACTTCGTGCGCACCCAGACCGACCTGGCGCTGCTGGAGCGGACCGACACCCGGCGGTTCCTCCGGGCCTCCGACCTGCCGGCGGGTGGCCGCGACGACCAGTTCTTCCATCTCGACGAGCACGGCCGGGTGGTCGAGGCGAGCCGGGGAGACCTCCTCCCCGACGGCTACACGCCCGCGCTGTCGGGCGGGGCGACGGTCACGCTCGCCGACGGCGCCGAGGTCGAGGTGCGGCCGGTGATGGCGCGGCTCGCCGAGCACCTCGACGCCTACCGCCCCGAGCGCGTGGCCGCCACGACCGGCGTCCACCCCGACGTCGTGCGCCTCGTCGCCCGGCGCGTCGCGGCCAAGCGCACGAAGATCTTCAACGGCATGGGCTCCAACAAGGCGTTCCACGGCGACCTGGTCCAGCGCTCGATGCTCCTGCTCCTCGCGCTCACCGGGAACTGGGGCCGCAAGGGCACCGGCATCAACCACTGGGCCAACGCCCAGATCGACGGCTGGATGATCCAGAGCGCCAAGTCGAAGCCCGGCCCGGAGGGCGCCGAGGAGATCCTCTCCGGCCTCGAGATGTTCTCCGAGATGCTGGCCGCCGACGACCCGGCGACGACGCCCGAGATCACCGCGTTCGAGGTGATGCGCTCGACCCTCCAGGCCCCCCGACCGGCCATGGTCCCGCCCGCGTTCATCTGGTACTGGCACATGGGGCACCGCGACCTGTGGAACGAACCCGTCAACGGGGATCCGGCCCGGCCCCGGCGCTTCGACGACTACGTCGACGAGGCGATCGCGGAGGGGTGGTGGAAGCACGTGACGCCGCTCGGGCCCGACACCCCGCCTCGGGTGCTGATCGAGTGCGGCGGCAACATCGTGCGGCGCACCCGCGGCGGCTCCCACACCGTCCTCGAGCACTTGTGGCCGAAGCTCGACCTCGTCGTCACCATCGACTTCCGCATGTCGGCCACCGCGCTGTGGTCCGACATCGTGCTCCCCGCGGCGCAGTTCTACGAGAAGGTCGCCCTCGACATGCCGACCTACTTCTTCACGATGACCGACGAGGCGGTGCCGCCCGCCGGGGAGGCGAAGCCGGAGTGGGAGATGTTCCGGCTGCTGTGCGAGGCGATCGCCCGCCGGGCCGAGGCCCGCGGCCTCGATACCTTCCCCCACCCCGACGGGACCGGCCCTCGCTACGCCGACCTCCCGGCCCGCTTCACGCTCGACGGCGCATGGCTTACCGACGAGCAGGTCAACGACGAGATCGTCCGCGACGCCGCCTACTCGGGGATCCTCCCGCCCGGCTCCGACCTCTCCACGATGCGCGAGCACGGCCAGATGCGCTTCACCGACTGGGGCCGCGGCTTCATGGCGCTCAGCCACGCGTGCCCGTGGCCCGCCGAGGACGAGATCGCCAACCCGCTCGAGGACCACGTGGAGCGAGGGGCGCCGTACCCGACGCTGACCCGCCGGGCCCAGTTCCTCATCGACCACCCGTGGTTCGCCGAGGCGGGCGAGGACCTGCCCGTGCACAAGGACATCCCCACGATGGGCGGCGACCACCCCTTCATGCTGCTTTCGGGCCACAACCGCTGGTCGGTCCACGCCATGAACATGGGCAACCCCGTCCTGCTCCAGACCCATCGGGGCGAGCCGCACGCGGTCGTCAACGACCTCGATGCCGCCCGTCTCGGCCTCGCCGACCACGACCGGGTGCGGGTGTCGAACGACGTCGGGTCCTTCGTGGTGCGGGTGAAGACCACCGGCGCGCAGCGACCGGGGGTGGTGACCGTCTACAACGGCTGGGACCCCCACATGTTCGAGGGCTGGAACGGCACCAACGACGTGAGCCCCGGGATGGTCAAGCACCTCGGCTTCGTCGGCGGCTACGGCCACCTCGACTACGCGCCGATCGGCTGGCAGCCGGTTC
>JADLDD010000027.1 GCA_020846855.1 Acidimicrobiia bacterium | reverse complement strand
TTCACCGGGCTCTGGACCGCGTACCACCTCCTGTCGGGGGATCCGTCGCTCCGGATCGCGATCCTGGAGGGTGAGGAGATCGGGTTCGGGGCCAGCGGCCGCAACGGCGGCTTCGCGATGACGCTCCTCGACATGAGCCTCTCGCACCTCCGCCGCAACCACGGCGACGTCGCGGCGCGCGAGGCGCACGAGGCGGTGGCCGAGTCGGTCGACGCCATGGGCATCACCGTGGCCGACGAGGGGATCGACTGCGACTGGACCCACGGCGGGCTGATGGTCGTGGCCACCAACCCCGGCCAGATGCGCCGGGTGAGGTCCGACCTCGAGGCCGCCGAGGCCATGGGCCTCAAGGGCTTCTCGGAGCTGACCGCCGCCGAGGCGCGGGCCGAGGTCGACTCGCCCACCTACCTGGGGGCCCTCATGGAGGAGCACTGCGCGGTGGTGCACCCGGCCAAGCTCGCCCGCGGCCTGGCCGACGCGGTCGAGCGGCGAGGCGCCACGATCTACGAGACCAGCCCGGCCACCTCGTTCGACCAGGAAGGAGGCCAGGTCCGCATCGGCACCGACGGCGGGGAGGTCGTAGCCGACCAGGCGGTGCTGGCCACCAACGCCTGGGCGCGGAGCCTGCCGTGGTTCGGCAACCGGGTGGTGGCGCTCTACACCTACGTGCTGCTGACCGAACCGCTGACCGCCGAGCAGTGGGCGTCGGTCGGCTGGGAGCGCCGCCAGGGCGTGGAAGACAAGCGGAACTTCGTCCACTACTACCGGCGCACGGCCGACGGCCGGATCCTGTGGGGCGGGCGCGACGGCGTGATCCACGCCCAGCTCCCCGGGCGGCCGGGGATCCGACCCGCCTACGACCGCAGCCGGGTGGTGGCCGGGCGCCTCGCCGACACGTTCCGCCGCACGTTCCCCCAGCTCTCACAGGTGCGGTTCACCCACCACTGGGGCGGCCCGGTCGGCATCACCGCGAAGTTCCTGCCGCACGTCGGCACGCTCGACGGCGGCCGGATCCACTACGGGTTCGGGTACAACGGCCACGGCGTGGCCCCCACCCACACCGTCGGGCGGATCCTCGGCGACCGGGTGCTGGGGCGGGAGAGCGCGTTGTCGAGGCTGTGCTTCGTCGACGCGGAGGAGCCGACCTTCCCGCCCGACCCGCTGCTGTGGCTCAGCGCCGAGCTGACCCGCCAGTCGCTGCTGCGCCAGGACCGCCGCCTCGACGAGGGGCAACCGGGTGGCGACATGGACCCCTGGCTCCTGCGGATGATGGCCAAGCTCGGCTGAGGGTGCCGGGGCGGGTGAACCGGGCCGGCGCCCGCCTGCTGGAATGGTCGGGTGCCCTGGTGCGTGGCCTGCGCCCGGTTCCTCTCGCCGTCGACCGTGCGGCCCGACGGCACCTGCCCCGCGTGCGGCCGCCCCGTCGACCCCGGCCGGGCCCGCCCGCCCCGGGTCGTCCCGAGCTCCTCGGATCCCGCGGGCGTTCCACCCACCCCGCAACCCGGCGTTGGGAGGAATCGTGTCGCCGGGACGGCGCGATCCTTCCCAGACGTGGGGGGTGCAGGTGCCGACTCCGGGCGGCCGGCCACCGAGGTCACAGGCGGATCCGGTGAGGAGCGCCATGCCGGGGGTCGTCGCGGCGGGGATCCGGACGACGGGGATCTCGACGGCGGGGATCTCGACGACGAGGAGATGCCGCCGGTCCCGTGGCACCTCAAGGCCCTCGCCGGCGGGTTGCTCGTCTACCTCGGGTACCGGTTCATGCAGGGCCTCGAGTGGATCTGGAAGCGCCTAGGCTGACCGGCCGGCCCTCCGCGGGAGAGGCCGCCGACCGGTGGACAGGGGAGTCCCGATGGAGCTGATCGAGCACGAGACCGAGGCGCGCCTGCGGCGCGAGGAGGCCGCGGCACGGCTGCGGGCCCTGGCCGACGAGCTCGCCCGCCAGAACGAGGTCGCGTTCCTACGTGACGGCGTCCGCTACACCGTCGCGGTGCCCGACGAGGTGACCCTGAAGGTCGAGGTCGAGGTCGAGGACGACGAGTCCGAGATCGAGGTCAAGATCAGCTGGTGAACCCCGGCCTTCGCCGTTCCCGGGGCCGGGGGAGCGCAAGGGGAGGGCACTACACTCGCCCCGTTACGGGCTGTGGCGCAGCTTGGTTAGCGCGTCGGTCTGGGGGACCGAAGGTCCCGGGTTCAAGTCCCGGCAGCCCGACCACGGAAGTCGAGGTCCGAGGCCCGCGGCGGCGCCGTCCCGTGGTGGCCGGCCGGAGGCCGTCAGGCCCCGTCGCGGAGGGCGGCGTCGCGCCAGCCGATGAGGTCGGCAGCCTCCGGGCCCAGGAGTTCGGGGTCGTCACCGGGCAGGAACTCGATGAGCAGGTCGGTCACGGCCGGGCGGGCGACCGCCCGGCGGACCGCCGCCTCCCAGAACCGTCTCCGGGTCCCCAGGCGGTGGCGGGCGTAGTCGGCCGTCCAGGAGAAGGCGTGCACCGCGGTGACCCGGCCGGCGAGGGCGTCGAGGTCGGCCAGCGCATCTTCGTCGGGCGCTCCGACCCGGGGCTGCCAGTACGTACCCGCACCTGGCCGGTCCAGCTCGTCGAGGAACCGCAGCGCCGAGGCGGCGGTGTCGGTGAGGGTGCCGTCGTGGAACTCGAACGAGACACCCACGCCCTCGGCGGCGGCGGCGTCGACCAGGGTCCGGCCGGCGGCCACGATCCCGGCCCGCTGCTCGGAGGTCGCGCCGCCGGAGCCGACCGGTCCGGCCCACGCCCGGATGCGGGGCGCCTCCAGGGCGACGGCGCCGGCGACGACGTCGCGGACCTCCTCGGCCTTCCCGCGCGCCCAGGGGAACCCGAGGTACGAGCCGTAGGAGGCCACGGTGAGACCTGCCCGGCGGGTGAGCGTTCCGACACGACGCGCGGTCCGGGTGTCGGACGCGGGCACGTGGACGTCGGAACCCCACTCGATCGACTCCAGGCCGGCCGCCGCCGCGGCCTCGACCACCTTCTCGGGCGGCAGGGCCCGGAACGTGACCGAGCAGAGCCCCACCCGGGGGCGGGACCGGTCGGTGGACGGCCGGGGAGTCGACGCCAAGATGTCCGCCCTCCCGACGCCGGCCGGATCGATCCGAGGTGGACCCGGACGCTAGCCCGGCGCGAGAGGCCCGGTGGCTCGGCGCGCGGTCAGGTCCAGGCGACGGCGCCGGCTGGGAAGTGGGCAGGGCAGGCAGTGCGGCGGCCGTCACCCGGACCTACGAATCGGTGGTACCCCCGTTAGCAAGCCCTCCGGTGCCGTGTCGCGGGCTCCCCGCGGCGCCGACGCGCAGCGTCGCGGCGGCCCACCCAGAGGGGTCGGCGGGCCGGCCTCCGAAGGGTCCCGTCCCGGCCGCTGACGGCGCCCCGGCCGGCCGTAACGGCGACTCGTGGGCCCCTGCACCTGCCATCCTGTGGGAGGGATGACCGCCCGACACATCCACCGCCGCGCCGGCCCCGTCACCTCCCCGGCCGGGGGCACGGCGCCCGCCGAGCGCGCCACCGACCGGGCGGCGCAACGCCGCGCCCTGTGGATCGCGCTGGTGGCCAACGGGCTGTTCCTGGCCGTCGAGGTGGCCGGGGGGATCGCCTTCAACTCCCTGGTGCTCCTGGCCGACGCCGCGCACATGGCGTCCGACGTGGCCGGGCTCGCCATCGCCCTCGTGGCGCACTCCCTCATCGCCCGGCCGGCCTCACGGAGGCACACCTACGGCCTCCAGCGGGCCGAGGTCCTGGGTGCCCAGGCCAACGCCGTCCTGCTGATCGCGGCGGCGGCCTGGATCTCGTTCGAGGCCGTGCGGCGCCTCGGTTCCCCCGCGGCGGTCGAGGGCGTCGGCCTGCTCGCCGTGTCGGCCGCCGGTCTGCTCGTGAACGTGGTGAGCGCCGTGCCCCTGTGGAGGGTCCAGGGGCGCAGCCTCAACCTGCGGGGCGCGTTCGTGCACATGGCCTCCGACGCGGCCGGATCGGTCGCGGCGATCGGGGCCGGCGCGGCCGTGGTCGCCTTCGGCGCGGACCGGGCCGACCCGATGGCGTCGATCGTGGTCGCGGTGCTGGTGGTGGCGGCCGCCGGCCGTCTGCTCGGCGATGCCACGCACGTGCTCCTCGAGGGGGCGCCCCGCGGGCTCGACCCCGACGAGATCTCGGCTGCCCTGGCCGGCCAGCACGGCGTCGACGCCGTCCACCACGTACACGTCTGGGACCTGGCCTCCGACACGCCGGCGCTCTCGGCCCACGTGGTGCTCAGCGACGAGCCCTCGCTCCACGACGCCCAGCAGCGCGGCGACGCCCTCAAGGCCCTGCTCGCCGAGCGGTTCGGGATCGCCCACGCCACCCTGGAGCTCGAGTGCCACGGCTGCGACCGGCCCGACGACCCGTGACGGGCCCCCCGCCGTGACCGGTCGCGCTCCCGGCCTCCCGCCCCCCGCCCGGACCGCCCGCCGCTATCCCCGCGCCGCGGTCTGCTCGCCCGACTACCTGGCGTCGAGCGCGGGCCTGGCCACCCTGGCCCGGGGCGGCAACGCCCTCGACGCCGCGGTGGCCGCCAACCTCGTGCTGGCCGTGGTGGCGCCGTACTTCTGCGGTGTAGGAGGCGACGTCTTCGCGATCGTGCACGACCCCCGCGACGGAAGCGCCCACGGCTACCTCGGGGCCGGACGTGCCGCGTCGGCCGCGTCCGCCGAAGACCTGCGCCGCGCCGGCCACGACCGGATGCCGGCCGTCGGGCCGCACACCGTGACCGTCCCCGGGGCGGTCGACGGGTGGTTCGCGCTCCTCGACCGCTTCGGCACCCTGCCCTTCGGGGACGTGGCCGCCGACGCCGTCGCCCTGGCCCGCGGCGGCTTCCCGATGAGCGCGTACGGGGCGAGGTCGACGCGGGTCGCGGCCCCGCTCTACGTGGAGTACCCGGGCTGGCGGGCCGCCCACGGCGGGGTGGGGGAGGGCGAGACGGTGCGCCGCCCGGCCCTGGCCCGCCTGCTCGAGGAGCTTGCCGCCGGCGGGCGCGACGCGTACTACCGGGGAGCGGTGGCCGAGGCGATCGCCCGGACCGTCCGGGAGGCCGGCGGTCCCCTCGACGCCTCCGACCTGGCCGCCCACCGGGGGGAGTGGGCCGAACCGATCGCGGCGCGCTACCGCGACGTGGAGGTCCTCGAGCTGCCACCCCCGACGCAGGGCGTGACGGCCCTCGAGGCGCTGCGCATCCTCGACGGGTTCCCGCCCGCGGCCGGCGACCCGGCCGACCTCGACGCCACCCATCTGGCGGCGGAGGCCGTGAAGCTGGCCCTCGCCGACCGCGACGCCCACCTGGGAGAGCCGGCGCACATGGCGCTACCCGCCTCGACCCTGATCGAGAACGGGTGGGTCGAGGCGCGCCGGGCGGCCGTCGACCCCGCCCGGGCCGGTGCGCCCGGGCCGGCCCGCCCCCAGTCCGGGGGTACCGCGTACCTCTGCGCCGCCGACGAGGCGGGCATGCTCGTGAGCCTCATCCAGTCGAACTTCCTCGGCTTCGGATCCGGTCTCCACGTTCCGGAGTGGGGGATCGACCTGCACGGCCGGGGCGCGTCGTTCACCCTCGAGGAAGGCACGGCGAACCGCCTCGGGCCGTCGGTGCGCCCGCTGCACACCCTGATCCCGGCGCTGGCGCGCCGCGACGGGCGGCCCTGGCTGGTGTTCGGGACGATGGGCGCCGACGCCCAGCCGCAGGTGCAGGTCCAGGTCCTGCGATCCGTGGTCGACGCGGGCGACGACCCCCAGTGCGCCCTCGACCGGCCCCGCTGGAGGGTGGACCTCTCCACCGGGAACCTGCACGTGGAGGAGGGGACGGGCACCGACCGGGTCGACGGGCTGAGGCGGCGTGGGCACCGGGTGGTCGTCGACCCGGCCGGCGACCCCGGGTTCGGCCACGCGCACGCGATCGAGATCGTGCCGGCCGGCTACGCGGCGGCGACCGACCCGCGGGCCGAGGGGGCCGCGGTGGGCCTGTAGCGGAGGCCGGCGGGTGAGGGCCCGGAGCGGGCCCCGGGGAGAGGGGAGCCGGTGATGGACCTGGGACTGAGGGGACGGCGGGCCGCCGTGGCGGCCGCATCGCGGGGGTTGGGCTACGCGTGCGCCGCCGCGCTGGCGGCCGAGGGCGCCCGGGTGGCCCTGTGCGCGCGCGACCGGGCCGGCGTCGACGCGGCCGCCGCCCGCCTCGGCGACGGCGCGGTGCCGATCGTGGCCGACGTCTCGACCCCCGAAGGCGCCGCCGCGTTCGCCGAGGCGGCCGAGGCGGCCTTGGGCGGGGTCGACATCCTGGTCACCAACGCGGGCGGCCCGCCCCGCGGGACGGTGGGGGAGATCACCGACCTCCACGCCTACGCCGACGCCTTCGCCCTCAACGCGCTCTCGGCCATCGCGATGTGCCAGGTCGTGCTCCCCGGGATGCGGGCCCGCACCTGGGGGCGGATCGTGGCGATCACGTCGATCACGGTCCGCCAGCCCGCGCCCGACCTGGTCCTCTCCAACACCGCCCGGGCCGGCCTCACGGGCTACCTGAAGACCCTGGCCCGGGAGGTCGCGGCCGACGGCGTGACCGTCAACTCGCTCCAGCCGGGGCTGCACCTCACCGAGCGGCTCGCCGGCCTCGGCATCGACCCCGCCGCGGCCGGGGCGCAGATCCCGGCGGGGTTCGTGGGCGACCCGGCCGACTTCGGAGCCGTGGCCGCCTTCTTGTGCTCCGACGCGGCTCGCTACCTCACCGGGGTCGCGCTGCCGGTCGACGGCGGGGTCGCCGCCGGCCTCCAGTAGGGGGCGGAGCATCCCCGCGCGGTCCGGCCGCTACGGCGCGGCCGTCGCCCTCTACGCTCAGGGGATGGCGTCGTCCGAGACCGCGGCTCTGAACCCGCCCCGCGACCGGGGCCTGTGGACCGTCCCCAACGCCATCTCGGCCGTCCGCCTCCTGTGCGTGCCGTGGTTCCTGTGGCTGCTCTTCGGGGCCGAGCGCCGGGTCGCGGCGGTGGTGCTGCTCGCCGCGCTGGGCGCGTCCGACTGGGTCGACGGCTACATCGCGCGCCACTTCGACCAGGGCAGCGAGATCGGCAAGGTCCTCGACCCCACCGCCGACCGGATCCTGCTCGTCGCCGGGGTCGTGGCGTTGCTGGTCGACGGGAGCGTCCCGGTCTGGGTGGGAGGGATCATCCTGGCCCGGGAGGTGGCGATCTCGGTCGCCGCCGTGCTGCTGGCCGCCGCGGGGGCGGCCCGGATCGACGTGCAGTGGGTCGGCAAGGCGGGAACGCTGGCCCTGATGTTCGCCCTGCCCAGCTTCCTCCTCGTCGACACGGTCTCCTCCGGTTCGTGGGGCCGGACGCTCCTCCTGGTGGCCACGTGGATCTTCACGCTCGGCGGCCTGGTCCTGAGCTACATAGCGGCCGCGGGCTACGTGCCCCTGGCCCGGGAGGCCCTGCGGGAGGGCCGGGCGGCGCGGCGCGGGCCCCACGACCACGACGGCGACGGTGACGGCAACGCCGACGGTGTCGGGAGGTGGCAGGAGTGAAGGCCGTGATCCTGGCCGGAGGCGAGGGGACCCGGCTGCGGCCCCTCACCAGCAACCAGCCCAAGCCGATGCTCCCCATGGCCAACCGGCCGATGCTCGAGCACATCATCCGGCTGCTCGGCGACCACGGCTTCGACGACATCGTCGTGACGGTCGCGTTCCTCGCCAACCAGATCCGCACCTACTTCGGCGACGGCTCGGAGTTCGGGGCCCGGATCCGGTACGCGAGCGAGGACGTCCCGCTGGGCACCGCCGGTTCGGTCGCCAACGCCAAGGCCGAGCTCGCCGAGACGTTCCTGGTCATCTCCGGCGACGTGCTCACCGACGTCGACCTCGGCGGCCTCGTCAAGGCCCACCGGGCGTCGGGGGCCGTCGCGACGATCGCGCTCAAGCGGGTCGAGGACCCGGTGGAGTTCGGGATCGTGATCACCCGCCCCGACGGGACGGTGGAGCGCTTCCTGGAGAAGCCGACCTGGGGTCAGGTCTTCTCCGACACCATCAACACCGGGATCTACGTCCTCGAGCCGGAGATCTTCGACTACATCCCCGAGGGGCAGGTCGTCGACTTCTCCGGCGACGTGTTCCCCGCGGTGCTCGCCGACGGCAAGACCATCCACGGCCACGTCGTCGACGGCTACTGGGAGGACGTCGGCACCCTCGAGGCGTACCTCAGCTCGCACCAGGACATCCTCGACGGCCGGGTCCACGTCGAGATCGAGGGCTTCGAGGTCGACCACGGAGTGTGGCTGGGCGAAGACGCCTACGTCGACCCCGAGGCCCGGGTCGACGGGCCGGCGGTCATCGGGCCCAACTCGAGGGTCGAGGCCGGAGCCCACGTCCGCGAGTACTCGGTCCTGGGCACCGACGTGGTGGTGAAGCGCGACGCGTTCGTCGAGCGGTCGGTGGTCCACGACCACGTGTACGTGGGTCCCAGCGTGCGGCTGCGGGGGGCGGTCCTCGGGCGCAACGCCGACATCCGCAGCCACGCCCGGGTCGACGAGGGGGTGGTCGTCGGCGACGAGAGCTTCATCGGCGAGCACGCGGTGGTGAACCCGGGCGTCAAGGTCTACCCGTTCAAGACCGTGGAGTCGGGGGCGGTCGTGAACGCCTCGATCGTGTGGGAGAGCCGCGGCGCCCGCACCCTCTTCGGGCGCCGCGGCGTCAGCGGCCTGGCCAACGTCGACATCACCCCCGAGACCACGGTGCGCCTGGCCATGGCCTACGGGACCGCGCTCAAGAAGGGCTCGGTGGTGACCACCAGCCGCGACACCAGCCGGGCCGCCCGGGCCCTGAAGCGGGCCGCCATCGCGGGCCTGAACCTGGCCGGGGTGAACGTCAACGACGTGGAGCTGGCCACGGTCCCCCTCACGCGGTTCCAGATCCGCAACTCCGGAGGCCAGGGCGGGCTGACCGTGCGGCTGGTGCCCGACGACCCCAACAGCGTCGAGATCCGGATCTTCGACTCCGACGGGCGCGACATCGACGAGGCGATGCAGCGCCGGATCGAGCGCCTCCAGTACCGCGAGGACTACCGGCGGGCCTTCGCCGGCGACATCGGCGACATCGTGTTCCCGCCCCGCGCCCTCGAGTTCTACACCGCCGCCCTGCACGGCACCGTCGACATCCCGAGGCTGCGCGACTCGCGTTTCAAGGTGGTCCTCGACTACTCGTACGGCGCGGCGTCGCTGGCCATGCCGACGGTCCTGGCCAAGATCGGCGCCGACGTGCTCTCGGTGAACCCGTTCGCCAGCACCGCAGCCGCGGCGGCGGCCGTCGACGACCTCCAGGTGCGCCAGGCCCGCATCGCCGACCTGGTCCGGGCGTCGCGCAGCGACCTCGGCGTGATAGTCGACCCCGACGGTGAGCGGGCCACCCTCGTCGACGACGAAGGCCGGGTCCTCACCCCCGACGACGCCCTCCTCGCCCTCCTCAGCCTGGTCGTCGAGGTGCAGAGCGAGGCCCGGATCGCGCTGCCCGTGGCCGTGAGCCGCCAGGCCGAGGCGATCGCGACCGCGCACGGTGCCGAGATCGTGTGGACCAAGCTCTCGGCCTCCCACCTCATGGACGTCGCGTCCGACGGCAGCATCGACTTCGCGGCCTCGCAGGACGGCGGGTTCATCTGGCCCGACTTCCTCCCGGCCTTCGACGGCGCGGCCACGCTGGTGCGCACCCTCGACATGCTGGCGGAGACCGGGCGGACCCTGTCGGCGGTCGTCGACGACCTGCCGCGCTACCACCTGGCCCACGAGTCGGTTCCCACGCCGTGGGAGCGGAAGGGCGCGGTGATGCGCGAGATGATGGAGCGGGCGGTCGGGCGGGAGACCGTCCTCGTCGACGGCGTGAAGGTGCTCCACGACGACGGCTGGGCCCTCGTCCTGCCCGATCCCGAGGAGGCGCTCTCGCACGTCTGGGCCGAGGGCCCCTCCGACCAGGCCGCCCGCCAGCTCGCCCAGGAGTACGCCCGGCGGATACGTCAGGCCGTCCGTTGATCTGAGAACCTCCCGCCCGCCGTCCACCCCGACCTGGAGAGAGGCATGGAACTGCCCGAGGAGTTGCGCTACACGTCCGAGCACGAGTGGGTCGCCGTCGACGGATCGACGGCCCGGGTCGGGATCACCGACTTCGCGCAGGACGCGCTCGGCGACGTGGTCTACGTCGACCTGCCCGACGTCGGCTCGGAGGTCGCGGCCGGCGACGCGTGCGCCGAGGTCGAGTCGACCAAGTCGGTCTCGGAGATCTACGCGCCCGTCTCGGGACGCATCGCCGAGGTGAACGCGGCGCTCGGCGAGGCGCCGGAGGCGGTCAACTCCGAGCCCTACGGGGCGGGTTGGCTCTTCACGATCGAGATGACCGCGCCCGCCGAGCTCGACGGGCTCCTCGACGCCGAGGGCTACCGGGCCCAGACCGAGGGCTGAGGTCGCGGCCTGCCGTCTACACGTGCGGTGGAGGTTGACGGCTCGTTGGTGCCGTTTTCCACCTGCGGGTAGCCTGCGGGCATGGTGTGCGGCCGTTGCGGGAACCAGGTCGAGTCCGGTGCCCGCTACTGCTCGCAGTGCGGGGCCTCGGTGCAGGGCGACGAGACCACGATGAGCATGCCGGTCGCCGCCGCGCCGGCCGAGCAGCCGACGGCCGAGATCCCGCTCGGCACCGCGCTGCTCCGCGTCGCGCGAGGGCCGAACGCCGGCAGCGTCTTCGCGCTGTCGCCGGGCGGTACGAGCCTCGGCCGGCACCCGGAGTCCGACGTCTTCCTCGACGACATCACCGTGTCGCGGCGCCACGCCGTGGTCGAGCACGCCGGCGACGCCTGGCGCGTCCGCGACTCCGGCTCGCTCAACGGAACCTACGTCAACGGCGAGCGCATCGAGACGTCGCCGCTCGCCGAGGGCGACGAGATCCAGGTGGGGCGCTACGTCGTCTCCTTCCACCTCGGGAGCTGAGACTTGGCGGCCCGCCGACGCGACCACCGCTCGATCGGCGACGTCCTCGCCCTCCTCCAGGACGAGTTCCCCGACGTCACGATCTCCAAGATCCGGTTCCTCGAGAGCCAGGGGCTGATCGAACCGGAGCGGACGCCGTCGGGCTACCGGAAGTTCTTCGAGGCCGACGTCGAGCGGCTCCGCTGGGTCCTCCACCAGCAGAAGACGCACTTCCTGCCCCTCAAGGTGATCAAGGACCGCCTCGACGCCATCGACGCCGCGGGCGGCGACCTGAGCCTCGACGACGGGGCGGCCGTGGCGGCCGCGGTCGGCGCCGAGCCCGGACGGGCGCAACCGGCCCTCGACCTCGGAGGGGCCGGGGCGGCGGCCGGGCCCCCGGCCCGTGGGGGCCGCCGCCCCGGGGCCGGGAGCGCACCGCGGGCCGTCGACGTGCCGATCGCCGTCGACGAGGGGGCGGGCGACGACCTCTCGAGCGGGGTCAGCGGTGTGAGCCTCACCCGCGAGGAGCTGGGGCGGGCCGCGGGCCTCGACGCCGCCCAGGTCGGCGACCTCGAGGCGTACGGCCTCGTCGTACCCGCCGCCCGCGCGGGCGACCGGGTCGTCTTCGACGACGACGCCCTGACCGTCGCCCGGCTGGCCGCGGCCTTCTTCCGGCGGGGGATCGAGGCCCGCCACCTCCGGATGTACCTCACCTTCGCCGAGCGCGAGGCCACCCTCTTCGGCCAGGTCCTGGTCGGCCACCTCCGGCAGCGCAACCCCGAGGCGCGGGCCCGGGCGCGCGAGGAGCTCGCCGAGCTGGCGGGGTGGGGGAGGGCGCTGCGGACCGCGTTCCTCCGGCGCTCGGCGGCGGAGCTGCTCTCGGAATGACGGCGGTCCCGGTGCTGCTCGACCGGGAGGAGATCGCCGCCCACGTCGCCCGGCTGGGGCGCGAGATCGCCGCCGACCACCCCGACGGGGTGGTGCTCGTCGGGGTGCTCAAGGGGGCGGTCATCTTCCTCTCCGACCTGGTGCGGGCGGTCACCGGCACCGAGGTGCAGGTCGACTTCATGGCCATCTCCCGCTACGCGCCCGACTCCGGACGGGTCCGCATCGTCAAGGACCTGGAGGGCGACATCACCGGCGCCGACGTCGTGATCGTCGAGGACCTCGTCGACACGGGCCTGACCGTCACCTACCTGCGCCGCTACCTGGAGGAGAGGGGACCGCGACGGGTGGAGCTGTGCGCACTCCTCGACCGGACCGTCCGCCGGATCGTGCCCGTCGACATCCGCTACCGGGGCCTGGAGGTGCCCGACACCTTCGTCCTCGGCTACGGGCTGCACCACCACGAGCAGTACCGCAACCTGCCCCGCATCCACGAGGGACGGCGCGAGGTGGTGCTCGCGGACCCGGCGGCGTACGTGCCGGAGGTCTACGACCGGCCGCCCGGGTGACCGCCCGGGCGGCCGCCCGGCAGGCCTCCGCGCCGGGTGGGAACCCGGAAACGCGATGCTATCGTTGGCTCACTAGGCCGGAGGGGTAGCCGTGATCCAAGTGTCGCTGGTGGGCGTCCGCCTGGAGGTTCCCACGAACCAGCCGATCGTGCTCCTCCGCGAGCAGGACGGCCCCCGGTACCTGCCCATCTTCATCGGGCCGCCGGAGGCGACGGCGATCGTCTACGCCCTCCAGGGCATGGACACCCCCCGGCCGATGACCCACGACCTGCTCAAGACCGTCCTCGACGACCTCACGGCGCGCCTCGACCGGGTCGAGATCACCGAGCTCCACGACGGCACCTTCTACGCCGAGATCGAGCTGGTCCGCAACGGCTCGTCGTCGCGGATCTCGTCGCGGCCCTCCGACGCCATCGCCCTCGCGGTCCGCTACTCCGACACCGTGCCGATCTTCGTCGACGAGGAGGTCCTCGACGAGGCCGGGGTCCTCTTCGACGCCGACGACGACGACGAGAAGGACGAGCGCCAGATCGAGCAGTTCCGCGAGTTCCTCGACCAGGTCGCGCCGGAGGACTTCGCCTGAGGGCCCTTTGACCACCGCCCCGGGCCGGGGTAGGGTCTACACGTCCGTAACTACGGCGGTGTGATCTCGCGCCCCGGCGACCGCGCGGCAAGGCCGTACGGTCCCGGTGGCCTCGCCCGCGGCCGGGCACCGGCGGTGCGCCGTCGCCTGCACCCGCGGATCGCCCCGCCTCGCCAGGAGGTCGGCAGATGGTGAGCGAAGCGGCGGCGGTCGATCCGGCCGGGACGGGTGCCACGGCCGAGGCGCCCTCAGAGGCGCCGGCACCGGCCCGGGTCGAGCAGGGTGTGCTCGCCGCGCCGGGGTCGGAGGCCTGGGAGGAGGTGGGGTACCGAGGACCCCAGGTCTGCAAGATCGTGGGGATCTCCTACCGCCAGCTCGACTACTGGGCCCGCACCGACCTGCTGCGCCCGTCGATCGCCGACGCGCAGGGGAGCGGCTCGCAGCGCCGGTACTCCTACCGCGACCTCGTGGTGCTCAAGGTCATCAAGAGCCTCCTCGACGCCGGCATCTCGCTGCGCACGGCCCGCCAGGCGATCGAGTACCTGCGGGGGCACCTCGGCGAGGACGTCGCGTCGGCCAGCCTCGTGCTGCACGGAGCCCGATCGGTGATCGCCCGGACGGGCGAGGAGATGGTCGACCTGGTCCGCAGGGGCCAGGGCGTCCTCAACATCGTCCCGCTCGGCCCGGTCGTGGAGCAGCTCGACACGAGCATCCACGAGCTCTTCCCCGCGGGGAGCGAGCCGGCGGTCCCGTGACCCTGGAACGGCTTCCGCACGAACGGGTGCGCTTCGCCCACGACTCGGAGCGCCAGTTCGCGAAGCTGCTCGACTTCTACGGGATCGAGTGGGACTACGAGCCGCGCACCTTCACAATCGCGCGCGACCACGACGGTCACCCGACCCAGGCGTTCACCCCCGACTTCTACCTGCCGGCCTCCGACACCTACATCGAGATCACGACGTTGAACCAGAAGCTCGTGACCAAGAAGAACCGCAAGGCGCGGCGTGTCCGCGAGCTCTACGGCGTGTCGGTGAAGGTCCTGTACCAACGCGACTACCTCGAGCTGCTGGTCAAGTACGG
>JADLDD010000026.1 GCA_020846855.1 Acidimicrobiia bacterium | reverse complement strand
TGGGAGCGCGGTCCGGTACCGGAGGCGGACCGTCACGCGGTGCGGCTCCCCGATGCCGGGTCGGGCCCCCTGCTCGACCTCGACGCCGGCCATCACCCGCCGGGCCGCGGCCACCGCCTGCGCCGGGTCGCGGTCGACGCTGGCGGTGCGGGCCGCCTCCCGGGCCGCGTGCACCACGAGCACCTGGGCTCTCACCACCAGGGCCACCTGGACGACGGCCAGCATGGCGAAGACCACCAGGGGCATGAGCAGAGCCAGCTCGACGGTGGCCTGCCCGCGGGTTCCCCGACGACCGGCCACGACTCAGGGCACGACCTTGCCGATCACGGTGTCGAAGAGGCGGCCCACGGCGTGGCTCTTCGTCGCCCAGGTGATCAGCAGCGTCGCGACGGCCGCCGCGCCCAGGATGACCAGGGCGTACTCCGCGGTGGTCTGGCCTGCCTCGGCGGCCGCGGCGCTCCAGCGCGCCGGTGCCGAACGCGCGCGGCCCAGGGCCCGGCGCGCCCCGAGGATCAGGCGGACGGCCACGGCGAGGACCGCGGAGGCGGACCGGCCGACGGACTCGCGAAGGGAACGGTTGGCGATCGACATGACGGCTTCTCCTTGTTCGGGTTGGCGGATCGGTGCCCGGGCCGCGGAGGACCGGCCCGGGGAGTAACGGGGGAAGACGGGCGGGGAAGGCGGGCGTCCCGGCCGGTCGGCGTGGGTCAGAGGGCGCGGAACGACACGAGGAGCGCCGGGACCACCGTCAGGAGACCGAAGGCCGGGAGGACCAGGAACACCAAGGGGAAGAGCAGGCGGACGGGGACGGTGCGGGCCCGGCTCTCGTCGCGTCGGCGGACCTCGGCTCGCACCGTCGCCGACAGGCGCGCCAGTGCCGGTCCCACCGGGGCACCGAGGCGATCGGTGACCTCGAGCGCCCGGGCGAGGGGCTCCAACACCGGATCCCGGGCCAATGCGTCGTCGACCGAGCCCACCAGGCTGTCGCCCATCCGGACCCGCGCCACGACCGCCTCGAAGGCGGGCCGGACCGCGCCGGGCATCCACGGAGCGACCGACACGACGGCCTCGTACGGCGAGCACCCCGCCGCCACCGCGACGGTCAGGAGATCGACGGCGGCCGGCAGCGCCCGCTCCCGGGCCGACCGCGAGCGGGCGGTGGCCCGCCGGCGGAGCAACCCACCCACCACCGCGCCGGCCGGGGACCTCCGGACGACGGCCGACAGCCCGATCACCGCCCGTGCCCACGGCGCCCGGAGACGGGCCGGACCCGGCGGGTCACACAGGAGGCGAGCCCGCCGGGCGGGGGGTCGGGCCCGGCCGGCGACGAGGACCGCCCCCGCCGCCAGCATCCCCGACGCCGACGCGTAGACCCAGGTCGGCACGTCGGCACCGGCACCGGCGGCCGGCATCAGCGCCCACCACCCGCGACGATGTGCCGCATCCACACCGCGCCGGCCCCCTCGAGGAGGAGCCCCCCGGCCAGGCAGACGCGGCCGGCCGTGGTGGTGAGCAGCATCGAGGTCGACCCGGGGTCGGCGACCGAGGCGAAGGCCAGGTACGCAAGCGGCGCGGCCCCCACCACCCAAGCCGACATGCGGGCCTGGCTCGACTGGGAACGGGACTCCTCGGCGGCGCCGAGGCGATCACGCAGCGCCGCCGCCAGGCCCTCGAGGGCGGGCGCCGCGGCACCACCGAGGCGGGCCACGACGGCCAGCCCCCCGGCCGCCTCGCGCGCGCCTTCCACCCGTGACCGGCGGGCCCAGCCGCCCAGGGCGTCGACCAGCGACGCGCCCCGGTCGATCGCCCGGCTCACCGCCCGCAGGTCGTGGTGCAGCGGGCCGGGCGCCGCGCCGAGCGCCGCGACGGCCTCGGCCACCGTACCCCCCGCCCGGAGCTCCGACGCCACGCGTTCGAGCACCTCCGGCAGCTCGGCGGCCCGCCGCCGCTCGACTCGTGCCCGCGCCAGGGCGAGCCCGGCCGGGCCGGCGACGAGCGCTCCCCCGGCGCTCAGCAGGCCGACCACCGGCGAGGCCGCCCCCCCGACCCCCGCGGCCAGCACCACGGCGCCGAGCCACGCCCCGAGCGCCGTCGCGGGATCGACCTCGAGCCCGGCGGCGGCAAGCCGCGGCCCGAGCCACCGGGCCCGCCGCCCCGGGTCGGAACCCGCCTCCACCGCCCGGCGCAGGCCGGCCACCCGAACCGTCGCTCCCGCGCGACGCGCCGAGCACACGAGCACCACGACGGTGCCGGCGCCGACCACCGCGAAGGCCGTCACGAGAACCACTCCGGCCGGGCGGCCTCCACGCCGGGGCGCCGGGCCCGGCGTGCCGGCCGGTGCCCGGTGGGCCGTACGGTGCCGCCGGAACGCTCGAACAGGGGCACGGCCGCCAGCCGCCGCCCGGCCGGTGCCACCTCGGCGACGGAGGACACCATCCGACCCCCGACGCCGGAGCGTGCCAGGTGCACCACGCCGTCGATCGACGCCGCGACCTGGCTCCGCAGAGCTCCCATGGGCACCGCCGAACCGAGCAGCGCCAGGGTCTCGATCCTGGCCAGTGCCTCGGGCGCCGAACCGGCGTGGACCGTGGAGAGCGAACCGTCGTGGCCGGTGGCCAGGGCCAGGATCATGTCGAGCGCCTCCGCTCCCCTGACCTCGCCCACCACGATCCGGTCGGGCCGCATCCGCAACGCGGCCCTGACGAGGTCGCGCACCGTGACCGCCCCGGCCCCCTCGGAGTTGGCCGGCCGCGCCTCGAGGCGCACCACGTGCGGTTGCCGGAGCGCCAGCTCGGCGGTCTCCTCGATGGTGACGATCCGCTCCGACGCGGGGATCTCACCGGCGAGGGCGTCGAGGAAGGTCGTCTTGCCCGTGCTCGTGGCCCCGGCCACCACCAGGTTCCAGCCCGCCCGGGCGGCCCAGGCGAGGAACGGCCCGGCCGCGCCGGGATCGAACGCGGCGAGGGGGAGCGCCCGCACGGTGAAGCGCCGGATGGTCAGGTAGGGCCCGTCGACGGCCACGGGGGCGATCACGGCGTGGAGGCGCGAGCCGTCGGGGAGGCGGGCGTCGACGACGGGCGACGAGCGGTCGAGGCGCAGTCCGAGGGGACCGATCACCCTCTCGACGGCGCGGAGGATCCCGGCCTCGTCGATGTCGACCCGCACCGGCTCCACGGAGCCGGACCGCTCCACGTACACGCGGCCGGGGCCGTTGACCATCACCTCGGAGACGTCGGGGTCGTAGAGCAGCGGTTCGATCGGCCCGAGGCCGGTGACGTCGTCGATCAGCTGCGCGAGCAGCGCCGCGTGGCGGGACCGCGACAGGAGCGGGGCCGTCTCGTGGATCAGCTCCGCGAGGCGGGAACCGATCGCCACGGGGTCTCCGGTGGACACCGCGGTCGTCTCGGCGAGGAACGCCTCGTGGACCGCTCGGCGGATCGCGCCGTCGGCGGCGTCGGGGGTGGTGAGGGTCATGCCGCCTCACCGTGACCGGCCGGCACCGCGCCGAGGGCCCTCAGCGCCAGGCCCGCGGCCCGGGCGAGCTCTGACGGCAGGCGGGCGGCGAGGACGCCCGCGTCGACCGCCCGGGCCGTGGCCGCGCGCATCGGGACCCGGGCCAGCACCGGGAGGCGCAGCACGTCGTGGACGTCGCGCCCGGTCAGCGCCCGGCCCGGTTCCTCGACCAGGATCACCCCGCGGCAACGCGCGAGCAGGGGCGACGCGACGGCCCGTCGCAGGGCCAGGTAGCACGGGTGCACGACGACGACGCCACCGCCGGCCACCTCGATCAGGGCCTGGGACGCCGGGTCGCGCGCCCGGCCGGCGTCGACCACGGCCGGTCGCGCCCCGGTCGCCAGCGCCGCGGCCAGCGCGGCACCGGCCTCGGCCGCCGGGGCGGGGGCGTCGGGCTCCCTACGGCCCGCCGCCAGCAGGTCGAGCGACGGCGACACCTCCACCGCCAGCCGGTCGAGCGCGTCGGTCGGCGCCTCGGGACCGGTGGCGAGCCAGGCCGACAGGCCGGGTTCGGGGTCGGCGGGAAGGCCGAGGATCGCGGGCTGGTCGCCGGCCAGGTCGACGAGGCGAGCCCCGCCGGCACGGTCGCGGGCCAGGGTCAGGGCACAGGCGGCGGCGAACACGGAGGTTCCCGAACCGCCCTTGGGGGACCAGAAGGTCAGGGGCATCTCCACTCCTCGGGGCGCGACAGCGATGGCTCCGAGGAAGTGGAGGGGAAGAGGTCCGGACGATACGGGTGTCGCCGACGCGTGTCAAGCGGCGCCGGTGCCTCCTATCCTCTCGGGGGCATGACGCGCGCCGCGGCCTTCTTCGACCTCGACAAGACCATCATCGCCAAGAGCTCCGTCCTGGCGTTCAGCAAGCCCTTCTACCGCGAGGGACTGCTCTCGAAGCGCGCCATCGTCCGCAGCATCTACGCCCAGATCGTCTACATGCTCGTGGGCGCCGACGAGGCGAAGATGGAGAAGATCCGCGAGGCGATGCTCGCCCTGACGCGCGGCTGGGACCACGCGCACGTCGCCGAGATCGTCCGCGAGACCCTCGACGACGTCGTGTCGCCGATCATCTTCGCCGAGGCCGTCGAGCTGATCGAGGAGCACCGCGCCGCCGGCCGCGACGTGGTGATCGTGTCGTCGTCGCCGATGGAGGTCGTCGGGCCCCTCGCCACGTTCCTGGGCGTCGACCACGCGATCGGGACCCGAGCCAGGATCGACGCCGACGGCCTGTACACGGGTGAGCTCGAGTTCTACGCGTACGGCCCGTACAAGGTCGAGGCGATCAGGCGGTACGCCCGCGACGCGGGGCTCGCGCTCGAGGACTCGTACGCCTACAGCGACTCGATCACCGACGCGCCGATGCTGGAGGCCGTGGGCCACCCCGTCGCCGTGAACCCCGACCGTGAGCTCGCCCGCCTGGCCGGCGAGCGGGGTTGGGAGGTGCGGCGCTTCGAGAGGCCTGTCCGCCTGCGCGACCGGCGGGTCGCCCCCCCACCCGCCGGCACGGCGATCGCCGGCGGCGTGGTGGCCGCCGCGGGCGCGGGCGCGGTCGCGTACTGGCGGTGGCGGCGTCACGACGGCGCCGCCCTGGGCGCCGCCCGCGC
>JADLDD010000025.1 GCA_020846855.1 Acidimicrobiia bacterium | reverse complement strand
GAGACCCTGCTCGTTGGGCCTGACCTGACGGCGAGGGCCGTCAAGCTCCCTCACCGCTCGCCGCCCTTTTACGTCGATCGGGTCGGGCGACACCACGAGCGCGTCGTCGTGAGTCGCAACGGAAAGCCCGCGGCCGTGCTGATGAGCCTCGCCGATCTGGAGAGTCTCGAGGAGACGCTCGATCCGCGTGATCTACCGCGTCGATGACGCCACCCACGAGATGGAGGTGCTGCGGGTCGACCATCGTCGCGACATCCACCGCGGGTGGGCCCAGCGGGTGCCGGCCGCGAGCGCCGGGGGCGGCGACCGCCTTCGGGGCGCGGGTGCTCAGGGTGCCGAGGTCGCGGGGAGCGTGCTCGCCACCGGGTCACTGGCGGTCGGGTTGTCCACGTCGACGACCTGGGTGAGCAGGTCGCGGCCGGGAGCGTCGGCCGGTACGTCGTCGAGCGTCGCCGCCGGCTCGGCGTCGGCGTCGAGGACGAGCAGCCGGGGGGCCGGGAACTCCGACTCCGGGTCGCCGTCGATCCACGCCAGCTCCTCGCCGTTCTCGCAGGTCTGCACGGCGGGGAACAGCAGCAGCTCGCCTACCGTGTCGGGGACGACGAACTCGACCGGGAACTCGCCCGGCGTGTCGGCCGGGAGCACCCCGCCGGTCCAGGTCAGCACCGTCTTGGTGTCGTCCTCGGCGTAGGGCTCGGCCGACGATTCCCACCCGTCGACCGCGACCGCGGCGGCCTCGGCGACGGGGGCGAGCACGCGCACCTCGACGGTCGGCGACTCGCCGCACCCGTGGGTCGGCTCGATCTTCACGACCGCCTCCGAGCCGGCGGGGACGGCGACGAACTCGGTGGCGGTGTGGGCGTGCGCTGTGCCGATGGCGGCGACGGGCGTGAGGACGGCGACGGACGTGAGGGCGAAGACGACAACAGCGACGCGACGGTTCATGTCCCCTCCGGTCGTCCGCGCCCCGGGTTCAGTTCCCGCGCCGGGTGAAGTGTGAACGCCGCGGGGTCACATCGCCGCGCTGGAGTCACACTTCCGGTTGGTTTCGCATCCGCCGCCGTCGTGTATTATGGTCTGACCATCAGTCCAGACGTGTCCAGACCGGGGGAGAAAGGGAACAGAATGAGCGAGGTCACCTCGGACGCCCGTTACCTCTACTTCTTCGACGACGCCGAGTTCGAGGAGACCGACCGGGAGGGCTTCCGCCGCCGCAAGATCCTCGGCGACAACCTCGAGCTGTGGTTCTGGCGGATCGCCGGCGGAGCCCACGGCTCGTTCCTCCACCGCCACGACCAGCAGGAGCAGCTCGGGATCGTCATGCGCGGCCAGCTCGACTTCCGCATCGACTCCGACCCCGACCGCCCGGAGCGGTCCGTGCTCGGCCCCGGCGACGTCTACCTCGCCCCCGTCAACGTGTGGCACGGCGACAGCGTCTTCGTCGGCGACGACGAGCTCGACGAGGTCTGGATCCTCGACATCTTCTCCCCGCCCCGCACCCAGCCAGGAGCCTCATCGTGACCCACGACTGGCGACTTGCCGTCGACATCGGCGGCACGTTCACCGACATCGTCCTCGTCGACGCGGCCACCGGCGCCGTGGAGGTGGACAAGACGCTGACCACCCCGTCGGCCCCCCTCAACGGGGTGCGCACCGGCGTGATGCAACTCCTGCGCCGCGTCGGGGTCGCGCCGTCGGACATCACGGCGCCGATCGTGCACGCCACGACCCTGATCACCAACGCTCTCATCGAGGGCAAGATCGGACGGGCGGCGATCGTCACCACCCGGGGGTTCGGCGACACCCTGGAGATCCGCAGCGAGCACCGCTACGACATGTACGACCTGCAGATCGAGTTCCCCCCGCCCCCCGTGCCGCGCGACCGGGTGTTCGAGATCGCCGAGCGCACCACGGCCCAGGGCGTCGCCGCCGAGCCGCCGACGCCCGAAGCCCTCGACGCCCTGGCCGACGAGCTACGCGCCGCGAACATCGAGGCGGTCGGCGTGTGCCTCATCAACGCCTACGCCAACCCGGCCAACGAGCGGGCGGTGGCCGAGCACCTCGTCGCCGCGCTCGGGGTGCCGGTGTGCATCTCGGCCGAGATCTCCCCCCAGATCCGCGAGTACCCGCGGATGATCACCACGGCGTGCAACGCCGCCACCATCCCCGTGATCGGCCCGTACCTCGCCGAGCTCCAGGAGTGGCTGAAGAGCGAGGGCTTCGGGGGCTCGGTGCTGATGATGCTGTCCAACGGCGGCGTCGTGTCGGCCGCCGATGCGGCCCGGGCGCCGATCCGCCTGGTCGAGTCCGGCCCGGCCGCCGGGGCCCTGGCCGGTGGCTTCTTCGCCCGCCGGCTCGGCGAGGAGCGCCTGCTGTGCTTCGACATGGGGGGCACCACGGCCAAGAGCTGCCTCATCGAGCACGGCGAGCCGGACCTGACGAACGTCTTCGAGGTGGCCCGCATCTACCGCTTCAAGAAGGGCTCCGGGTTCCCCGTGTCGGTGCCCTCGGTCGACCTGGTGGAGATCGGCGCCGGGGGCGGCAGCCAGGCCCGCGTCGACGACCTGGGCCTCCTCAAGGTCGGTCCGGAGTCGGCGGGCGCCGACCCCGGACCCGCCTGCTACGGCCGCGGGGGCACCAAGCCGGCCGTCACCGACGCCGACCTGACCCTGGGCATGCTCGACGCCGACTTCTTCCTCGGCGGCGAGATGGCCCTCGACATGGACGCCTGCCGGGCCGCCCTCGACGCCCTCGCCGACCCGCTGCACCTGTCGACCGAGGAGGTCGCGGCGGGCGTGCACGAACTGGTCAACCAGAACATGGCCGCGTCGTCGCGCATGCACGCCGTCGAGCAGGGCGTGGACCTGCGCGGCGTCACCGTGCTCGCCTTCGGCGGCGCCGGCCCGGTCCACGCCTGCGGGGTCGCCGAGCTGCTCGAGTCGCCCCGCGTCGTGTTCCCGGTCAACGCCAGCGTGCTCTCGGCCTTCGGCACGCTGGTGACGCCGGTCAGGCTCGACCTCGTCCGCTCCGACCTCGTCCGGCTCGATCGGATCGACTGGGATCGCATCGACGGCATCCGCGGCGCGCTCGAACGCGAGGGCCGCG
>JADLDD010000024.1 GCA_020846855.1 Acidimicrobiia bacterium | reverse complement strand
TCTCCGGCGGGAACGTCGAGTGCTCGAGCGGCATCACGGCCGGCAACGTCGGCGGCAACGCCTCCAACTCGGCGTCGTCGTCCAACACCGGCACGAGCAGCGCGTCCGTCGTGACGGGCAACGCGAGTGCCAGCAACAGCAGCAGCACCACCGTGACGCAGTCCAACAGCGGCTCCGCCAGCGCGGGCAGCAACTCGAGCGGCAGCTCGATCAACGGCTGAGTCACACGTACGAAGAGGTGACACGAGGGGGGGAGGGATCCGGTGACGGCTTCCCTCCCCCCGTCACCCCTTCGGCCACCCGGGGACGGCCCCGGACCAGACACCCCCGGGACGTTCCGGGAAACGACGTAAGGGGTCAGTCGTGTACCGAGGGCTTCGATACACCTTCCAGTTGTTCATCGTGACCGGCGCGCTCCTCGTGGCGATGGTCGTCCTCGCCGGCCGGGCCCACGCCGCCGACGCCCCGCCCGACGCGGCGCCTTCGCAGCAGTCGAGCCCCCCGCCGGCCGCCGCCTGGCCCGTTCCCGCCCCGCCCGCGGCGCCGGAGACGAACGCCGTCGTCGGCACCGACGCCGCCGACCCCACCCCGGCCGACTCGCCCCCCGCCGCTGCTCCCCCGCCGAGCGGCACCGTCGAGGACGTCGCCTGGCCCACCCAGACCACCAACCAGCAGGCCCAGGTGACCACGAGCGGCGCCGCGGTCTCCACGACCGGGTCGAACGTCGCCATCGGCAACGGGACCGGCAACCCCGGCGGCACCGGGACCGAGGGCGCGAGCTGGAACGCCATCAGCGGCGTCGGCAGCGGCCCTGCCGTGGCTGCCGGCGACCAGTCGACGTCCAGCATCGACCAGCAGGTCCAGGTCACGGCCAGCTCCGGCGGCCAGATCGAGGTCCTCCAGGTCGGGCTGGTGATCAACATCGGCCTGGCCGGCGCCAACTCCGGCATCAACGCCGCGTCGGCGTGGCCCGGCGTGGCCGGCACCGGCGGC
Source organism: Acidimicrobiia bacterium (assembly GCA_020846855.1). GTDB lineage: Bacteria > Actinomycetota > Acidimicrobiia > IMCC26256 > JADLDD01 > JADLDD01. Next base: position 46,691 of record JADLDD010000024.1, on the reverse strand, counting down.
AGCGCGGCGATCGGCTCCGGCAACGCGAACGTGACCGGGAACCAGGCCGTGACCGAGGTCATCCAGGCCGCCCAGATCACCGGCGGCGCGTCCACCGGCCAGGTCGTGACCGTCCTGAACATCGGCATCGGCTTCGGCGACACCGGCACCAACCTCGCGGTCGGCACCCTCTACACCGAGGGTTCCCCCGACGCCCAGGCCACCGCGGTGGTCGGGAGCACGTCGGGCAGCGCCCAGGCCGACATCGGCACCGGCGCCGCCGGCGCCATCGGCAACCGTGCCGACTCCGGCATCGTCCAGATCACCATGGCCGTGGCGAGCAACGGCGGCGTCCTCAGCGTCGCCCAGCGGGCCGTGATCGTCAACGTGGGCATCGCTCTCGCCAACTCCGGCCTCAACGCCGCCTGGGCATCGGGCATCTCCCCCGAGCAGGCCCAGCTCATCCAGTGGGTGATCGAGTCGCTCCTCGACGAGTTCGGCATCTCCCCCTCGGCCGCCGGTGAGGGCGCCTTCTCCGGCGGTTCCGCCGGCACGGCCGCCATCCAGGCCGGAACCGCCCTCGCCGTCGGCAACGACTCCACCACGGGGATCCTCCAGCAGGTGCAGGGCGCGGTCTCCGGCGGGGTGGCCTCCGCCGACCAGCAGGCCATGGTCGGCAACTTCGGCCTCGGCGTCGCGAACACGGGCCTCAACGCCGCCGGCTCGTCGCTCACGCTGGCCAACATCGACCCCGGCGTGCGGGCCCAGGTCGAGGCGGCCGAGTCGGCACTCCAGCGCCTCATCGCCCTGTTCACCGACCCGTCGTTCACCGGCACCGACCTCGCCGCCGTCCAGGAGGCCATCGACCTCGGCGGCGCGCTCCTCTCCGTGAACGGCGACATCAGCGCCGCCGAGACGCTGGCCGGGGTCGACGAGGGCATGCCCGGCAACGCGTCGGTCAGCGTCCGCCAGGTGAGCGCGGTCCTCAACATCGGGATCAGCTTCGCCAACACCGGCGACAACATCTCGGTGTCGGTCGTCACCGCCGACCCCGACGCCGTCGCCGTCGCCGACGCCACCGGCGAGTCCGTCGACGTGTCGCACATCGCCGGCAACGCGGTGATCCGCACCGGCGACGCGTTCGTCGTCGGCAACCACTCCTTCGTGCGGGTCTGCCAGGCGGACCACGACGACGCCTGCGACCCGCCGCCCGTCACCCCGCCCGTCGACCCGCCGGTGAACCCGCCCGTGACGCCACCCGGCGGCAACCCGATCGAGGTCCTCCCCGGGGTCGTCGGCGGGCCCGGGGCCAGCGCCCCGGCAGGCGGTGCTTCCGAGCAGGCCGGCGTGCTGGCCTTCACCGGCTCGGCGCTCCTCGACCAGGCCTCCGCCGGCCTCGGCCTCGCCGCCGCCGGCGCGTCGCTGATGGGGCTGCGCCGGCGGCGCCGCCGCCAGGACGACGACCGGACCGACGACCGGCTCGGGTAGCAGGACCGCCAAGAGACCGGCGGTCGGGATGGGCGGACCCGGCCCACGATCGATCCTCCGGCCTCCGTCGGTGGATCACGAGCCGCCCGCGCCGTCCCGGGGCGCGGGCGGCTCGCTTTGTCCTCAGGGGAGGTCCGCGGCCGTGCCTCCGGTGGGCGCCGTCGAGTCCCACGCCCGCCAGAGACGCGCGTAGTGACCGCCCCGGGCCACCAGATCGGCGTGTGAGCCCAACTCCGCGAGACGGCCTCCGTCGACGACCGCGATGCGGTCGCAGCGGGCGGCCGTGGTGAGGCGGTGGGCCACCACCACCACGGTCCGACCCTCGGTCAGGTGGTCGAGCGCCTCCTCGAGCCGCTGCTCGGTCCCGGGGTCGAGGTTCGAGGTCGCCTCGTCGAGCACGAGCACGGCCGGATCGGCCAGCGCGGCGCGCGCCAGCGACACGAGCTGCTTCTCGCCCGCCGAGAGGCGCGAGCCGCGCTCGCGCACCTCGGTGTCGAGACCGGCGGGGAAGCCCTCGAACAGGCCGGCCAGGCCCAGCCGGTCGACGGCGGCCTCCACCGCGGCGGCGTCGGCGTCGGGCCGGCCGAGAGCGATGTTGTCGCGGATGGTCCCGGCGAAGAGGAAGCCCTCCTGGGGCACGACCACGATGCGGTCGCGCAGGCTCGACGTGCGGGCGTCACGCAGGTCGACGCCCCCGAAGCTCACCCGGCCCCGCCGGGGGTCGTAGAAGCGCACCAGGAGCTTGGCCAGCGTCGACTTCCCCGCGCCCGTCGGTCCGACCAGGGCCAGGCGCTCCCCGGCGGCGACGGTGAGGTCGACGCCGCTGAGCACGTCGGGGCCGGCGGGGTGGACCACGCCGTCGGTGTCGGGCGTGACCCCGTCGCCGTAGCCGAACGACACGCCGCTCACCTCGAGGTCGCCCCGGCGGGGAAGCTCCACGCCGTCGGGACGCTCCGGAACCGAGCAGGGGGTGTCGAGCAGCACCAGGATCTTGTGGAGGCCGGCGCCGGACTGCTGCACCGTGTTGTAGAGCTGGCCGAGCTGCTGGATCGGCTCGAAGAGGTTGTTGAGGTACAGGACGAACGCGAGCACCACCCCGACCGTGATCGTGCCCCGGTCCACGAAGTACGCCCCCATGCCCACGATCACGGCGATCCCGACCACGCCGGCCAGCTCGATGACCGGGAAGTAGCGGACCGAGATCCGGACCGCCTCCAGGTTGGCCTCGTACTGGGCCTCGTTCGTGCGGCGGAACTTGGAGATGAAGCCACCCTGGCGGTTGAAGGCCTGCACCACCCGGACCCCCTCCAGGCCCTCCTGGAGGGTGGTCAGGGTCTCGCCGATGCGCTCCCGCACGGCCACGTAGGCCCGACCCGACGCCCGCTGGAACCAGCGGGTCACCCACACCACCGGCGGCACGATCACGAGGGTGCACAGGGCCAGCGGCCAGCTCATGGCGAACACCGCCACCACCGCGCCGACGAGGAGCAGGGCGTTCTGGACGAACATCACGAGACCCTGGGAGACGAGCTGCTCCATGATGTCGACGTCGGAGGTGAGGCGCGACACCAGGCGGCCGGTCGGCTCGCGCTCGTAGAAGTCCATGCCGAGGTCGAGGACGTGCCGGAACGCCCGCACCCGCAGGTCGCGCAGGAACCTCTCCCCCACGCGGTTGACCAGCCAGATGGCCCAGCGGCCGAACAGCAGGCCGAGGACCGCGGACACGAGGTAGAGGACGGCGGCGACGTTCAGCGCCCGGGGGTCGTCGCCGATCAGGCCGGCGTCGACGCCCCGCTTCACCAGCCACGGGCCGGCGAGCAGGCACAGCGTCTGGCCCACCACGACGGCCGTGGCCAGGGCCAGCTCGCCCCGCCGGTCGCGCAGCATCGACGCCAGGCGCCGCACCACGGGGGAGGCGTCGGCCCGGCTGAGGCGCTCGTCGGCGGCGGCGGGGGTCAACCCGGGCCCCCTTCGCCGCTGCGGGCGGCCGTGACACCGCCGGCGTCCTCGCCGCCGTCCACCTCGCCGGCGTCGTCGCCGGCGGTGCGCAGCAAAGCCTCGAGCTCCGCCGCGGCCAGCACGGCGCGGTAGCGGGGCGAGGTCACGAGGAGCTCCTCGTGCGTGCCCTCGGCGGCCACCCGGCCCCCGTCGATGAGGACCACCCGGTCGGCCAGGGCCACGGTCGCGGGACGGTGGGCGATGATCAGCGTGGTCCGCCCGGCCATCACCTCACGGAGCGCGGAGCGGATCTCGTGCTCCTTGGTGGGGTCGACGGCCGACGTCGCGTCGTCGAGGATCAGGACCCGCGGGTCGGCGAGCACCGCACGCGCGATCGCGATGCGCTGGCGCTGACCGCCCGAGAACGAGTAGCCGTGCTCGCCGATCATCGTGCCGTAGCCGTCGGGGAGAGCCTCCACGAACTCGGCCGCGCCGGCGAGGCGCGCGGCCCGGCGCACGTCGTCTACCGGTGCGTCGGGGTCGGCGAAGGCGATGTTCTCGCGCACGGTCCCCGAGAACAGGAACGTGTCCTCGAAGACGATCCCGACCGCCCGGCGCAGCTCCGAGAGGCGCAGGTCGCGCACGTCGACGCCGTCGAGCGTCACCCGCCCGCCCTCGACGTCGTAGAAGCGGGGGACGAGCCGGGCGACGGTGGTCTTGCCGCAGCCCGTCGCCCCGACCAGGGCGACCGCCTCCCCGCCGCGGATCCGCAGGTCGAGACCGTTGAGCACGGCCGGGCCGGGGCCGTAGCCGAACCGGACGCCCTCGAAGGCCAGCGTCCCCCGGCCGGGCGGCAGCGCCGCCGCGCCGGCGCGATCGGCGATGCGGGGCTCGGTGGCGAGGACCTCGTGGATCCGGCCGCCCGACGCCGACGCCCGCGACGCCTGCGCGACCAGCATCCCGGCCATCCGCAGGGGCCAGATCAGCATGAGCACGTAGAGGTTGAAGGCGAGGATGTCGCCGACCTCCAGGCGCCCGTCGAGCACCAGGTGCCCGCCGTACCAGAGGATCGCGACCATCGCCAGCGTGGGAAGGAAGTCGACAAGGGGGAGGAAGCGGGCCCGCAGCCGCGCCGCGTCGAGGGCCCGGTCGAGGACGGCGTCGGCCTCGGCTGTCAGGCGCCGCACCTGGCGGGCCTCGGCCCCGAAGCCCTTCACCACCCGGACGCCCGCGACGGTCTCCTCGGCGACCTCCGACACGTCGGCCAGCTCCTCCTGGAGGGCCAGGTTCACGGGCGCCAGCCTCCGGCTGAAGCGGGTCGCGGCGAGGCTCAGGAAGGGCAGGGTGCCGAGGGCCAGGAGCGCGAGCAACGGGCTCTTCAGGACCATGATCACCGCCACACCGGCCAGCGTGATGAAGCTCGCCACCGTGAGCGGGATCAGCACCAGCGCCGTGTTGATCTGCTGGATGTCGGTGTTGGCCCGGGCCATGAGCTGGCCCGTCTGCGACTGGTCGTGGAACGAGAAGTGGAGGCTCTGGAGCCGGGTGAAGAGCCGCTGGCGGAGGTCGGTCTCGGCCCGCAGGGCGATGTGGAAGGCCGCGTAGCGGCGCAGGCCCGTGCCCACGGCCTGGACGAGCCCTACGACCAGCATGGCCACCACCAGGCGCACGACCGTCCCGCTCTCACCCCGCCGGATCCCGTCGTCGACGGCCCGGGCCGCGAGGAGGGGGACGACGAGCTTGGCCCCGGTCCACACCAGGCCCGCGACCACACCGGTGACGAGCCACCCGGTCTCGGGGCGGGTCGCGCTCCACATGAGCCGCCAGCCGGCGCGCCGCGACTCCTTGTCGTTGACCGTCGGGTCGTTGGTCACGTGTCCCCCGCGTCGCCGCGTGCAAGGCGCCGGGGCGCTCCGGCCCGCCCACCCCGGGGCCGGGGTCCGGGCGTGGACGCCGCTGCTCTTGCCGCGGCCCCAGGGTACCCGCCGGTACTCTCGGCGCCGTGGCCGGTCCCCCCGCGCAGCCTCCCCCCGCGTCCCCTCCCCCGTCGTCGCCGACGCCTCCACCCGTCGACGCCCGGATGCTGCGCTTCGACGAAGCGGTGGCGGCGGTGGTGCTGTTCGGGGGCTTCGTCTTCCACTTCTGGTACGTGATCCCGGCCTGGGCCGTGGTGCTGGCCCTCGGGGCGGTCGAACCCCGGGTCGCGCCCTTCCAGCGCCTCTGGAGTACGGTCGTGGCCGCCCGCACCGGACCGCCCACCACGCTCGAGGACCCCGGACCCACACGCTTCGCCTACGGGGCGCTGGCCGTGGTCCTGGTCCTGGCCACCGGGATCGGGCTCCTCGACCTGGCGTTCCTCGCCTGGCTGCTCGCCCTCGTGGTGGCGGCGCACTGCGCCCTTCAGGCCACCACGGGCATCAACCTCGCGGTACGGGTCCGGCGCCGGGTCGAGCACCCGCGCGGCGGCGGGTGAACGGCCGGTTCGGCCGGCCGGGGGTACGGCGCACGGCGGGTACGAGCGCGCGCCGGGGCTCCCGAGCCCGTCAGCCGTGGTGGCGGGGACGGAGCTCGGCCGGGATGTCGGCCCGCAGCGGGTTGGTGCGGTCGCGCTCCGACAGGATCGGTGACCGGTCGGGCCAGTCGATCCCGAGCGCCGGGTCGTCCCACGCCACGCCGAGCTCGTCGTCGGGGTCGTAGTAGTTGTCGACGAGGTACGTGATGGTCAGGTCGGTCAACGCGTAGAAGCCGTGCGCCACCCCGGGCGGGATGTACACGCCGCGATGGTCGTGAGGACCGATCTCGAGGGTCACCGACGCGCCGTCGGTGGGACCGCCCTCCCGCAGGTCGTGCAGGGCCACCAGCGCCCGGCCGAAGGGCACGTACCAGTAGTCGGCCTGGTGACGGTGGAAGTGCAGCCCCACGAGGCACCCCTGCTGGCGGTCGGCCCGGTTGGCCTGGACCATCGGCGGGGCGCCGGGAACCCACTCCTGGCGGAAGGTCTCGACGAACATCCCCCGGTCGTCGGCGAAGACGCGGGGGGTGACCACCACTACGCCGTCGATCACGGAAGAACGCTCGAGCTCGGCCATGGCGCAGAGCCTGACCGCCTCAGGCGGCCAGGATCAAGGCGAGCGACACGCCCCGGAGAACGCCCAGCACGGGCCACGACGGCGGGGCCCCGGTTCCGCCCCCCACCAGCGCGACCACGGCCAGGGCGAGGAAGAACACGTTCCGGACGACGGTGAGCCACGAGACCGGCCTCGACGACAGCGACCCGAAGCACCGGCACGGGACCGCCGCGCCCCGCACCGCCGCCCGCAGGACCACCGCCGTGAAGAGCGCGAACAGCACCGCCGCCAGCGCGGCCGGCCACGGCCCGCCGACCAGGAGCACGCAGCCGGCGAGCACCACCTCGACCACGGGCAGCGCCGCGGCCGCCACCGTCGCCGCCGGCGCCGGCACGCCGAGCGCCGCGACGTCGGCGGGATCGGTACGGCCCAGCTTCAGCACTCCCGACGCGACGAGGACGCAGCCGATCGCCACCCGCGCCGCCTCGGACCCGGCCGTGAAGTCGAAGCCCGCCGCCACGCCGTCGCCTTGCGCCCCTCGGATCCCGCCGGCCCGCGACCGTCGACCGGCGCCGCGTCAGCCCAGGAGGCGGCCGTAGCCGCCGCCGTGGAACAGGAGCGGGCCGCACTCCGCACCGATGCCCAGGTCGAGGACCCGCCCCACCACGATCACGTGGTCGCCGGCGTCGTGCTCGGCCTCGATCGTGCAGTCGACGAAGGCCAGGACGTCGTCGAGCAAGGGCGCGCCGCTCACCCCCACGTGCCAGGCCACCGAGCCGAACCGGTCAGCACCCTTGGTGGCGAACAGGCGCGACACGTCCTCCTGGTGGTCGCCGAGGATGTTGACGGCGAAGCGTCGGGCCGAGCGGATGCGCGGCCAGGTGGTGGAGGTGCGCGCCGCGCAGAACAGGACCAGGGGCGGGTCGAGCGAGACCGACGTGAACGAGTTGACGGCCATCCCCACGGGTTCGTCGCCGGCGACGGCCGTCACGATGGTCACCCCGGTGGCGAACCGGCCCAGCACCTCGCGGAAGGCCGCTCCGTCGGGCTGGAGCAGTTCGGCGCCGGTGATCGGGAGGCCTGAGCTCAACGGCTCGTCGCCCCCGCGGCGGCCGGCACCGACGGGACCGCGCCGGATCGGGCCGACACCCCGAGGACCAGGCCCTCGTGGGCGGCGACGACCTCGAAGCCGCCGGCGTGCTCGGCCCGGTCGGAGGCGAGCGCGGCCAGCGCGTCGACGAGCGCGTCGGAGTGCGCCGGGTCGTGGTGGAAGAGGGCGAGGCCACGCACCCCGGAACGGCGGGCCACCTCGACCGCGTACTCCACGGTGCAGTGCCCGAACCGGGCCTTGGCCTCCTGCTCCTCGTGCGTGTACTGGGCGTCGTGGATGAGCAGGTCGGCGCCGGCGCAGAGGTCGATCACGGCTTGCGGGACCGTGCCCTCGCCGCCCCGGCCGAACGCCGACCCGTGGTCGGGGACGTAGACCACGCTCACGCCGGCCACCTCGATGCGGAAACCGAGCGTCGGCCCGGTGTGGGGAACCCACCCCGACCGGATCCCGTAGCCGCCGACGGCGAAGCTGTCGGAGCCCACGTCGTGGAAGCGAACGGCGCCGGCGAGTTCGCCGGGGCGGACCGGGAAGTACGGCGGGCACATCACGCCCGCGAAGGCCTCGGAGAGGGTGGCGTCGTGAAACCGGGGTCCGTATACGTCGAGCGCCCCGCCACCGGTCGAGACCGGGCCGAAGAACGGGAGGCCCTGGATGTGGTCCCAGTGGAGGTGGGTCAGCAGCGCCGCGCCTTCGAAGCCGCCGGCCCGCCCCTGCGCCTCGAGGCGGCAGCCGAAGCCCCTCAAGCCCGTACCCAGGTCGAGGATCAGGGGCGCCTCGCCGGGGGCCTCGACGACCACGCACGAGGTGTTGCCGCCGTAGCGGCTGACCGCCGGCCCGTCGCACGGCGTGGAGCCCCGGACCCCGAAGAACTCGACCCTCACGCCGCCGGGCCCGCCGAGCCGGTCGGCGCCTCCGCCGACGTCACCCGGAGATGGCGGCCGAGACGTACGCCGAGGCGCACCGGCCGTACCGTTCGAACCCCCCATACATCAAAGGATACCGACCATCCCGGAGCGTGGGAACCGCCCGCCGGCGGGCGCGTAGCCTCGCCGGTCATGGAGACGCGCTTCGTCGAGGCCCACGGCATCCGGGTCGCCTACCTGGAGGCGGGCCCGCCCGACGGCCCCCTCGCCCTGTGCCTGCACGGGTTCCCCGACCACGCCCCCACCTGGGAGGGCCTCCTCGGCGACCTCGGTGCGGCCGGGTTCCGGGCCGTGGCCCCCTGGCTGCGCGGGTACGCGCCGAGCGGAGCCGCCCCCGACGGCAACTACGAGGCGGCCTCCCTCGCGCTCGACGCCCTCGCCCTCACCGACGCCCTCGCACCCGGCGGTGACGCCGTCCTGGTCGGCCACGACTGGGGCGCGATCGCCGCCTACACCGCCGCGGGGCACCGGCCCGACCGCTTCCGCCGCCTGGTGACCATGGCCGTCCCCCACCCGGCGTCGCTGATGAGCCGGTTCCTGTCGTCGCCCGACCAGCTCCAGCGGTCCTGGTACATCTTCTTCTTCCAGTCGCCGCTCGCCGACGTGGTCGTACCCGCCGACGACTTCGCGGTGGTCGACAAGCTCTGGCGCGACTGGTCCCCGGGGTTCACCCCCGACCCAACCTTCATGCGGGCGCTGAAGGACACGCTCGCCGCCCCGGCGCCCGCCGGCTTCGGCGCCGCCGTCGCCTACTACCGCTTCATGCTCGGCACGCTTCCGGGCGACCCGGCGCTGGCCGGGGTGCAGGGGGCGGGCCTGGCCCCGGTCATGGCACCCACGCTGTACCTGCACGGGGCCGACGACGGCTGCATGGGGGTCGACATGGTCGTGGAGGCCGAGCTGGCGCCGCTGCACCCGGGCGGTCTCGAGGTCGGGATCGTGGAGGGCGCCGGGCACTTCCTGCACCTCGAACGGCCCGACGCGGTGAACCCGCGGGTGGTCGAGTTCCTGACGGGCTGAGCTCGACCGCGGGATCCGCGCGCCCACCGGGCCGCGCGCACCCGACCCCGGCCCGCCGCCCGGACTCAGCCCGCGCTCTCGCCCTCGGGGGCTTCGCCCGCCAGGGCCGCGAGCTCGTCGCCCAGCGCGGCGAGGTGGTCGCCGATGACCGGGTACCCCTTGGTGGACTCCGCGCCGTCGACGTAGAGCGTCTCGCCGCTGATCCAGCTCGCCTCGTCGGAGGCCAGGAACAGCGCGGCGTCGGCGATGTCGCCGGGGCGTCCGATGCGGCCCATCGGGACGCTGGCGACGAACGCGTCGCGGATCCCGCCCAGCGAGGCGAACGCGGTCAGGGGCGTGTCCACGAAGCCGGGACCGAGGGCGACGACGCGCACGCCGTGCGGACCGAGCTCCATGGCCGCGACCCGGGTGAGCATCTCGACCCCCGCCTTGGCGCTGCAGTAGGCGACCATGCCGTCGGAGGGCACCTTGGCGTTGATCGACGCCAGGTTGATGATCACCCCGCCGTCGCCGGCCGCGACCATCGCCGCGGCTTCGTGCTTCACCGACAGGAACACGCCCGTCAGGCACACGTCGACGACGTGGTTCCACTCCTCGAGCGGGTGCTGGTGGATCGGCGACCAGGTGCCGAGCCCCGCGCTGTTGACGGCCAGGTGCAGGCCGCCGAAGACCTCGACGGCGCGCGCCACGAGGCGCGCGACGTCGGCTTCTTCGCGCACGTCGACGGCCTCGGCGACGATCGAGGTGCCGTCGCCGATCCCCCCCGCGGCCTCCGCGGCGCGGTCCGGGTCGAGGTCGCCGAGCACGACCCGGGCGCCCTCGGCCACGAAGCGCCGGGCCGTCTCGAGCCCGATCCCGGACGCACCACCGGTGATCACCGCCACCTTGCCGTCGAGCCGTCCCACGGACCCTCCTCTCATCGAGGCCTCCGCATCTGATCGGGGCCTCCGGACGCCGTCATCCAATCACGTCCGCGCCCCGCCCTTCCCGAACATGTTGCGATCGACCCACCCATGATGGGGTGGATCGCAACACGCTCGGGGGCCTTCCCGAACATGTTGCGATCGACCCACCCATGATGGGGTGGATCGCAACATGCTGGGATCAGCGGCGTCAGGGCGACGACAGGGCGGAACGGATCCTCGCGGCCACCTCGGCGGCCTCGGCCTCGGATCCGTAACGGCCGCGGGGCCAGAAGAACCCCCGGAGGCCGTCCTTGCGGCGGCGGGGGACGACGTGGGCGTGCAGGTGCGGCACGCTCTGGCTCACCACCGTGTTGGTGGCCGTGAACGTCCCCTGGGCTCCGAGACCGCCGGGCGCCATCAGGGCCCGGGAGACGCGCTGGACCGTCGACCAGAACGGCTCGACCAACTCGACCGGCAGGACGTTGAGGTGCCCGACGTGCACGGCCGGGACGACGAGGGTGTGCCCCGGGAAGATCGGACGGTGGTCCAGGAACGCGCGCACCGGCCCGTGGTCGATCACGTGGTGGGCGGGGCGGGCGCCCGTCACGATCTCGCAAAACAGGCAGCCCTCGACGGGGTCCTCGACGGGGTCCTCGACGGGGTCCTCGACGGGGTCCTCGACCGGCTTCATGCGAGCCGCCGGACCACCCGCCGCGGGGGCGGCGCTACTCGCCGCCCTCGGTCGTGTAGGGCCGCTGGCGGGGCTTGGCCGCCTCCCGCTTCGGCACCATCACCTTGCGGCGGAAGTAGCAGACCTCCTCGCCGCGCTGGTTGTAGCCGAACGTCTCGACCGAGACGATCCCCCGGTCGGGCTTGCTCGACGACTCCTTCTTCTCGAGCACCCGCGTCTCGGCGTAGATCGTGTCGCCGTGGAAGGTCGGCCGCTTGTGCTGGAGGGTCTCGATCTCGAGGTTGGCGATGGCGGCGCCACTCACGTCGGGGACGCTCATGCCCAGCACCAGCGAGTACACGAGGTTGCCGACGACCACGTTCTTGCCGAACTGGGTCTCGGTCTCCGCGTACCACGCGTTGGTGTGCAGCGGATGGTGGTTCATCGTGATCATGCAGAACAGGTGGTCGTCGTACTCGGTGATCGTCTTGCCGGGCCAGTGCCGGTACACGTCGCCGGGCTCGAAGTCCTCGTAGTAGCGCCCGAAGGGCCGCTCGTGAACCGTCATGCCCGGCAGCGTAGAACGCCGGCACCGGGCCGATCCCTCCGGGCGGAGCCGGTGCCCGACGCGGTGCCCGACGCGGTGCCCGACGCGGTGCCCGACGCGGTGCCCGCCCCCGCTCCAGCGTGGGGCTTCAGCCGTCGAGCGCGTGGCGGCGCAGCAGGCCGCGGGCGATGACCATGCGCTGGATCTCGTTGGTGCCCTCGCCGATGAGCATGAGCGGGGCGTCGCGGTAGTAGCGCTCGATCGGCAGGTCGGTGGTGTAGCCGACGCCGCCGTGGATGCGCATCGACTCGGTGGCCAACTCGAAGGCCGTCTCGCTCGCGAAGAGCTTCGCCATGCCGGCCTCCACGTCGGCCCGCTCGCCGCGCTGGCGTAGCTCGGCGGCGTGGCGGGTGAGCAGCCGGGCCGCCTCGAGCTTCGTACCCATGTCGGCGAGCTTCTGCTGGATGGCCTGGTGCCGGGCGATGGGCTTCCCGAAGGTCTCGCGCTGCTGGGCGTAGCGGATGGCGGCCTCGAAGGCGGCGCGAGCCACGCCCACCGCCCGGGCGGCGATGTTGATCCGCCCGACCTCGAGGGCCCCGAGGATGAACGGCAGCCCCCGGCCGAGGCCCGCCTCTCCGCCGAGGACGGCCGTCGACGGGACCCGGTGCGCCTCGTAGCGCATCTCCACGGTCTCCAGCCCCTTGTAGCCGAGCTTGCCGATGTTGCGGCTCACCGTGATGCCACCCGACGACGGGCCCGGATCCTTGGCCACCATGAAGCAGCTGATCCCTTCGGGCGTACGCGCCGCGAGGGCCACGAGGCCGGCGCGCTCCCCGTTGGTGACCCAGGTCTTGGTGCCCGTGATCACGTACTCGTCGCCGTCGCGCTCGGCCCGGCACGTGAGGGCCCGCGTGTCGCTGCCGGCGTCGGGCTCCGACAGCGACAGGCAGCCCCGGACCTCGCCGGTGGCGAGCCGTGGTAGCCACTCGGCCCGTTGGGCCTCCGTCCCGTGCGCGGCGAGGAGCCCGACCGCGATGGTGTGGGTGTTGACGATGCCGGTGAGGCTCATCCAACCCGCGGCTAGCTCCTCGATGACGCCCACGTAGGCGAGCAGGTCGAGGCCGAGGCCGCCGTGCTCGACCGGCACGGTGATGCCGAAGAGGCCCATGGCCTTCATCTGCTCGACGAGCGCGCCGGGGTAGGCGTCGGCGTGCTCGAGCTCGGAGGCGACCGGTAGCACCTCCCGCTCCACGAACCGCCGCACGGCGGCGGTCAACTCCGATCGGGTCTCGTCGTCGACGTCCATCGAACCGACGATACGACGATCCCCGCCCGCCGGCCCACGGGCCGGCTTCCCCCGGGCGGCCCCGTGGGCACCGCCCTGACCACGGCAACCCGACTTCGGCCGGTAGGATTTCGAGGCGCTTCCCGGGCCGCCTCGGGGGTGGTCGGCGCCCGCCCGGGCGCCCGGCCGTTCCCCAGCCTGCCTTCCGGCACGGCGCGCCACGGTCACGCCCGACCACCAACGCATGAGTCGACCGCCTCACTCCCGCCCCGAAGCCACCTCGCGCCGCATCGCCAGCCGGCGGCGGCGGCGGTTCAGGCGCGCCGGACGCGCCACCGCCACGGTCGTGGCTCTCGCCGTGCTCACCGGGGCCGCCCTCGTGGCGACCGACACGATCCGGTTCCCACGCGGGGGTGAACCCCGGCTGATGTCCGAGGCCAACGCCCTGCGCGCCCCGGGCGGCCTCGACGTCGATCCCGGCCCGCCGCCGGCCAACGTCCGCCCGTTGAGCGCCGACGCCCCGCTCCGGCTCTGGATCGGCGGCGACTCCCTCGCCGGGTCGCTGGGCCCGTCGCTGGGCGTGATGACCGCCGCGACGGGTGTCGTGAAGCCGGTGTACAGCTCCCGTGTGTCGAGCGGGCTCAGCAGCCCGAGCTTCTACGACTGGCCCCGCCACGGGGCCGAGCAGATGCAGACCTACGACCCCGAGGCCGTGGTCTTCATCGTCGGCACCAACGACTTCCCCGTGGTCGCCGACCGGCCCGTCGGCCCCGACGGCGAGCCGGCATGGAGGTCCGCCTACGCCGCCCGGGTCGAGGAGATGCTCGGCGTCCTGATCGGCTCCGGGCGCGACGTGTACTGGGTGGGCGCGCCCGTGATGCGCGACGACGACCTCTCCTCCGACGTCCGCGAGATCAACGACGTCGCCCGCACCGTGGTGGAACGCCACCCGGAGGTCACCTACGTCGACGGGTACCGCCTCTTCTCCGACGAGCAGGGCGACTACGCAGCCTCACTTCCCAATTCGACCGGCGACACCGAGAGGGTCCGCGCCGGCGACGGCATCCACCTCACCCCGGCGGGCGGCGACCGCCTCGCCGAGGCCGTCTACCAACTGCTCGACGCCCGCTGGAACATCCACGCCCAGACCGTGCCCGGGCATCGCCAGCCGATCACCGAGGTGGAGGGGTCGACCCGGATCCCCGGCACCGGCCGCCGCGTGACCGACGGCCAGTGGTCGGGCGACGGGTCGGGTTCGTCGGGCGACCCCACCGCCACGTCGACGACGACGACCACGGCACCGTCGGAGAAGCCCACCGAGCAGCTTCCGACGGAGCCGGAGCCGCCGGACCTGACGCCCCCCACCTCCCCGCCGCCGAACACCTCCGCCACCACGGTCCCGACCACCGCGCCGCCGGCGGGCTGACGCCCACCCGAGAGCGCGCCGGGCCGGCGTTCGGGCCGTCGCCGGCACTCACCGACCGCGGCGGCCCCGACCGGCCGGCCGACGGACGCCACGGATCGGAAGGCCCCCCTACTGCTCGGTAACCTCGGCGTCCATGACTGAACGGATCGACGCGGCCACCGCCGCCCTCGACGCCGCGGGACGCGTGGTCGACGCCGCTTCCCGGCACCTCGCCGCCGCATCCGAGCGCGACGGCCGCATCTCCGTCGAGCTCCTCGACCGCCACCAGGTGGTGGCCTACGACCTGGCCCACGCGGCCAGCGCCGTGGAGGCGGGCCGGGTGATGGTGGAGTACGCCCGCCACGGCGACCTCGAAGCCGACCTGGCCTGCGTGTTCGTCGCCGACGCCGTCGCCGACCTCGCGGGCCGCCTGGCGGGCCGGGAGGCCGAGTGGGGTGTGGAGCCCGGCGCGCTGGAGGCCACCGCGGGGCTCGTGGCCCGGTACCGCTCGCCCGAGCTGCTGGAGCGACTCGCCGACGGGCTCGACCGGAACGGCGCCGGGCCCGACCACCTCGACGACGAGTTCGACATGGTCCGCGACACCTTCCACCGCTTCGCCGAGGACCGGATCCGGCCCGTCGCCGAGCACATCCACCGGGCCAACACCGACATCCCCGACGACATCATCTCGGGCCTGGCCGAGATCGGGGGCTTCGGCCTGTCGGTGCCCGAGGAGTACGGCGGCTTCGCCACCGGCGGGGAGTCCGACTACCTGGGCATGGTCGTGGCCACCGAGGAGCTCACGTGGGGTTCGCTCGGCGCCGGCGGTGCGCTGATCACCCGGCCCGAGATCGTCACCCGGGCGCTGGTCAAGGGCGGCACCGAGGAGCAGAAGCAGCGCTGGCTGCCCCGCATCGCGTCAGGCGAGGTGATGGCCTGCGTGATGGTCACCGAGCCCGACTACGGCTCCGACGTGGCCGGGGTCAAGGTCACGGCCACACCGGCCGAGGGCGGCTGGCGCCTCAACGGCGTGAAGACGTGGGCCACCTTCGCGGGCCGCGCCGACGTGCTGCTCGTGCTGGCCCGCACCGACCCCGACCGCAGTGCCGGCCACCGAGGCCTGTCGCTGTTCCTGGTCGAGAAGGACCCCGCCCCGGGGCACGAGTTCCATTTCACCCAGGACGGCGGCGGCTCCGTGGAGGGCCGGGCCATCGACACCCTCGGCTACCGCGGGATGCACTCCTACGAGGTGGCGTTCTCCGACTGGTTCGTCCCGGCCGACAACCTCGTCGGCGGCGAGGCCGGCCTCGGCAAGGGCTTCTACCTCCAGATGGAGGGCTTCGAGAACGGCCGCCTCCAGACCGCGGCCCGGGCGCTGGGGCTCATGCAGGCCGCGTTCGAGGCCGGGCTCTCCTACGCCCAGGAGCGCCAGGTGTTCGGCAAGGCCGTCTTCGACTACCAGCTCACCCGGGCGAAGCTGGTGCGGATGGCCGCGCTGATCCAGGCCGGCCGCCAGTTCTCCTACGAGGTGGCGCGGCGCATGGCGGCGGGCCACGGCGCGCTCGAGGCGTCGATGGTGAAGGCCTACATCTGCCGGGCCGCCGAGTGGGTGACCCGCGAGGCGATGCAGATCCACGGCGGGATGGGCTACGCCGAGGAGTTCCCGGTGTCGCGGTTCTTCGTCGACGCCCGGGTGCTCTCGATCTTCGAGGGCGCCGACGAGACGCTCTGCCTCCGCGTGATCGCCCGCCGCCTCACCGAGGCCGCCCTGGGGTAGGGCGCACCCGGTCGCCACGCCCGGGGCGGACGGCCGCACCGCCGGTACGCGGCATCCGCGCCCTTGGTCCGCCCCACGATCCCCCGCTAGCGTCGGTGACCAGCACGACGCCCTGTGAGCCGGCGCCCGGGAGGCGGCGCGGGGCGGTCACGGTGACGTCGAGCCTCAGGGGGAGCACATGGCCGTCCGATCCCGTCGCACGCTGGTGGTCCTCGCGTCGGTCGCGATGCTGTCGGCGTCGCTGGCGGCCACTCCCGCGTCGGGTCGACCGGCACCGCCCGGGGCCCCGGGTCACGGCACCGAGGATCGGGCCCGGTACATCCTTCCTCCCGGGAACTACGGGGGCCTGCCCACCACACCCCAGTCGCGTGATCAGCTGCCCCTCTACGACGCCCTCACGCCCCTGCGCGACGGCGTCACCGACCGCGACATCGACTCGTACTTCATCCCCGAGGACTTCCGCCCCGTGGGCGCGACCCGGGTGGAGCCGACGGGTCGCCCCGGCACGACGATCGTCTACGACGAGTTCGGGGTCCCCCACATCCACGGAGATACCCGCGCCGACCTCGCCTTCGGAGCCGGATGGGTCACCGCCCGTGACCGGGGGTTGCTCCTCCAGCTCGGCCGGGGGCCGGCCCGGGCCGCGGTGGCCGACATCCCCGGGATCGACGCGTTCGGCCTGGTGATCAGCGGCCAGTCGTTCGTGCCCAGCGCGGCGACCGAGAAGCTCGTCTCGGATCAGGTCGACCTGCTGATCGGGACCTACGGGGAGAAGGGCCGCGAGATCGTCGCCGACGCCCAGGCCACCGCCGACGGGATCAACGCCTACTGGGCCGCCCACGGCATCGACCAGCCGCCCGCGACCGTCAACGACATCATCGCGGTGACGGCGTTCATCGGGTCGATCTTCGGTGCCGGTGGCGGCGCCGAGGCGTCGAACGCCGACCTCCTGGCCAAGCTCCAGCAGCAACTCGGTCCGGTGCGGGGACGCGACGCATGGGAAGACGTCATGCTCCTCGACGACCCCGAGGCCCCGACCACTATCGACCGCCACTTCCGGTACCCGCCGCTCACCGGCGGGCGGGTCACGGGGTCCGTGGTCGTCGACCCGGGCTCCGTGCAGTCGTTCGACCCCCTGGCCGCGGCCTCCTCCCCCTCCAAGTCCGCGGCGACGGCCGATCGCCGCACGACGGTCCCCGCCCCCGACGCCGGGGCGGCACCCGGGGGCGCGGCGGCGGACGACGGCGCCTACCCGGCGGCCGGCCCGGTGCCCCGCCGGGAGGCGTCGAACTTCCTGGTCGTCAACCCGGGGCGCTCGGCCACCGGCAACACGCTGGCCGTCATGGGCCCGCAGCTCGGGTACTTCTACCCCGAGATCGTCCAGCAGGTGCACCTCAGCGGGCCCGGCATCGAGGCTCAGGGCATCGCCATCCCCGCCGCCTCGATGTACATCCTCATCGGCCGCACCCGCGACTACGCGTGGAGCCTCACCTCGGAGGGAGGCGACATCCGCGACGTCTTCGCCGAGGAGCTCTGCAACCCCGACGGCACCGCACCGACGCGTGCATCCACGCACTACGTGTTCGACGGGACCTGCCGCCCGTTCGAGGAGTTCGACGCCGGCACCCTGAACGGAACCCCGATCAGCTACCCCCGCTCGGTGCACGGACCGCTGATCGGCACCGCCACCGTCGGCGGGCGACCGTACGCCCTGACCCGGCAGCGCTCGACCTTCGCACGCGAGGCGCTCAACCTCGCCGCGCTCAAGGACATGACGGAGGGCAAGGCGACCACCTCCCGCCGGTTCTTCGAGGTCGCGAACCAGTTCGGCTTCACGTTCAACTGGGCCTACGCCTCCCGCACCGAGACGGCGTACTTCGCGTCCGGACTCCTGCCGCGCCGGGCCCGGCACCTCGACCGGCGCCTGCCGACCCTCGGCACCGGCGCCTACGAGTGGAGGGGCTTCCTGCGCCGCGACGAGCACCCTCACGGCGTCCGTGGGCCCGGCCGCCTGCTGCTGAACTGGAACAACCGCGCCGCGCCCGGCTACATGCACGGCGACGACTCGCCCTACGGCTCGGTGCACCGGGTCGAGCTGTTCGACCGGTGGCCGTGGCGACCCACGCTGGCGGACACCGTCGGGATCATGAACCGGGCCGCCACCGAGGACGTCCGGGCGCCGGTCTGGCCCGTGGTCAGCCGCCTGCTCCGCACGGGTCCCCCGCCGAGCCCGCTGGCCGGCCGGGTGGTCGACGTGCTCGACGACTGGGTGGAGCGGGACGCGCCGCGCCTCGACGCCGACCTCGACGGCGACTACGACGACGCCGGCCCGGTGATCATGGACGGGCTGTGGACCGGCCTGGCCACGGCCGTGATGCAGCCGGTGTTCGGCGCGTTGATCCCCGACCTGAACGGCATCCGGGGCCTGAACAGCCCGTCGGGCTACTCGTACGTCGACAAGGACCTGCGCACCCTCCTCCGGGAGAGGGTGCGGGGCCGCTTCAACCTCCGCTACTGCGGCAACGGTTCGCTCGATGCGTGCCGGGCGTCGCTGTGGGCCGAGGTGGAGCGGGTGGCCCAGGAGCTGGCGGCGGCGCAGGGCCCCGACCCGGCGGCCTGGACGAAGACGGCGTCGCGCACCGGGTTCCTCCCCGGCCTCATACCGGACACGATGCGCACCACCAACCGTCCCACCTTCCAGCAGGTGATCGAGTTCGCCTACCGGAGGCACCGACGGCCCTAGGCCCTCGCGACGCCCCCACCCCTCCCGCAGCATGTTGCGTTCGACACCCCCGGAGGGGGGTCGAGTGCAACATGCTCGGCGGGGCTCCCCCTCCTAGGGGTCAGGCGCGGGCGCGGAGCTCGTACTTGAGGACCTTGCCGCCGGCGTTGGTGGGCAGCGACTCCACCACCTCGACCCGGCGGGGCACCTTGTAATTGGCCATCCGCTCGCGGCACCACGAGATCAGCTCGTCGGGGTCGACCTCCGCCCCGGTGCGGGGGATCACGAACGCCATCCCCACCTCGCCCATCCGCTCGTCTGGAACCCCCACCACCGCCACCTGGGCCACGGCCGGGTGCGCCGAGATCGCGTTCTCGATCTCGGCCGGATACGCGTTGAACCCGCCGACGATGAACATGTCCTTCAGCCGATCGGTGATGCGGAGGTTGCCGGCGGCGTCGAGCACGCCGATGTCGCCGGTGTGCAGCCAGCCGTCGGCGTCGATCGCCTTCTCGGTGGCCTCGGCATCGCCGTGGTAGCCGAGCATCACGTTGTAGCCCCGCACCAGGACCTCGCCCGGCTCCCCGGCCGGACGCGGCGAGCCCGACTCGTCGGCCACCACCACCTCGACGCCGGGGATCGCCCGTCCCGACGTGGTGGCGATGGTCTCGGCGTCGTCGGTGTGGCGGCACATGGTGGCGATGCCGGTCGCCTCGGTGAGGCCGTAGCCGGTGACGACCGTCTCGAAGCCGAGCTCGTCGCGCATCCGGCGGATCAGCTCGACGGGTATCGCCGCCGCCCCCGTGACCGCCAGGCGCAGCGACGACAGGTCGTGCTCGGCGAGATCGGGGGCGTTGAGGATCGTCTGGTAGATGGTCGGCGGTCCGGGCAGCATCGTGATCCGCTCCTCGGGGATGCGCCGCATCACCTCGGGCACGTCGAACGTGAGCTGGGGGACGATCGTGGCCCCCTTCACGAGGGAGGCGAGGATCCCGGCCTTGAGCCCGAACGAGTGGAAGAACGGGTTCACCACGAGGTACCGGTCGCCGGGTCGCAGCCCCACCACGCTCGACCAGGCGTCGTAGGCCCGGACGCTCGCGCCGTGGGCCAGCACCGCGCCCTTGGGCGCGCCGGTGGTGCCGCTGGTGAAGAGGATGTCGCAGGGGTCGGCGGGCACCACCGCCGCGGCCCGGGCCGCGGTCGCGGCCGGGTCGGTAGACGACGCCCGGGCGAGGAACTCGGCCCAGGCGGTGGCGCCACCGCCTACCGGGCCGCGCAAGGCGATCGTCTCCCGCAGCGACAGGCCGTCGACGCCGTCGAGGAGCTCCACGTAGTCGGTGCCGAGGAAGTCGGTGACGGTGAACAGCAGCGACGCCCCGGCCGTCCGCAGCACGTGGCCCGCCTCGGCGCCCTTGAACCGGGTGTTGAGGGTGACCAGCACCCCTCCGACCCGGTGGACGGCCAGCGCCGCGACCACCCACTCGCCGATGTTCGGCCCCCAGACCGCGACCCGGTCGCCCCGCTCCACCCCGGAGGCGACGAGCGCCCGGGCCGCGACGTCGACCTCGGCCGCCAGGTCGGCGAACGTGAGGCGGCGCTCCGGCTCCACCAGCCCCTCGCGGTCGCCGAAGAGCGCGGCCGCGCGGTCCAGCACGGCCGGGATCGTCATGGGCAGGTCGGGAGTCTGCTCGCTCACCGCTCGGGGCATCGATCCGGCCTCCCGGCACTCGGGGGAACCACGATTTCGGAACCCGAGTGATCTACCACACCGCCGGAGCACCCGGCCCGCCGTGACGTGGGGAACGGCCCCGGTGGCCGCGGGCCCCGGCCGGGGGGTGGAGGAGCGCGACCCCTAGGCTGGGGCGGTCATGTGCGGGATCGCCGGGTTCATCGGCTCCGATCGGGCCCTCCTCGAACGGATGCTCGACTCGATCGTGCACCGGGGGCCCGACGGGTGGGGGGCCGAGGTCGGCGAGCACGCCTCCATCGGGATGCGCCGCCTGGCGATCGTCGACCCCGAGGGCGGGGACCAGCCCGTCTACGGCGGCGGCGGCTCGCTCGCCCTCGTCTTCAACGGCGAGATCTACAACGCCCCTTCGCTGCGCCGGGAGCTCGAGGCCAAGGGCCGCCGCTTCTCCACCGACCACTCCGACACCGAGGTGATCCTGCGGGGCTACGAGGAGTGGGGCACAGACGTGGTGCACCACCTCACCGGCATGTTCGCATTCGCCGTCTGGGACGCCCGGAGCCGGGAGCTGTTCCTCGCCCGCGACCGCCTCGGGATCAAGCCCCTCTACTGGACGACGGCCGGCGGCCGCTTCGCGTTCGCGTCCGAGCTCAAGGCGATCTTCCAGGATCCGGCCGTGCCGCGCCGTCCCGACGAGGGCGCCGTGGCCCGCTTCCTGCTCTTCCGGGTCCACGACAACACCGAGGACACGTTCTTCGACGGCGTCAAGAGGCTCCTGCCCGGCCACACGATGACCGTCCGGGCCGGCGCCGACGGGCGCGGCGAGGTCGTCGCGACCCGCCGCTACTGGGAGCCGGCGGTCAACCCCGAGTTCTCCTCCAGCCGTCCCGACGCCGACTACGCCGAGGAGTTCGCCGCCCTCTTCGACCGGGTCGTCGACCGCCACCTCATCTCCGACGTGCC
Source organism: Acidimicrobiia bacterium (assembly GCA_020846855.1). Taxonomy (GTDB): domain Bacteria; phylum Actinomycetota; class Acidimicrobiia; order IMCC26256; family JADLDD01; genus JADLDD01. The sequence continues at coordinate 25,203 of JADLDD010000024.1, read as the reverse complement.
GGTCGGCGTGCCGCTGTCCGGGGGCCTCGACTCCTCCGGGGTGGTGTGCACCATGGCCGCCCTCGCCCGCCAGGGCACCGACCTGCACACCGGCGGCCGGCTCCACACCTTCTCGGCCCTCTACCCGGGCGAGACGATCGACGAGAGCGAGTTCATCCACGAGGTGGAGCGGTGGACGGGTGCCGAGCCGCACTACGCCTATCCGCAGGTCGACGAGTTCTGGGACGAGATCATGGAGTGGGTCTGGTTCCAGGAGGAGCCGACCATCGCCTCGGCGCCGTACGCCTACTACTGCGTGTACCGCCTGGCGGGCGAGCACGTGAAGGTGATGCTCTCGGGCAACGGCGGCGACGAGCTCCTCGCCGGGTACATCCCGTACTTCCGTTCGTACCTGACCTCCGCCATCGACCAGCGCCGGTGGGGCGCGGCGATGCGGGAGCTGGTCGGCGGCTTCGACCTCTACCGGCGCTACGGGACGGAGCAGATCAGGGCCCGCCTGCCGTGGCGGGAGAAGCCGGTGCCGGTGCGCGACCTGCTGACCGGCGGCCACACCAAGCACGCGGCCCTCGACTACCGGCCGAGCCGCAACCTCAACGAGCGCCTCGCCGCCGACGTGCTGGAGACGTCGACCCCGAACCTGCTGCGCTACGAGGACAAGAACTCGATGGCGTTCTCCATCGAGGCCCGGGTGCCGTTCCTCGACCACGAGCTCGTCGAGCACATCTTCGCCCTGCCGATCGACCAGAAGATCAAGCGGGGCTGGAACCGCTTCGTGTACCGCTCGGCCATGCGCGGCCGCATGCCCGAGAAGAACCGCCTGCGGCGGTCGAAGATCGGCTTCACCAACCCCGAGACGCTCTGGGCCCGGGCCCGGGCCAAGAGCATCGCCGAGGTCTTCCGCTCGCCCGAGTTCCGCGGCCGGGGCCTCTTCGAGGCCGACCGCGTCGCCACCGAGTTCGACCGCTGGGCCGGCGGGGGGCCGGGCGAGTGGCTCACGTTCTGGAGGATCCTCGTGACCGAGCTGTGGATGCAGCGCTACGTCGACCCGGCCCGGTTGGCCCCGTGAGCGCGGCGACCACCCCCACGGGGCCGCGCGCCGCCCGCGAGCCGAGGCCGTCGCCGCCGGTCACGGTCGGGGGGGCCACCTACGAACGACGGCCGGTGCGCACCCACCTGATCCACGTGAAGGAGCCGCTCGAGCCGGTGTTCGAGCGCTACGTGGCGCCGGTGGCCCGCCCGGGCGACTGGGCGGCGGTGAGCGAGAAGTTCGTGACCATCTCCCAGGGCCGGGTGATCCACCGCTCCACCGTGCGACCCGGCCTCCTCGCCCGGCTGCTCGTGAAGGGCACGAGGAAGTACCCCGACGACGTCGCGTTCTCCGACCCGGCCAAGATGCAGGTCGCGATCATGCAGGCCGGCTGGTTCCGCATGCTCCTGGCGGGGATCGTGGGGGCCTTCTCCAAGTTCGTTCTGCGTCGCTCCGGCGACTTCTGGCGCTTCGCCGGCCACCGCATCTCCGAGATCGACGGGTTCAACCCGTCGACCATCAAGCCGTTCGACGAGTTCGCCATGATCGGCCCCGCGGATCCGCCCCGCGACGCCCAGGCCCTCGAGGACGCCACCGGCATCCCGGTGGCCATCGTCGACGCCAACAACATCAACGTCGAGGTGCTGGGCGCCAGCCGCGGCGTGCCCGTCGACGCCGCGACGGCGCGCGAGGTGCTCCTCGACAACCCGATGGGCCAGAACGACGAGCTGACCCCGATCGTGCTCGTCCGCCGCGCCGGCTGAGGCGCCCCGCCGGGAGTCGCCGCCGAGGAGTCGCCGCCGCGCCGCCCGGCGGGGCTACCGGGTGGGTCAGTCGCCGCTCCCGGCGCTGCGGGCCATCCCGGCCCGCTCGCCGCGGGTCACGAACTTCAGGGCCATCTTGCGGCTGGCCTCGTCGATCATCTCGTCGCCGAACATCACGGCTCCCCGACGCTCGCCCTCGGGGGTCGCCTTCTCGTAGGCCTCGAGGATGTCGAAGGCGCGGTCGAACTGCTCCTGGGTGGGCGTGTAGACCTCGTTGATGACGGTGACCTGGTCGGGGTGCAACGACCACTTGCCGTCGTAGCCGAGGATCCGGGTCCGCATCGCGTACTCGCGCAGGGCGTCGAGCTCGCGGATCTTGAGGAACGGCCCGTCGATCACCTGGAGCCCGTTGGCCCGGCCGGCCATGAGGATCTTCGAGAACACGTAGTGGAAGTGGTCGCCCGGGTACTCGGGGATCGACACCCCCCCGGTGAGCACCGGCATCTCCGTCGACGCGGCGAAGTCGGCGGGGCCGAAGATGATCGTCTCGAGGCGGTCGGAGGCCGCGCAGATCTCCTCCACGTTGATGAGGCCCCGGGCCGTCTCGATCTGGGCCTCGATCCCCACCCGCCGGGTGTGCCCGTTGGCCTGCTCGATCTGGGTCAGGAGCATGTCGAGGGCCTGGATCTGGGCCGCCGACTCGACCTTGGGCAGCATGATCTCGTCGAGGCGCTCGGAGGCGTTCTCGACCACGTGGATCACGTCGCGGTAGGTCCACCGGGTGTCCCAGGCGTTGACCCGCACGCACAGGACGGTGTCGCCCCAGTCCTGCTCGTTGATCGCGCGGACGACCTTCTCCCGGGCGCTCTCCTTCTCGAGCGGGGAGACGGAGTCCTCGAGGTCGAGGAACACCTGGTCGGCACCGAGGCCGGGGGCCTTCCCGAGCATCTTCTCGCTCGAACCGGGCGTGGCGTGGCAGGAGCGGCGGGGCAGGTTCTTGGTGCGTTCGGACATGGTCCGCAGGCTAGAGGGGCGCACGCGCGGACCCCAACCGGGCGCCGCTCCCCTCCGCCGGGCCGGCCGGGCGGACCGTCGCCCGCCCCGACCCGACGGGAGTAGCGTCGGATCATGGCCGGAGACCCCACGAGCGCCCGGCTCGAGGAGATCGCGCCCGGCGTCTTCGCATGGCTACAGCCGGGCGGCGGGTCGGGGATCAGCAACGCGGGGGTGATCGTCGACGACGACGGGCTGACGCTCGTCGACACGCTGATGGTCCGGTCGCAGTGGGAGCCTCTGGCCGCGGCCGTCGACGCGCTGGATTCCCCCGTCCGCCGGGTGGTGCTCACCCACGCCCACGTCGACCACGTCGGCGGGACGCGCGCCTTTCGCAACGCCGCGATCTACGGCAGCCCCTTCACCAGCGAGATGCTCGACCAGCCGATGCCGATCGACGCGTACAAGGCCTTCATGCCGGCCTTCGCCGAGGAGTTCGACGACCTGGCCGAGATCGGGACCCGGCCGGTGAGCCACGAGGTGGCCGACAACGCGCAGCTGACCCCCAGGGTGGAGGTGCTCCCCGCGCTGGGGCACACGCCGGGCGACCTGGTGGTCGTCGTCGACGACGCCGACGTGGTCTTCGCGGGCGACCTGTGCTTCTTCGGGGTGACCCCCCTCGCGTTCCAGGGCGACCCCGCGGCCTGGGCCGACGTGCTCGACGCCGTGGCCGACCTCGGGTCGATCGTCGTCCCCGGTCACGGCCCGGTGGGCGGGGAACTCGACGTGCGCCGGCTCCAGGACTACCTGCGGGCCTGCGTGGACGCCGACGGCGACCCGGCGCGGCTCGGGCCCGGCCCGTGGGACGCCTGGATCGAGCGCGACCGCGACGCCATCAACGTCGAGAAGGCGGCCATGCTCGCGGGGGGCGACGACGGCATCCCCACGTCGATGCTCCGGGCCCTGGGCCTCGCCTGACCCGGCGCCCGCCGGCCGGCCCGCTCAGGTCGGCGCCCGCCGGTCGGCCCGCTCAGGTCGGCCCGCTCAGGTCGGCCCGCTCAGTCGGGATCGGCCGGGGTGAGGTTCCTCGGCGGTCCCACGGTCCCGCCGGTCCCGCCGGCCCCGCCGGTGCCGCTCAAGCCGGTGGTCGGTCCCGCTCCGGGTGTGTCGGCCACCCGGCGCTCGGCCGGCGGGCCGGAGCCGTCGGGCGGTCCCGTGGAGGCCGACGGCTCGGAGCCGTTGGCGTTCTCCGCGCCGTGCACGGCCGGCGCCGTGTCGGCCGGCCGGGTCGCCGGCGTGGCGTCGCCCAGCAACCCGTGGGGTCCACCGCCGTTCTCGTCGAGGGTGCTCTGGCGCTCCCGCTGACTCTCGATCAGGCCCACGTGGCTCGTGAGCAGGAAGGCCACGAGCGAGGCGATCATCGTGGTGGGAAGAAGCCGGAAACCGGCCATCTCGGTCACCACGAGGGTCGAGCCGAGGGGCGTCTTGGTCACGCCGCAGTTGATCGCGGCCATGAGGGCGGCGACCATGACGGCCTCGGTGACCGACGGGAACAGCAGGTGCGACGCCCGCCCGAGGTTCTCCCCCATGAAGAACAGCGGGATGATGAAGCCGCCGGGCCATCCCGAAGAGATCGTGACCGACGTCCCGAGCAGCTTGGCGACGGCCGCGACGGCCAGCGCGCCGGCCGTGACCTTCGTGAGCCCGATCACCTCGGTCGTCTGAGCCTCGCCGAAGGTGAGGGCGTAGCCGGACCAGAGCCCGAGGCCGGCCAGGATCAGCCCGCCCGCCAGCGGGCGCACCTCCCGGTGCAGGCGCCGGAACACACGCCTGAGCAAGAGGTTCAGGTAGGTGAAGACCACGGCCACGATCGCGCCCACGATGCCGGCCGCGACCGCCCAACCGAGGTCGGCGGCATGGAGCCGCGCCGGGATGTCGAGGTTCCACACGGGCGCGAGCCCGGTGCCCGCCGTGACCACGACGTAGATCGCGTAACCGCTGAGCGCGCCGATGATCGACGGGATCAGGGCCTCGTAGTACTGGAGTCCCCGGCGGTGCAGGAGCTCGAGCGAGAACAGCGCGGAGCCGAGCGGAGCTCCGAACAGGACGGTGAAACCGGCCGCCATGCCGGCGATCGTGAGGCTGCGGGTGTCGACGACCGCGAGGTGCCGCTTGCGGGCGAACCAGCCGGCCAGCGTCCCGGTGGTGGTGACGAGCGGGGCCTCGGGCCCGGCCCCGCCTCCGGCGGCGATGCAGACCAGCGACGTGGGGATGAGGGACCGGAGCGCCCGGACGCTCGGGGCCCCGCCCGACACGTGGATGTTGTCGACCAGCAGCTCGACGTCGCCGAACCGGCCGAACACCCGGGTCACGACGGTCACGAACAGGCCGGCACCACCGAGGACCGCGAAGCCGATCGCTCCCTCCCAGTTGGTCGGCCAGAGCCAGTTCTGGAGGAAGTGGAGGGCCCACAGGTAGCCGGCCCCCACCAGGCCGCCGATGATCCCCACCGCGAAGGCCATGAGGATCATCGCCGGCGGGATGCCGAGGACCGCGCTGTCGAAGAACTGCCTCAACGCGCCCTCGCGCGGCGGCGCTCCGGGGTCGCGTCGGGGGGGCTCCACGCGGTATATCGTACTACGACCTAGCCTGCCTCGACGATCTGGGGGTGCGGATCACGGGTGGGGGAACCGGGTCCGACGGAGAGTCGGCCGGCCGGGGGGCAGGGAGGCGGTCCACCGACATGCCGGCCCGCCGGGTGGCGCCGATGTCGGGGGCTCACCGGGACCGGACCGGGGCGACCCGGCCGGGCTAGTAGGCGCCGGCGAGCTTGCCGTGGTCCCAGCTCACCACGGTCTCGGGCCGGACCACGATCACCACACGCTTCGCGCCCATGGCCCGCACGCCGTCGCGCTCGAGGTCGGAGGTGACCGGGCCCCAGTAGCGCTCGTAGATCGCGAGCCCGCAGTCGAGGACCGCCTCGGGATCGTCGACGATCTCGGCCGTGCCCTGGATCGAGACGCCGCGGAGCTCCTCGTAGGTGGCGCCCGAGCTGACGAGGACCGAGATCCTCGGATCGCGGCGCAGGTTCACCACCTTCTGCGACTTGGCGTAGGTCCAGAACGTGAGCGCACCGTCGCGGACGACGTACCACATGGTGACGAGGTGGGGAGCGCCGTCGGCTCCGATCGACGCCACCTGGAGGTCACGGCCCGACTCCAGGTAGGCCTGCACCTCGGCGTCGGTCATCCGGATCTGGTCACGGCGGCTCATGCGCCGGAGGCTACTGCGGCACCGGAGCCCACGGCCGGGGGCGAAGCGCCCGGCACCGGGTCGCGCCGTGACCCTGCGCTACCTTTCGCCCGTACCCGCGCGGGAGGAACCGTGGCCCAGAACCCCGACCCTTCGCTTCCGGTCACCAGCCTCAAGGGCGCCACGCGCGCCCTCGACGACTGGACGACCATGTTCCACCTCGTCGCCGTGGTGCTCCCCGACCGCCCCGAGGGCGCGGGGTGGATCACGGTCGCCGACCAGATCTCGTCGGTCATCGGTGACGCCGACTGCCGCGTCGTCCTCTGCGTGACGGCCGATCCCGCGATCAGCCGGCGGGTGATCGGCGACGCCGACGACCGCTACCTGGTCCTCGTCGATCCCGACCGGGCCCTCGTCAAGTCGCTGGGGTTGGAACGCCTACCGGCCATCGTCCACCTCCGCCAGGACACCACGCTCGTCGACTCGGCCGAGGGCTGGAACCCCGACGAGTGGCAGCGCGTCGTCGACGGCGTGGCGGCGGCCATGAAGTGGTCGGTCCCGCCGCTCGGTGGGCCGGGAACCCCCCGCCCCACCGGCGGCTGGCCCGCCTGAGGGGCCGCGGCCTCGGCCGCATCCCGGCACCCGCTCCAGGCCGGGCGCCGGATGCCGCTGGTTTGGTCGGGCCACGATCTGGGAATCCACCCCTGTCATCTATAGGCACGCGACCATGGCTGGCACGGAGCAACGGCCGGCGCCTAACGTCTCGGGGTCCCATCATCACGAGCTCCTGTTGCAATTGCGCGCTGATGTGACCAGAGTGGCTGCTGTTCGAACCCGAACCCGTTCAGCACGAAACCGACAACGGCGGGAGACCGCCAGAGGGAGTTCCGTATGAACCTCCGGGCGCACCGAATCGGCTTGGCGATCTCGAGTCTCGCCGTCGCCGCCGTCCTGGCGACGCCGATGGTCGGCCGGGTCGCCCCGGCCGCGGGCAGCCCGATCGACGACAAGCGGGCCGAGGCCTCCCGCCTGCTCGGACAGATCGAGCAGAACGGCATGAGGATCAGCGCGCTCGACGAGAAGTTCAACGGGGCTCGCCTCCGCCTCGAGGAGGCCGAGAAGAGCATCGACCGGGCCGAGGCCGACCTCGCCAAGGCCCGCGCCGAGATGGAGGCGATCCGCTCGCGGGTGGCGGCTCGAGCCGTCGAGATCTACAAGGGCAACGGCACCCGCAACCCCCTCGATGCCGTCGACGCCGGCGACATGACCCAGATGGCGGCGAAGTCCAAGTACGCCGACACCACCGCCGAGCGCGACGACGACCTGCTGGGCCAGCTCCAGCGGCTACGGCGCGACCTCGACCGGCAGAAGAAGCAGTACGAGGACGCCCGCGAGGAGGCGAAGGCCGAGCGCGACGCCATCGCCGCCAGCCGCGACGAGATCGAGCGGGCCAACGCCGAGCAGCGCCGTCTCCTGGCGCGCACCCAGGGCGAGCTGGCCGGGCTGGTCCGCGAGCAGCAGCAGGCCCGGGCCGCCGCCGAGGCCCGCGAGGCCGCCGCGGCGGCCCGCCGCATCGCCGCCGCGACGCAGGCCGCGTCCTCCAACGCTTCGTCGGGCGGGGGCGGACTCGTCGTGAGCGGGCCGGTGCCCTCGGCCTCCGGGGGCGCGGGGGCCGCGGTCGCCTACGCCCGGGCCCAGATCGGCAAGCCCTACTGCTACGGCGGCTCCGGCCCGAGCTGCTACGACTGCTCGGGCCTCACGATGATGGCGTGGGCCCAGGCCGGGGTGGGGATGCCCCACGGATCGCTGGCGCAGGCGGCGATGTTCCCGCGGGTGCCCGACAACGCGCTGCAGCCCGGCGACCTCTCCGTGTACCACGGGGGCGGCCACATCGGCATCTACGTGGGCGGCGGCGTCACGGTCTCGGCCACGCAGACCGGCGACTTCATCCGGGTGCAGCCCGTGTTCCGCAGCGGCTACATGTACTCGGTCCGCCCGGGCTGAGCGCCTGATCTGAGCGCCTGATCCCGGGCGGTCCCGGGGCCCCGACCCGGGACCCCGGTCCTAGCATCGGAGTCGATGACCGCAACCGGGCCGGTCCGGCTCACCGCGTTCTCGCACGGAGCCGGCTGCGCGTGCAAGCTCCCGGCCGCCGACCTGAGGTCTCTGCTCGCCCTCACCACCGGCCTCGGTGACGTCGACGACCCGCGGCTCCTCGTGGGCCTCGAGACCGGCGACGACGCAGCCGTCTACGCCCTCACCGAGACCGAGGCGGTGGTGCTCACCACCGACTTCTTCACGCCGATCGTCGACGACCCCGCCGACTGGGGGCGCATCGCCGCCGCCAACGCCCTCTCCGACGTGTACGCGATGGGAGGGCGGCCCCTCCTGGCGTTGAACCTGGTGGCCTGGCCCCGGGACGGCCTCGACCTGTCGCTGCTCGCCGCCGTCCTCGACGGCGCGGCGGAGGTCGCCCGCCGGGCCGGGTGCATCGTGGCCGGAGGCCACTCGATCGACGACCCGGAGCCCAAGTACGGGATGGCCGTGGCCGGCACCGTCGACCCGTCCCGCGTGCTGCGCAACTCCGGGGCCCGACCCGGCGACGCGCTCGTCCTGACCAAGCCGCTCGGCGTCGGGCTGGTGACCACCGCCCTCAAGCGCGGGGCAGCACCGGACCGGATGCTGGCCGAGGCGGTGGAGGTCATGACCACGCTCAACGACGGGGCCCGCGACGCCGCGCTCGCGCTCGGCGCCGCGGTCCACGCCGTCACCGACGTCACCGGGTTCGGGCTCGTCGGCCACCTCCGGGAGATGCTCACGGCCACGGGCGTCGCCGCCCGGATCGACGCCGACGCGGTGCCGAGGCTGGACGGGGTGCTGGAGCTCGCGGCGGCGGGCCTCGTCGCGGGGGGAACGGAGCGCAACCACGCCGACGCCGCCGGACGGGTGGAGTGGGGCCCCCTGGCCCGGGAGGCGCAGCTGCTCCTCGCCGACGCCCAGACGTCGGGCGGGCTGCTGATCGCCGTCGAGAGCGCGGGTGCGGACCGCCTCACCGCGGAGCTGCGCGCCCGCTCGACGCCCGCGGCCGCCGTCGTGGGCCGGGTGGTGGAGGGTCCGGCGGGGACCGTCTCCGTGGTCTGAGACCACCCCGGCCCGGACCCCCGGGTCGGATCCGGCCGACGGAGGGAACACCGGGCGCCGCGCGCGGGGCGCGCGGGCGACGAGCGCCGGGCAACGGGCTACGGGATGACGAGCATCCCCAGCTCGGCCTCGATCTGGGCCCGGGGCTTCGCTCCGAGCGAGGACCGCTCGAAGCGGCCGTTGCGGAACAGGCCGATCATGGGGATGCTCTGCACCTCGTACTTCTGGGCCAGGGCCGGCTCCTCGTCGATGTTCACCTTCACGACCTTGTAGCTGCCCTGGCGCATGACGGCGATCTGCTCCACGATCGGGGACACCTGCCGGCACGGCCCGCACCACGGGGCCCAGAAGTCGACGATCACCGGCACGTCGCTGCGCAGGACCTCGTCCTCGAAGTCGGCGGTGGTGACGGCCTTCACCGGCCCCTCGGGCGGGTCGTCGGGCACCGGCTCCGAGGGCTTCTCGCCGCCGATCACGGCGTCGGCCCACTTGCGGGCCGCCTCGATGCTCTCCAGGGCCACCTGATGCTCCATCGGGTACTCGCCGAACACGACCGGTACTCCGGCCGCGGCCAGGGCCCGGGCCAGGTCGCGGCTGCGCTTGGCGGGCACCAGAGGGTCGTGGGTGCCGTGCTGGATGATCACCGGCACGTCGGTGGCGAGGCCGTCGCCCGACGGCAGAACGTCGGGACCGGGGAGGAACGGGCTCAGGGCCACGACGCCGAGCGGGCGACGCCCCTCGACGGCGCCCAGGCCGAGGGCCAACGCCACCCCGGCACCCTGGGAGAACCCCCCGAGGAGGGCCTCGGCGCGGGCCAGGCCGTGCTCCGCGCACGCGTCGTCGACGACCTCGTCGAGGGCCGCCACCGCGGCGGCGAACCCCTCCCGGGCGGCGGTGGGGTCGGTGAGGTCGAACCACGAGAAGCCCGGGGTGCCGGGCGCCGACTCGGGTGCCCGGGGCATCACGGTCACGAAGCGGCCGTCGGGATCGAGGTAGGGCAACAGGCCGCCCAGGTCACGCTCGTCGGCGCCGAACCCGTGGGCGAGCACGAGCAGCCGGTCGGCGGAACCTCCCCGCACGACGTTGGTCACCAGCTTCATCGCAGATCTCCTCGGATGCGCGTCCGGTGTCTTGGGCTCCAACGCCCGGCCCGACACCGGGTGTTCCCGGTCGTCTCGACCACTCCGCCGCCAGGTGGCAGCCTGGTGCCCCTGCCAAGCCTGCCGGAAGAAGGGTGCGCCGTGCGTCTCGGGATCAACCTCGGGTACCAGGACTGGGGACGGGGGCTGCCCCAGGCCATCGAACTGGCCCAGCACGCCGAACGACTCGGGTTCCACTCGGCCTGGGTGGCCGAGGCCTACGGCACCGACGCCGTCAGCCCGGTCGCCTGGCTCCTGGCCCGTACCGAGAAGCTGAACGTGGGCTCGGCGATCATGCAGATGCCCGCTCGCACCCCGGCGATGACCGCCATGACGGCCGCGACCCTCGACCTCATGAGCGAGGGCCGGTTCCTGCTCGGGCTCGGCCTGTCGGGGCCACAGGTGGTGGAGGGGTGGCACGGCCAGCCCTACGGCAAGCCGCTGGCGAAGAGCCGCGAGTACGTCGAGATCGTGCGCGCCGTCCTGCGGCGCGAGGGCCCGCTCGAACACCACGGGGCCCACTACGACATCCCCTACCGCGGCGCGGACGCCACCGGCCTGGGCAAGGCGCTAAAGATCATCGTGCACCCCCGGCGCACCGACCTGCCCGTCTACCTCGCCTCCATCGGCCCGAAGAACGTGGAGCTGACGGCCGAGATCGCGGATGGCTGGCTACCGATCTTCTACTCACCGCACCGGGCGCCCGCGGTGTTCGGCCCGGCGATCGAGGCCGGCCTGGCCCGGGCCGGCGACGGCAAGGACCGGTCGCACTTCGACGTGGCCGCCACGGTGCCGGTCCTCGTGGGCGACGACGTGGCCGCCCTGCGCGACGCCGTCAAGCCGATGCTCGCCCTGTACGTGGGCGGGATGGGCGCCCGGGGCCGCAACTTCTACAACGACCTCGCCTGCCGGTACGGCTTCGAGGCCGCGGCCGCCGAGATCCAGGACCTATACCTCGACGGCAAGAAGGCCGAGGCCACCGCCGCGGTCCCCGACGAGCTGGTCGACGAGGTGACGCTCGTCGGCCCGCGTGAGCGCATCGCCGAGCGCTTCGAGCCCTGGCGGGAGTCGGGCGTGGGCACATTGATCCTCGGGGCCGGCCAGCCCGAGGCCATGGAGCTCATGGCCGAGCTCGCCCTCTGAGCCGACGCCGGGACGGCCCCGGGGCCACGGGCCGCGGGCCGGGCGGCGCGTGGCCGGCTTGCTCGACGCGCTCAGAACAGGAAGTTCATCGCCTCGACGATCCTCCGGCCGAGGGCCGCGTCGCCCTCTATCCCCACGTCGCCGGCGGCAAGGATCGCGCCGGGCTCGCCCCGCCCGGTCCCCAGGCGCACGAACGTCTCCGTCGACAGGGTGAGCACCACGGCGGGCTCCGCCGGCGGCGGCTCGACGGGGTGGGCCCGCCCGTCGACCATGTCCAGGCCGATGCGGCGGCCCAGCGGCCCGGTGACGTCGAAGGCGACCGTGGTGCCGTCGGGCGGGCGGACGCCCCGCCCCACGGCCCGGGGCATGGCGCCCGCCACCCGGTCGACGGCGTCGCGGGCCGCGGCGCTGGTCTCGTCGAAGTCGCCGGGCCGGCCCAGCGCCCGGCGCATGTCCTGCTCGTGGCACCACGAGTCGAAGATCCGGAACGGGAGCAGGTCGCGCACGGTCCCGGGGCCGACCGGGGTCCACGACTCGGCCCCGAAGTCGTGGGCGGGGTCGCGGAGCACCGCCAGGCGGGCCTCGGCCACGGCCCGGAACTCGGCCAGCACCTCCCGGCCGGTGCGCGATCGCCGGGCGTCGACCCAGATCTCGTTGGTGCGGCCCAGGTCGTTCCTCACGTGGGTCAGGCCGGGCGGCAGGTCGTGGTCGGGTGCCGGGCGCCCGAGCAGCACCGACTCGATGCCGATGATGTGGGCGAGGTTGTCCTGGACCGTCCACCCCGGGCACTCGGTGGGCCGGACCCAGTCGTCGGCGGCCAGCCCGTCGCCCAGCTCGGAGATCGAGTCCCACACCGCCGCGAGCGCCTCCACGAGCGCCCCGTCACCCGATTTCTCCGCCATCTCCCCCCCAGCATGTTGCAGTCCACCCACCTCTACCGTGGTCGATCGCAACATGCTCGCGCCGCCCTTGCCTACGCCTCCAGCATGTTGCAATCCACCCACCTCTACCGCGGTCGATCGCAACATGCTCGGGGGCGGGGTGCGTAGCCTGCTCACGCGATGGGATCGATGGGCGCGGCGACGGGTGGGCGGCGGAGCTTCTGGGGCTGGGGGCTCGAGGGCGCCGGCCTCGATCCGGCCGAGCAGGACGCGCTGGCGGCCCTGGTGTCCTCCGGGCTCGGCGTCGGCGACGTCGAACCGGTCCCGCCCCCCACCGTCGACGAGCTCGACCTGCCCGACCCGCGGGTCCGGCCGCCGGCGTCGCTCCGACCGATCTGCACCGACGAACCGTACGAGCGTGCGGGCCACACCTACGGCAAGAGCTTCCGCGACGTGCTGCGCGGCCTGGCCCGCGACTTCCGGCGTCCTCCGGACCTCGTCGCCCTGCCCCGCGACGCGGCCGACGTGGCGGCGCTGCTCGACTGGTGCGGAGCCGAGGGGATCGCCGCCGTCCCCTACGGCGGCGGGTCGTCGGTGGTCGGGGGGGTCGAGGCGGGCGCCTGCGGCGACGGTCCGGGCGCGGTGAGCATCGACCTCCGCCGCCTGGACCGGGTGCTCGAGGTCGACGCCTCCTCCCGGGCCGCGAGGATCGAGGGCGGCGTCTACGGACCGGCCCTCGAAGGCCAGTTGCGGCCGCACGGCGTGACGATGCGGCACTTCCCGCAGAGCTTCGAGTTCTCGACGCTCGGCGGTTGGCTCGCGACCCGGTCGGGGGGGCACTACGCGACCCTGCACACCCACATCGACGACTTCGTGGAGTCGATGACGGTGGTCACGCCGCGCGGCACGGTGGAGACGCGGCGGCTGCCCGGGAGCGGGGCCGGGCCGTCGCCCGACCGGCTGTTCCTCGGCTCGGAGGGCATCCTCGGGGTCATCACCGAGGCGTGGATGCGGGTCCAGGACCGGCCCCGCCACCGGGCGTCGGCCGTGGCGCGCTTCGCGACCTTCGAGGCGGGCGCGGCCGCGGCACGGGCCGTCGCCCAGGCCGGGCTCCACCCGTCGAACTGCCGCCTGCTCGACGCCACCGAGGCGTTGATCACCGGGACGTCGGACGGATCGGCCCACCTGCTCCTCCTCGCCTTCGAGTCGGCCGACCACCCGCTCGACCCCTGGATCCGCAGGGCAGTGGAGTGCGCCCGGGACCACGGGGGCACCGTCGGCGACGGCGGCATCCGCACGTCGTCGGAGCCCGGCGACGCCCCGGCCGAGGGCGCGGACCACGCCCACCACGAGGGCGCAGCAGGCGCGTGGCGGAATGCGTTCCTCCGGGCGCCGTACATGCGTGACGCGCTGATCGGGATGGGCCTGATCAGCGAGACGTTCGAGACGGCCGTCACCTGGGACCGCTTCGAGAGGTTGCACGCCGCGGTCACGACGGCGGTCACCGACGCGCTGAAGGACGTGGGGGCCGGGCCCGGGATCGTCACCTGCCGCTTCACCCACGTCTACCCCGACGGGCCCGCGCCCTACTTCACCGTGATCGCCGCCGGGGCCCGGGAGCCGGCGGCCCGCCTCGCCCAGTGGGACGCCGTCAAGGCCGCCGCCTCCGACACCCTGATGGCGCACGGCGCCACCATCACCCACCACCACGCGGTGGGGCGGGACCACCGCCGCTGGTACGACCGGCAGCGCCCCGACCTGTTCGCCGACGCGCTGCGCGCCGCCAAGCGCGAGCTCGACCCGGCCGGGATCCTCAACCCCGGTGTCCTGATCGACCCGTGACCCACGACCACCGGACCGGACGTCACCGCCGATGAGCGCCGGGGCCCGGACCGCCGCTCCATCGGTTCGCGCCACGACGCGGCCGTCGCCGGGGACCCCGGCGCCGCTCCCAGGTAGCGTGAGGGGTCCGTGAGCTACCGGGCCGTGATCTTCGACCTGGGCGGGGTCGTGTTCCCCTCGCCCCTCGACGCCTTCCGCGCCTACGAGGCCCGCCGGGGCCTCCCGGAGCGCTTCCTCAGCCGGGTGGTGCTCGCCGACCCCGACACCGGCGCCTGGTCGCGCCTCGAGCGCGGCGAGCTCGATCTCGGGGCGTTCGCGGAGCGCTTCGAGGCGGAGTGCGCGGCGGCCGGGGCCGAGATCGACGCCAAGGAGCTGATGGCGACGGTGGCGGCCGGCATGGAGCCCCGGCCGGCCATGGTGACGGCCGTCCGCCGAATCCGGGACCACGGCCTCACCACCGCCGCGCTCACCAACAACTGGGCCGTCGACGCCCCCGACGCCCCCCACGCCGGACCCGCGGAGCCGTACGGGTCGGCGGGCGGCCCGTCGCGGTCGGCGGTGTCCGACGCCCTCGACGGCCTCTTCGACGTGGTGGTGGAATCCGCCGTGGAGGGGCTGCGCAAGCCCGACCCCCGCATCTACACGCTGGTCTGCGAGCGGGCCGGGGTGGAACCGGCCGAGGCCGTCTTCCTCGACGACCTGGGCGCCAACCTCAAGCCCGCCCGGGCCATGGGGATGACCACCATCAAGGTCGCCGACCCCTCCGCCGCGCTCGCCGAGCTGGCCGCCGTGCTCGGCCTGGCCCTGGGCCTACCCGTCTTGTGAGCCCTCCTACCCCGCCCACGGTCCGCGTCGCCTCCGACGGTCCCGTGCGGATCGTGACCATCGACCGGCCCGAGGCCCGCAACGCCGTCGACGGCCCGACCGCGGCGGCCCTCGCCGAGGCCTTCCGCGCCTTCGACGCCGACCCCGACGCCTCGGTGGCGGTCCTGACCGGCGCCGGCGGCACGTTCTGCGCCGGGGCGGACCTCAAGGCCGTGGGCACGGAGCGGGGCAACCGCGTCGACCCCGACGGCGACGGCCCCATGGGCCCGAGCCGCCTGCTCCTCGACAAGCCGGTCGTCGCGGCGGTCGAGGGCCACGCGGTCGCCGGGGGTCTGGAGCTGGCGTTGTGGTGCGACCTGCGGGTCGCGGCCCGCGACGCCGTGTTCGGGGTGTTCTGCCGCCGGTGGGGCGTCCCGCTGATCGACGGTGGGACCGTCCGCCTTCCCCGGCTGATCGGCCACAGCCACGCCCTCGACCTCATCCTCACCGGCCGGGGGGTGTCGGGCGACGAAGCGCGGACGATGGGGCTGGCCAACCGCCTGGTGGAGCCGGGCGGCGCCCTCGACGCGGCCGTGGAGCTGGCCCGGGAGCTCGCCGCGCTGCCGCCGGGGTGCCTGCGCAGCGACCGGCGGTCGTCGTACGAGCAGTGGGCCCTGCCCCTGGACGCGGCGCTGCGACGCGAGTACGAGCTCGGCCTCGAGACGATCCGCTCCGGCGAGACCCTGGAGGGCGCGCAGCGGTTCGCGGGCGGGGCCGGGCGCCACGGGACCCCCGCCTAGGATCGGCGCGCCCGAGGTCGCGGGCCGGCGCCCGGCGACCCCCGGACCCGCCCGATCCGACGGCCTGTCGACCCGCCAACCGGCGGCGTCCGACCCGACACCCGACCCGACACCCGACCCGACACCCGACAGGAGGTGGTCCCGGTGCCTTCGAGCGATGCGACCCACGCACCGGCCGTCGCCGGGATCATGAGCCGGCCGGTCGTCACGGCCCGGCGCGACGCCACCGTCACCGAGGCGGCCGGGCTCATGAAGGAGAGCCGCGTCGGGTCGGTGGTCGTGGTCGACGGCCCGGTCGGCGACCGGGCCGTCGGCATCCTCACCGAGCGCGACCTGGTCCGCTCCACCGCCGCGGGCGCGTCACCCACCGACTCCGTGGAGGCGTGGATGACCCCCGAGCCGGTGACCGTGGGCCCCGGCGAGGCGGTCTCCGGCGCCTTCGCCCGCCTGTCCGAGCACGGGTTCCGCCACATCCCCGTGGTCGACGGGGAGGAGCTCGTCGGGATCGTCTCCATGCGCGACCTGCTGAAGCTGGCGCGGATCCAGCCCGCGGCGTCGCTGGCCCACGAGGTGCCCCGGGGCCTGGAGGGCGTGGAGGTCGCCGAGACGGCGATCGGCGACGTACGGGGGCTCGAGGGCTTCTACCACTACCGGCAGTACGACGCGGTCGAGCTGGCCGAGAAGCGGAGCCTCGAAGACGTCTGGTACCTGCTCCTCCAGGGCCGGCTCCCGTCGGCGACCGAGCGCGACGCGTTCGCGGCCGAGGTCGCCGCCGCCCGCGACGTCCCCGCGGGGTTGGCGTCGGTGCTGCCCGAGATCGCCGGCCTGGCACCCGGTGCCGCGCCGCTCGATCTCCTGCGCACGACGGTGTCGTTGCTGGCGGCGGCGGAGGGCTTCCGACCGTCGCTCGACGTCGACGCCGCCGAGCTGCGGAGCCAGGCGGTCAGGGTCTGCGCCGTGGTCCCGACCCTGCTCACCTCCACCTACCGGTTGCAGCGCGGGCTCGAGCCGGTGGCGCCCGACCCGTCGCTCGGGTACGCCGCCAACTACCTGTGGATGCTGACCGGCGAGGTTCCGGGCCCGGACCACGCCCGGGCGGTGGAGCAGTACCTCATCTCCACCATCGACCACGGGTTCAACGCCTCCACGTTCACCGCCCGGGTGGTCACCTCCACGGGCGCCGACCTCGGTTCGGCCGTGGCGGCGGCCATCGGGGCGCTCTCCGGTCCGCTGCACGGCGGGGCGCCGAGCCGGGCGCTCGACATGCTCGACGAGATCGGCACCGCGGACCGCGCCGAGGCGTGGCTGCGGAAGGCGGTCGAGCGCGGCGACCGGATCATGGGGTTCGGCCACCGCGTCTACAAGACCGACGACCCGCGCTCGGTGATGCTCCGGTCGGTCGCGGAGCGCCTCGGTGGCGACAAGGTCGAGCTGGGGCGCCACATCGAGAAGACCGCCGTCGACGTGCTGGCCGAGCTGAAGCCGGGCCGGCGCCTCTACACGAACGTGGAGTTCTACGCCGGGATCGTGATGGACGAGTGCGGCGTGCCGCGCGAGATGTTCACGCCGACGTTCGCGTCGAGCCGGGTGATCGGGTGGTGCGCCCACGTGCTCGAGCAGGCGGCCGACAACCGCCTCATCCGCCCCAGTGCCCGCTACGTGGGCCCGCCGCCGCCCGAGCCCGTCCCCGAGCCCGGCCGCGACGGCTAGAGCCGTCCCTCCCCCCCGCCCGGGGAGCGGGCGGGGGCCTTCGGAGCTACCGACGGTGCCCGGGGAGGGGGTCGAACCCTCACGCCCCGAAGGGCCGGCGGGTTTAAGCCGCCTGCGTCTGCCGTTCCGCCACCCGGGCCGCGGCGGGGAGGACCCGCGCCGGGAGCGTACCGGCCCCTGCAACGGGCGGAGCACCTGCGGAGGCGGCCGGCGGGCACGGTGGATCCCGCCGGGCGCCCGGTGGCGCGGCCGCCTCGCCCACGGCAGCCGTCAACACCGGGCGCCAGCGGGCCGCGGCCGCGCCCGACAGCCGGTTGGCGGCGATCACCCCGTCGACCATGTCGGCCGCGACGTCTTCGAACGGGCGCCCGCGCAGCACCACCGAGACGACCGCCCCCTGCGGGTGGCGCCGCAGCGTCCGCCGCGCGCCCGTGAGCCGGGGCGGGCTGCGGAAGGCCGGCACCTCGAGCCCGCCCCTACGGGCCACCGCGGCGAGCACCCGGGCCGTCTCGGCGAAGGTGGCCGTCGCGCTCGCTCCCATACCGGCGAGGATGCCAGACGGGTGTGACATCCATGATGGACGTGCCCGGTCCGGCTCGTGCCGGCTGCCCTCACGCGCCCGAGTTGCGCACCGGCGCTTGCTGGGGTTTGCTCGTGACATGGACGAGACCGGCCGCGGCCCCGACGAAGGTGCGGTCACGGCGGCCGACCTCGCCCGGCCCCGGCGGGTCCACGCACCATCACCCGAGCCGTCGGGACCCACCGCGCCGGCCGGGACCCGCCTCGACGACGCCGGCCCCGTCGACGACGTGGAACCGGTGGCGGACCCCGGCGCCGCTCCCCTCGACGAGCCCGACGAGCCGACCCGCGGAACGGTGTACGGATCGTCGCTGGTGCCGGTCCGGCCCTTCACCTCCGACGGCGCCGACCGGCCGCCCATGGACGAGCTCCGCGTCTCCGACGTCGACGCGTGGGGGCGCAGCGAGAAGCTCCGCGGCCTGGCGCGCACGCTCTACGACCCGATCTACCGCCACTGGTTCCGGGCCGAGTGGGAGGGGCTCGAGAACGTCCCCACCGAGGGTGGGGCTCTGCTGGTGGCCAACCACGCAGCCGCCATCCCGTCGGACGCCCCGGTGATCATGCACGGGATCGAGAAGGAGTTGGGCCGCCCCGTGTACGGCCTGGCCGAGTACCTCTTCCGGGCCCTGCCGGTGATGGGCACCCTGTGGTCGC
Source organism: Acidimicrobiia bacterium (assembly GCA_020846855.1). Classification (GTDB taxonomy): domain Bacteria; phylum Actinomycetota; class Acidimicrobiia; order IMCC26256; family JADLDD01; genus JADLDD01. Next base: position 6,474 of record JADLDD010000024.1, on the reverse strand, counting down.
GCTCGGGTGGGGTGCCCGCCCACCCCGACAACGCCTACCGGCTGCTGCACGACGACCGGCAGCTCGCGCTGGTGTTCCCCGAGGGCGCCAAGGGGCCGGGCAAGCTATACCGCGACCGGTACCGCCTCCGGCGCTTCGGCCGGGGGGGCTTCGTGCAGATCGCGATGCGCTCGGGCGTGCCCGTGGTCCCCATCGCGGTGGTGGGCGCGGAGGAGTCGATGCCGATCGTCTGGAAGAGCCCGGCGATCGCGCGCACGCTCGGGCTCCCGTACTTCCCGGTCACCGCCAACCAACTGGTGTTCGGACCCGTCCTCGGCCTCGTGGCGTACTTCCCCGCCAAGTTCCGCCTGCGGGTGCTGCCGCCCGTCCACTTCGACGTCCCCCCCGACCAGGAGCGCTACTCACGCAGCCGGGTGATGGACGCCGCCGACGACATCCGGAACCTGATCCAGGACGCCCTCTACGACATGCTCCGCCACCGGCACAGCGTGTGGAGAGGTTGAGCGGCCGTGGGGATGCGGGTTCTCATCACCGGCCTGGGAACGTTCTGGGGCAGCCGCCTGGCCCAGCAGGTGGAGGCGCTCGACGACGTCGACGTCGTGATCGGCGTCGACACCACCGAGCCGCGCCTGCCGATGGAGCGCACCGAGTTCGTGCGGACCGACTCGTCGTACTCGATCCTCAACCGGATCGTCAGCGCGGCGGGCATCGACACGATCCTCCACACCCACCTGATCGTCGACTCCACCCGCCAGACCGGCCGCACCCTGCACGAGATCAACGTGATCGGCACGATGAACCTGCTGGCCGCGGCGGGCGCCCCCGACAGCATGGTGCGCAAGCTGGTGGTGAAGAGCTCCACACTGGCGTACGGCGCCACCTACCAGGACCCGTACTTCTTCCGCGAGTCGATGGGGCGGGTCCGCGGCCCCCGTACGCGCGTCGAGCGCTCGCTCCTCGAGACGGCCGGCCTGGTCCGCGACTTCGCGCTCGACAACCCGCACGTGGTGGTGACCAAGCTGCGGTTCTCCAACGTCCTCGGCGGCGACCTCGGAACGGTCTTCTCGCGGGCCCTGCGCCTGCCGTTCGTGCCGGAGGTCCTCGGCTTCGACCCGCCGATGCAGTTCGTGCACGAGGACGACGTGATCGGGGCGCTGCTCTTCGCCACCCGCCACGAGATCCCCGGCATCTTCAACGTGGGCGGCGACGGCACCCTGCCGTGGAGTGAGGTGCGGTCGATCGTCGGCAAGCGCAGCATCCCGCTGCCGCCCGTCCTCACGTCGGTGGCGGCCGAAGGGCTGCGCGCGCTGCGGGTGATCGACCTCCCGCCGGAGACGCTGGCCCTGCTGCGCTACGGGCGGGGCGTCGACAACAGCCGCTACAAGCGGGCCGGATTTCGGTACCGCTACAGCAGCGTGGGCGCGGTGACGGCCTTCGCCGAAGGACTGCGGCTCGAGCGCACGGTCGGCGAGCGGCACCCGGCCTACCGCTACGAGCGCGACGTGGAGACGTTCTTCCGCCACTCGCCGTCGGTGCGGCCCGCCGCGACGGAGCCGAGCGAAGGGGAACCCGAACGGGCGGGGTGAGCCTCCCGGCGCGCCGGCCCCGCGGGCCTAGCGCGACGCCGGCGGGACGGGCTGGGGGTGCAGGAAGCGCCCCTCGAGCTCGGCCTTGCGGGCCTGCCACTCCTCGGCCGTGATCGCGTAGCGGACGTGGTCCTCCCACTCGCCGCGGATCTGGAGGAGCCGGGTCGCGGTGCCCTCGTCGCGCAGCCCGAGCTTCTCCGCCACCCGACGGCTGCGGGCGTTGCGGGGCACGATGGCGGCCTCGATGCGGTGCAGGTAGAGCTCCTCGAAGCCGTAGCGCAGGACGAGCACGACGCCCTCCGGCACCAGGCCCCGCCCCGCGTGGCCCTCGTCGATCCAGTAGCCGATCGACGCCGACTGGTAGGGGCCGCGAAGGACGCTGGCCAGGCTGACCTCGCCGACGAACTCGTCGCCGAGGAACATCCCGAAGCCGTACGCGGTGTCGAAGTGCCGTTGACGGTCCCAGGCCCCGCACCGGCTGCGGAAGGCGTCGACGTCGACGGCCGGGTCGGCGGTCCCCGGGTCGGGGAGGGGCTCCCACGGCTCCAGCCAGTCGCGCCCGCGCCGGCGGACGGCGGACCAGCCCGGGTGGTCGGACACCTGCAGCGGGCGCAACGAGACGCGCGGCCCGATCAAGCGGGGTTCGGCGATGCTCACCGGGCCCGGAGGTCCGGAGGACGGGGCGGGGAGCCCGGAGCGGAGGGCACGATCGAAGGTTAGACCTGAGTAGGGTTCCGCCGTGCCCGACGTGCCCGACGCCTCCGGGGTGCCCGGCGAGCCCGACCCCGGTCCCGGGGGTTCCGGGAGCTCCGATCACCTCGTCTGGGTCGACCTCGAGATGACCGGCCTCGACGTCACCCGCGACGTGATCGTCGAGATCGCGGTCGTCGTCACCGACTCGGAGCTGCGGGCCCTCGACGACGGGATCGACATCGTCGTCCACCAGCCCCCCGAGGTCCTCGAGCGGATGGACGAGTTCGTGCGGCGCATGCACACCCGCAGCGGGCTGCTGCCCGAGATCGAGGCGTCGACCGTCTCGCTGGAGGCGGCCGGGCGCACGGTCGTCGAGTACCTCGGCCGGCTGCTGCCCGAACCGGGCCGGGCTCCGATGTGCGGCAACTCGATCGGCGTCGACCGTCGCTTCCTCGACCGCCAGCTCCCCGAGGTCGACCGGCTGGTCCACTACCGCAGCGTCGACGTGAGCACCCTCAAGGAGCTGTGCCGCCGCTGGTACCCGCAGCAGTACCGCCGGCGCCCGCGCAAGGCCGAGGCGCACCGCGCGCTCGACGACATCCGCGAGTCGATCGAGGAGCTGCGCTTCTACCGCTCGGCGATCATGCTCCCCCCGACCGCCGGGGAGCCCCCCTCCACGGGTGCGCCCCCCTCCGCCGGGGCGGGCCCGTCGTCCGGCGAGCCCGGCTCCTCGGGCTGACCGCTCCTCCCCCGCGGGCGCCCCGCCGGCACCGCGGCCGGCGCACGCGACGACGACCGGGACCCGCCCGGGTGAGCCGGGCCGGAGCCGTCGGTCAGGCCGTGATCTCCCGCAGGGCGCCCACCAGCGCGGCCACGGAACGGGGCCGCGCCGAGTGTCCCATGAGCCCGATCCGCCAGGCCCGGCCCGCGAGCTCACCCAGTCCACCCCCCACCTCGATCCCGTACCGGTCGAGCAGCGCGCCGCGCCAGGCCCGGTCGTCGGCCCCCGCGGGCAGGCCCGCCGCGGTGAGCTGCGGCAGGCGGCAGCCCTCCTCGGCGAGGAGGGTGAAGCCGAGCCCGGTCAGGGCGGCCTGGAGAATCGCGCCGACCTCGCGGTGGCGGGCCCAGGCCGCGTCGAGGCCCTCGGAGAGCAGGGCACCGAGCCCGGCGTCGAGGGCGGCGACCATGGCGGTGGGAGCCGTGTGGTGGTAAAGCCGCTCGGCCCCGACGTAGGCGCCGATGAGGCCCAGGTCGAGGTACCACGACTGCGGCGGGTCGGGGCGGGTGCGGATCCGCTCGACGGCCCGCTCGGAGAAGGTCACGGGCGCGAGGCCGGGTGGTACCCCGAGGCACTTCTGGCTGCCCGAGTAGCAGGCGTCGATCCCCCAGGCGTCGACCTCGACCGGGATGCCGCCCAGCGACGTGACGGTGTCGACGAGGAGCAGCGTGTCCGTCTCCTGGAGCAGGGCGAGCGGGGCGATCTCGTTCTCGACGCCGGTCGACGTCTCGGCGTGCACCACCGCGACGAGCCGTGCCGACGGATGGTCGCGGCGGGCGTCGAGGAGGCGCTGGGGATCGAGGGCCCGGCCCCACGGCACCTCCACCCGCACCACCTCGGCGCCGCCGCGGCGCGCCACCTCGCACATGCGCTCCCCGAAGACGCCGTTCACCCCCACGATGACGGTGTCGCCGCGCTCCACGAGGTTCACGAAGCAGGCCTCCATCCCGGCCGAGCCCGTACCGCTCACCGGCAGGGTGAGAGGGTTGCGGGTGCGGAACACGGTCCGGAGGCGGTCGCAGGTCCGGTCGAGGAGGGCCAGGAACTCCGGGTCGAGGTGGCCGAGGAGCGGCCGGGCCAGCGCCTCGGCGACCTCGGGGTAGGGGTTCGACGGCCCGGGCCCCAGCAGCAGACGGTCGGGGATGGGCATGGGCCGGAGCGTACCGACACCCGACGGCGCCCGGGCGCGATCCGACCCCCGGCCCGGGCTCAGGCGATGGCCGAGCGGGCGAGGCCGTCGAGGATGTCGGCCTCGGAGACGAGCATCTCGTCGAAGCCGAACGTCCGCATCAACGTGACCAGCACCACCGCGCCACCCACGATCACGTCGACGCGGCCCGGTTCCAGGCCCGGGTTGTGACGCCGCTCGGCGGCCGCCTCGGTGGCCAGGGTCCGGAACACGTCCTCGGCCGCGACCCGCGTGAGGCGGAAGTGGTGGATGCGGTCGCGGTCGTAGCGGGCCAGTCCCTGCTCCACCGCGGCGACGGTGCTCACGGTGCCCGCCAGGCCGATGAGCGTCCGGGCGGAGCGGACCTCGGGGACCTCGCGCGCCACGTCGGCGAGGTGGTCCCGCACGTGGATCACGGCCTCCGAGAGCTCCTCGGCCGACGGCGGGTCGGAGTGCAGGAAGGCCTCGGTGATCCGCACGCATCCGACGTCGACCGACACCAGCCCCGACGGGCGGTCGGTACCGACGGCGATCTCGGTGGAGCCTCCGCCGATGTCGGCGACCAGGTAGGGGCGCGGCAGCGCCGCGGGCCCGCCGACCGCGAGCTCGGCCGTGGCCCCGGCGAAGGAGAGCGCGGCCTCCTCCTCGCCGGTGAGCAGGTCGAGCGGGGCACCGAGGATCTCGGCCGCGGGGCCGAGGAAGTCGTCGCGGTCGGCGGCGTCGCGGGCCGCGCTGGTGGCCGCCCCCCGGACCCGCTCGACCCCGAGGTCGTCGATGACCTTCCGGTACTCGGCAAGCACGTCGAGGGTCCGGCCGACGGCGGCGGCGTCGAACCGGCCCCGGCGCCCCACCCCCTCGCCCAGGCGGGTGATCACCATCCGCCGGTCCAGCGTCGTCAGCGGGCCCGGACCCGGACCGGCCGGCGCCTCGGCGACGAGGAGGCGGGTGGAGTTGGTGCCGGCGTCGACCGCCGCCACCCGGCCCGTCACGGCGCGCCCCCGGCCTCGAGACGCTCCACCACCCAGGCGCCCACGGGGTCGTCGCCGCCGGCGAGGAACCAGGCCAGGTGGCAGTGGAGGCACTTCACCCCGGTGCGCGTGCCACCCACGCCACCGTGGGGCCGGGGCCCCGCGTGCCCGTCGGGGACGGCGGCGTCGCGCTCGGCGGCGTAGGCGGCGTGGGCCCGCGTCAACTCCGCCGGGTCGACGGCCCGCTCCGCGTCGCGCACCCCGCCGGCGGCCTCGAGGCGGGAGACCTCCCGGCCCAGCTCGGGGTCGACGAGCCAGTAGCGGGTGGGCATCGGCGTGCCGTCGTGGAGGAACGGGGCGTTGCGGATCACGCGCGGCGCGCCGGCGGCGTCGCGCACCACGACCTCGAAGTCGGCCATGGGGGCCCGCCCGAGGAGGCGCTCGACGGCGTCGCGGTCGGCCGGCGAGACCGGACCCGGCGCCGTCGCGACGGTGGCGGCTCGGGCGTCACCGGTTCGGGCGGAAGGTTCCACCCGGCCAGCCTACGGGGAGGGCGCTCCCGCCCCGCCCCCTGGCCGCGGCGCGGTCGTGGGGGTCGGCGACTCCGGCACCACGGCCCAGGCCCGCTCACCGGGCCGCACCATCTGGTAGCGCTCCCGCGCGATCTCCTCCACGGCGGCGTCGCTCTGGAGCCGCCGTGACTCCCGCTCGAGCGCACGGTTCTGCTGGGCCAGGAACCGGAGCCGGTCCTCCGCCCGGTCGAGCTGGCGCCGCTGGGAGAGAACGGAGCTGGTGGGGAACACCCACAGGAACAGCACGGCCACGAGAACGAGCGCGCCCGCGAGCAGCTTGAGCGAGGTGGACCGGGCGCGGAGGGCCTCAACCATCGGTACCCGCCCCTCCGGCGACGGCCGCGCCCCCCGGATAGGAGGCCGACTCCCCGAGTTGCTCCTCGATGCGCAGCAGCTGGTTGTACTTGGCCACCCGGTCGCTGCGGGCCGGCGCCCCCGTCTTGATCTGGCCGCAGTTGGTGGCGACGGCCAGGTCGGCGATGGTTGTGTCCTCGGTCTCGCCGCTGCGGTGGCTCATCACGGCCGTGTAGGCGTGGCGCCCGGCCAGCGCCATCGTGTCGAGGGTCTCGGTGAGGGTGCCGATCTGGTTGACCTTCACGAGGATGGAGTTGGCGACGCCGCGGCTGATCCCCTCGGCCAGGCGCTCGGCGTTGGTGACGAACAGGTCGTCGCCCACGAGCTGGACCCGGTCGCCGACGCGGGCGGTGAG
>JADLDD010000023.1 GCA_020846855.1 Acidimicrobiia bacterium | reverse complement strand
GCGCCGGGCCCGGCGCTCCACCAGCAGCTCGGGGAGGCTGAAGGGCGGCACCCCCACGACCCGCTGCACGCCGGCCGGCCAGTACCACGACGGGGTGATGGCGATCGTCTTCGGCATCGGATCAACCCTTCCGTGAGGCCCGCCACGCGGGCCGCGGCGTCAAAGCATGCCCCCGGAGGGGAGCGACGCGCCGAGCAGGGTGGCCGCCAGGGCCACGACCAGCTCCACGCGCAGCAGGGCGTCCATCCGCCGGATGGCCCGCCCGACCCCGGCCCGCGACGCGGCCCGGGCCTCGGGCGTGAGTTCGGTGGCCCCCCGGGCGTGGAGGGCCGGGTGGGCGGCAAAGGCCATCCCCACCACCAGGGCCACGAGGAGCACCCAGCACCCGACCAGGGCCGCGACCGTGCGGCCGTAGCCGGTCGAGAGCGTGAGCGTGCCCGGCCCGCGCCCGGGCAGGAGCGCCAGGCCCGTCGCCGCGATCACCGCCAGCATGGCGAGCGCCAGCCACCGGTAGCGCCGCCCCATGACCTGGCACGCCACCCCGATCTGCGACATCGGCAGGTGCTCCTGCGCCGGGCGCCAAACGAGCTCCATCACCAGCGCGCCGCCCAGGTACACCGACCAGGCGAGCATCACCACGTAGGCGGCCACGAGCCTCCACGACACCGCCTAGCCGAGCCCCAGCGGGGCCAGGACGCCGGTGGTGAACAGGCCGTTGCCGTGGAGCAGCCCCGCGCCGGCCAGCGGCACGAGCAATGCGATCACGAGGTCGGCCCGGGTGATCCACTGCATCTGGCGGACCGTCTTCATCAGGTGGCCCTGGCGGGCCTGCACCTGCGCCGCGCCCACCTGGGCCCCCATCTTGCCCTTGAGGCGGGGTCGCAGCACGAAGGTCATGATCGACCCGTTGACCACCAGGACCGCCCACAGGGCGATCATGAGGAACAGCGACCACCCGTAGCCCGAGTCGAAGAGGCCGTCGCCCATCAGCATCGGCTCGACCGACTTGGCGTACGCCTGCATGATCCCGCTCACGAGCAGGAGGCCGAGCGCGCTCCACGCGAGCAGGAGGAAGCGGTCGGCGGTCTTCTCGCCCATCACCTGCGCCTGGGCGGGTGGGATCGACTTCTGGGCGTGGCCGACCACGAGCTCCATGATCAGCGAGCCCCCCACGTAGGTGGCCATCGCGATCAGGTGGAGGTAGGTGGCGATCACCCCGAACCAGTAGCTCCGCATCACGCGCCTCCGGTGGGGTCGGGTTCGCCGGGGTGCCAGGCGGCGAAGTGGTCGAGGACGGCGGGGGTGAGCGCGTAGGGGCGGCCGTCGCCGGTCTGGAAGCGCCGGTAGAAGTCGGGGTCGACGTGGTGCACCTGCACCGAGAACTTGGCCCGCACCGGGCTGATGTAGGCCGGGCAGGAGCCGTAGCGGTCGACGATCCACCGGACGGTCTGGATCGCGGCGGCCTCCACCCAGTCGGGGATGTGGGCCCGCGGGTGCTCGAGGATCTCCTGCATGGCGCCGGGCGTGTAGGGGCCCTCGTTGCGCTCGGCCCAGTTGTCGTCGCGGGCGAGCGGCGCCCCCCGCCGGTAGCGCAGCTCCTTGACGTACTTCACCGCCGACTCGGCCGTGGGGAAGCGCGGCGACGGGACCACCACCGGCTCCATCACCCCCGGGCGCCCCAGGCAGGTGACGGTCTTGGACGGGTTGCGGTCGCCGTCGCGCTCGAGGAACGAGACCCCGAGGCCGCGGGCGACCTCGGGGTAGGCCCCGAGGACCATGTCGTCGGCGTAGGACCCCACGGCCCAGGCCCCCAGGCCCAGCGCTTCGCAGGCCAGGCGGATGTTCTGCACCGCGCAGGCCGCCTGGCTGGAGTGCAGCATGAGGATCAGCTCGTCGAAGACCGGGACCGGGAAGCCGACCTCGAGGAACCCGGGGCGGATCCACTCGTCGCAGCCGGCGGGCTTACCGGTGTCGGGGTCCATGATGTAGAAACCCGACCACTCGTACGACGAGAGCAGCATGTTGAACCACTCCACGCCCAGGTCGCCGACGGGCAGGAACCAGGTGCTCCCCGGACGGTTGAGGTTGTACTGGCCCGGCCCGAGGGCGTTGACGTTGTGCGTGCCCTCCGGCGCGGTCATCCAGCCGAGGTCGGGGCGGTGGTCGTCGACGGGCACGCGGTCGTGGCGGTACCAGTGGAGGACCTTGGCGTAGTCGTCGGGACCGTCGATCTCGACGGTGGCGAGCCGCTCGGGCCGGGGCCGGTACAGCGACACGCCGTCGTCGTTGACGACCATCAGGTCGACGGACTGGTCGTTGGACGACGCCGGGATCGTGCGCCCGGCCCACGAGATGAGCCCGTCGAGGCCGCCCTGCACCGCCACGTCGGCGAGGATCGCCCCGTTGGGTCCGAGCCCCGCCCACGCGAGGAGCGCCTCCTCCACCTCGGAGAGGCGCACCGGCTCGCAGGCCGACTCCCACGCCAGCGGCCCCTCGGGCTGGGTGACGGTGTTGCCGCCCGCCCAGCTGAACGTCTCGGCCCGGCCCGTCTCGCTGCGGTAGCCGAGGCCCATGCGCCGGGTGCGCAGGGTCGATAGCAGCCGGAACAGCGACGTGGGGCTCTCGAAGGCCCGCGCCATCAGCTCCTGCTCGGCCGGGACGAGCGGCTCGGGCCGGGTGGCCTCGCGGTACCCCGGCTGGTACTCGATCTCGGGCATCAGGTGACCACCTTCTCGACGTCGACGAAGACCGCACGGTCGGCGGGGACGGGCTGCCATCCGAAGGGCAGGTAGCGCAGGTGCCCGTAGCGGCTGACGAGGTGCAACCACTTGACCATCCCGGGCTCCACCTCGTTGCCGCCCTCCCACCCGGGGAACATGTAGGGCTCGAACCCGTTGTAGAGGATCACCTGACCGGGCCGGACGCGGCCCGCGGTGCGGCACATGGCACGGTACGAGCCGTGGTCGTTGAAGACCCGCACCTCGTCGCCGTCGGCGATCCCCCGGGCCGCGGCCTCGGTCTCGTTGAGGGTGACGAGCGGCTGCCCGCGGTGGGTGTTCAGCACCGGCGCGTTGCCCATGGCGATGGAGTGGATGGTCCAGCGCGAGTGGCCGCTGGTGACGGCGAAGGGATGGTCGCCGCCGGCGCGCGGCGGCTCCTTGTGGCAGGGCAGAGCCTCGCCGGCCTCCATGAACCACGGGTGGTCTATGTAGAACTGCGCCCGCCGGGTGAGGGTCGGGAACGGGACCCCCTTGTCGACGTGCCAGGTGTAGGCGGTGAGCACCCGGTCGGAGCTCACGTCGGTGGCCACCGACAGGCCGGGGGCGAACATCCCGAGGCCGCTGAAACGGGCGCTGCCGTCGCGGCGCAGCGAGTCGAGGGAGGTGCCGGGCGGGAGGGTGCCGATCTCGGCGGAGTCGCGCAGCCACTCGTCGACGATGTCTTCCTCGGAGCTCCACGCCCCCTTCGAGGTGTAGCTGTCGACGAGGGTGTCGAGGTGGCGGGTCTGGCGGCGGCCGTCGAGGTACTCGGTCTCGTCGCGCTCGACGGCCCGCTCGGCGAGCTTCTCGGAGAGGAGCCGGAAGATCTCCCACTCCGTCTTCGCCTCCCCGGGCGGGTCGACGGCGCGGTCGGAGAACCCGACGTGGAAGCTGTTGGTGATCGCGTACTGGAGGTTGGTCCGCTCGTACTGCATGGCCGCCGGCAGCACGATGTCGGCGTGGAGGGCGGTGCTCGACATGCGGAAGTCGACGACCGCGATCATCTCGAGCTTGGGCCACAGGTCGTCGAGGAACCGGGCGCGCCCGCCCCGGGCCCGTCGCAACGGGTTGGTGCCCACGGTGATGAAGACCTGCGGATCGGTGTCGGCGCCGGGCCGGGTGAGCCCTCCCCACCATCCGCGCTGGACGGCCTCGGCGAGGTACTCGCCGAACGGGCGGGTCATGGCCGGGTCCGACCACTCGGGCCGGTTCCACGACTCCTTGTAGCCGAGGTGGTGGTAGTTGAAGAACACCGGCGGGGTCGAGGTGCCCGACACCACCGCCATCTGGAGGAGGCGGTTGCCGATGATCTCGTCGCTGTCGTCGGGGTTCTGCTCCTTGAGCGCCGCGATGGCACCGTCGATGCCGTCGAGGACCCGGTTGGTCTCCTCGAGGCCGCGGGCCGTCTTCATCGGGAAGAGGAAGTAGCCGTCGAGGCCGGCGAGGGCGAGGCCGGTGATGCCGGTGCCGGGCCGGCCCCAGTTGCCGGTGAGGCCGAGGACCAGGCACATGGCCCGCTCCATCAGGTCGCCGTGGTAGTACTTCGGCGCGTTGAACCCCTCGATGATCTTGGCCCGGCCGGCCGCGACCCGCCGGGCGACGTCGCGGATCACCTCCGGCGACGCCCCGCAGATCTCCGTGGCCGCCTCCGGCGCGTAGCCCGCCAACTGCTCACGCAGCCGCGAGAACACGGTCGTGACCTCGGCCGTGGAGCCGTCGTGGAGGGTGACGGTCCAGGTGCCCTCCAGCGCCGGGCGGCGCCCGTCGAGGAGGAGGCTGCCGCGGGGCGCGGCGGCGAGCGCGCCGCCGCCGGTCGCGGCGGCTTCGTCCCACCAGTAGAACCGGTCCTCGGGGGCGCCGGGCTCCACGTCGGGGCCGCGCAGGAAGCGCCCCGTCGCGGTGTCGACGAGGAGCGGGAGGTCGGTCTGGGACCGCACGAACTCCTCGTCGACGAGGCCCTCCTCCACGATCACGTGGCACAGGGCGAGGGCGAAGGCGGCGTCGCTGCCGACCCGCACCGGCACGTACACGTCGGAGAAGACCGCCGACTGGTTGTAGTCGGGCGCGATGCACACCACGGTCGCCCCGCGGTAGCGGGCCTCGGCGATGTAGTGGAAGTACGGGATCGACGTGTAGGCCGGGTTCGAGTGCCACAGCAGCAGGACGTCGGAGTGGAAGGAGTCGTCGACGCTGCTCATGCACGAGAACTTGCCGAAGGTGATGTGGTGACCGGTCGGGAAGTCGTTCACCAGGCCGTTGGCGTCGAGGGTGACCGCGCCGATCAGGCTCGCGAAGCGCAGGAACGGGGCCTGGGTGAGCAGGCCCCCCTCGGAGGTCTCCTCGAAGATGATCGACTCCGGGCCCTCCAGGTCGATGGCGTCGAGGAGGGCGTCGGCGATCTCGGTGAGGGCGTCGTCCCAGGAGATGCGCTCCCAGCTACCGCTCCCCCGCTCCCCCACCCTCCGCATGGGGTGGGTCAGGCGGTCGTCGCTGCGCAGCTGCGAGCTCCAGGAGTTGCCCTTCTGGCAGCCGAGGGGGTTCAGGTCGGGGACGCCGGCCTCGACCAGGTCGAGCTGCCCCCCGGGCTCCTCGAACGCGACGGCGCCGTCGCGGCTGTAGACGCGGTAGGGGCAGGTGGCGAGGCAGTTGAGGCAGTGGGTCCCCCACGTGACGCGGTCCCAGGTCCAGCGCTGCCGGTACCGGTCGCCGCCGGGGATGTCGCCGGGATCGTCCACCTGGGTCTCCACGATGCTCGGTCCCCCGTCCGGGCCGCCGGCCGGGTCAGGGCCGGATGGTCAGTTCGACATCGGAGGGCGGCCCGTCGCCGCCCGTCTTGTACTCGGCCACCATCCCGAGCACCGCGCCGGCGAGGACCCGGGCCGCGAACGGGTTGAGCGCGACCGTCCGGCCGTCGACGGTGAGGCGCACGTCGGGGCCCGAACGCTCCTCCACCAGGGCGGCGAGGCGATCCGCGACGGCGTCGACGTCGTCGAGGCCGACCTCGGGGCCCTCGCCGAGCGGTTCGTCGGTGACGGTGAGGATCACGTCGGCGGGATCGGCGATCCGGCGGCGCTCGACCCCGCGCCGGTTGACGAGCACGGCCGGGCCCGGCTCGGTGGAGAACCCCTCGACGAGGACCAGGTCGGCGTGGCGGAGGTGGCGGTCGACGAGCACGCCGAGCGGCAGCGGCGCACCGGCCTCGGTGAGGGTGCGCCGGTCGGGACCGACGAGGAGCACGGGCGACGCGCCGGCCTCCCAGTGACGGGCGGAGTCGGAACCCGCCCGGTCGGCGTCGTAGCCCTTGTGGGCGTGCTTGACGGTGCCGACCGCCAGGCCGCGCTCACGTAGCAAAGGCACCACGCGCTCGACGAGCGTGGTCTTCCCCGCGCCACTCGCGCCCACGACGCGCACGACGGCCGTCACGCGCCGTTCCGCCTTCGTGACGGGCGCGCTCGCGACGGGTTCGCCTCGGACGGGCACAATGGTGGGGTCCACGACGGGGTCGTCCGGTGACGGCTCATGGGACAAGGCCTAATCCTAGATATTCTCGCTATGGAGTCAACCTACTCCCGGGCCCCCGGCCCGGGATGGCGGTGATGCTATGAGCTTCAAGGTGGGGCCGACCTGCGACGGGTGCGGGATCTGCGTCGCCGCCTGCCCCCGCGGCGCCATCCGGCCCGGTCCACCCGGCGGCACGCCGTTCGAGGTCGTCTCCCTCGACTGCAACGACTGCGGCAAGTGCGCCATCGTGTGCCCCCACGACGCCCTGGCCGTCGACCCGGCCTGGGCGCAGTGCTTCGGCCGGGGCTGCCCGCTCGTGTCCAAGCGCCTCGAGGGCTGGGCGTGCACCGAGGGCTGGGCCCGGTGCGGGCGCTGCGGCGGTGCTCTTTGGAAGGCGCCGGGCGACTCCGAGTGGGTCTGCGCCCGCTGCGACACGGCCAGCCGCGTGATCTGCCCCAAGATCCGCCGCGCCGCGGCCACCGCCGCGGCCCCGACCACCGAGCCCGGGGCCGCCCACCCTTCCGTCGACGGAGCCGTCCGGGTCCCGACCCGGGTGAACGGGAACGCGCCTACGCACGCGGAGGTGCCGGGCGCGGCCCCCTCTCCCGGTCGGCCAGCAGCGCGCTGAGCCCGTCGACGGTCGTCGTCGGTGCGGGCGCGACCTGCACCGCGAGGCCGTGCGCCTCGACGGCAACGGCGTCGGCGGCGTCGGCCGGGTCGAGCACGAACACGCCGACCGCCCCGGGTCGGCCTTGCGCGTACCACCGCGCGACCTCCGCCGGATCGTGCCCGAAGCCTCCGGCGGCGAGCAGCACGGCGCGGGCGTGCGCCCGGCGGCGGTCCCGCTCCGTGACCGGCGGGCGACGGGCGACCACCGGGCTCACCGCGACGGCGGGGTCGGCGCGCGCCGCCAGCGCGTCGACGACGCCGGGCAGCGCGAGGATCGGCGCCACCGAGGCGACCGGGCTCGACGGCGCGACGAGCACCGTCGCGGCACCGGCGATCGCGTCGAGCACCCCGGGCGCGGGCCGGGCGCCGCCGAGGCCGTCGTAGGCGACCTCCGTGGGTACGGGCCGCGCCCCGTCGCGGACCAGCCACTCCTGCCAGGCCCGCTCGCCGTCGGCGCTGCGCACCCGGGTCCGCAGCGGGGCGTCGGTGGCCGGGCTCACCCGGGCGGCGAGGCCGGCCGCGCCCGCGAGGTCGGCGGTCGCCTCCGAGAGCGACCGTCCGGCGTCGAGCCGCACCTGGCGGCGCCGGTGGTGCTCCCGGTCGGCTTCGCCGAGGTTGAACCACCCCGCCGTCCCCGCCGTCGGACCCGCCTCCGTCGCGGGCGTGAACCGGTCGTCCCGCACACCCCAGCCCCGCCCCTCGTCGAAGCGGCCCTCCAGGGCGTAGAGGACGGCGTCGGTATCGGGGCAGACCGTCAGCCCGTCGACGGTGAGGTCGTCGCCGACGTTGGTGACGAACGTGGCCGCGCCGTCGAGGCCCAGCCGGCGGAGGGCCAGCGCGACGCGGGCGCCACCGAGGCCGCCGCACAGGACCGTGATCGACCACGCACCCGCTGTCCGCGGCTCACCCGGCATCCCGGGTGCGCCGGGTGCGGTCACGGACGACCGCCCTTCCGGGTCGTGGTCATGGCTCCACCTCAGCCGTGCTCCGGCGACCCGTGACGGCCCCGGTGGGCCGTCGCCTCAGTAGCCGCGTTCGGCCACCACCGGGCTCGGCAGGCCGAGGTCCTCGGCGATCGCCTTGTAGGCGTTGTAGCCGCAGGCGGCGTGCACGCCACCGCCGGGGTAGGCCGACGGGCCGCAGAGGTACAGGCCCTCCACCTCGGTCCGGTAGTTGGAGGCCTCGGGGAACGGGCGGTTGGACCCCATCTGGTCGGGCGAGAACTCGCCGTTGGAGAAGTCGCCCTCGCGCATGAGGTTCTTACGCTCCTGCTGGTCGGGCGTGTAGAGCTTGTGCGCCAGCACGTTGTCGGGGGTCATGTTGGGCGCGAAGCGGCGCCACACCTCGAGGAAGCGCTCGTTGTAGGTGTCGCGGACCTCGGTCCACTCCTCGGCGCTGAGCGCGCTCGCCGGCGGAAGGAAGTACCACCCGGTGGCCGAGTGGTGCCCGGCCGGGGCCTGGGCCCGGTCCCAGATGCTGTTCACCCAGGTGCCGGCGGCGGGCACCGGCAACCGCCCGGAGTAGGCGTCGCGGATGTAGCGGGCCGTGTCGTCGGGGCCGTCGAAGCCGACCATCGTGTAGAAGCACCGGTCGATGTCGGGGTCGTGCTCGGCCGACTTGTAGCGGGGCGCGTCGTGCAGGCAGAACATCGGCGTGCCCAGCACGTGGCTCGGTCCGTAGCGGTACGCCTGGGCCCGCTTCACCCACAGGTCGCTGAGGTGGTCCTCGCCGACCATCCCGAGGAGCGTCTGGCGCACGTCGGCGTTCGAGGCCACCACCTTCTCGGCCCGGATCTCACGCCCCCGCGACACGACGCCGACGGCGCGCCCGTCCTCGACGATCACCCGCTCGACCATCGAGTTCTCGATCAGGTCGACGCCCTCGCGGTAGCACGCCTGGGTCATCGCCTTGGCCAGGGTGTGCGTGCCGCCCAGCGCGAGCTTCCAGTTGCCGAGCGTCCACATGATGAAGGTGAGGAACCCGAACCCGGTGCCCTGACCGTCGACGGGGAAGCCCCACTCCACGCAGGTGCGGTAGAGCAGCGCCTGGAGCTCGGGGGTCTCGAAGAGCTCGTCGACGATCATCTTCGGCGACTTCATCATGTGGTGCGGGCCGATCCCCAGGTCGCCGAACATGGCGACGGCCATGTCGACCTGGGTCTGGGCCGCGGCCGCCACCGGGATGCTGTAGAGGCCGGCCATGAGAAGCTGCTCCACCGCCATGGCCCGCTTCTTCAGGTCGACGTAGAGGTCGGCGTCGGACTTGGAGTAGCGGGCGATGCTGGCGTGCGTGCGGTCGAGGAGGTCGGGACGGTGCAGGATCACCGGCGGCCGACCGTCGGCGAACGCGATGCCGGCCTGCGCCTCGGGCATCACGGTGCGCAGGCCGAGGTCCTCGAGGCCGAAGTCGCGGACCATCGGCATCACGTCGAAGAACTCCATGTACTGCGCGTGCATGTTGTGGCGAAAGCCGGGGAGCACGGGCTCCTCGGTGTTCACGCCACCGCCCTCCTCGTGGCGCCGCTCGATGATCGCCGTGGAGAGGCCGGCCCGCTGGAGGTAGGCGGCCAGGCACAGGCCGTTGTGGCCCGCCCCGATGACGATGGCGTCGTAGGTCGCGGTCGCCGTCACGTTCCCCCTCCTCGCCGGCCGCGCCCAGGGCGGCCATTCGCGCCATATTCTGGCCCAAGAATCGCGTCGGCTGCACCGGAGGCCCCGGAGCCGCGACGGGAGCCGCGACGGGGCGGGGCGGATCGCGACGGGCGCGCTTCAGACGGTGCCGAAGGCGGGGCGGCGCCGGCCGGTGAGCACCGCGCCCGCCGGGAGCGGCGGGCGGGCGTCGACCTCGGCGATCTGCTCGGCCGTCATCACGGCCCGCAGCGAGGCGATCGCCACCTCGAGCTGGTCGAGACTCGGCTCGCGGGTGGTGAGCTGCTGGAGGGCGAGACCCGGCCGCATCAGCACCCGCACCCACCGCCAGCGCATGTGGCCGGCGGCGAAGCGGATCACCTCGTAGCTCACCCCGGCCACCACCGGGATCAGCACCACCCGCGACACGATCATCGCCACCCACCCCGGGCGACCGAGCAGCGCGTAGACGAAGATCGTGACGACCATCACGGTGAGCAGGAAGTTGGTCCCGCAGCGGACGTGCTCGGTGGTGAAGCGCTGCGCGGAGACGGGGGTGAGCGGCTCGCCGTTCTCGTAGGCGGCGATCGCCTTGTGCTCGGCCCCGTGGTACTGGAACACCCGGCGGATGTCGGGGAGGCGGCCGATCGCCCCGAGGTAGGCGAGGAACAGCACCAGGCGCAGGATGCCCTCGGTCACGTGGAACGTGCCCGAGCCGCCGTCCCAGAGGCCGACGAGGGCCTTCGCCCCCACGGCCGGGAGCACGATGAAGAACGCCGCGAAGAAGGCGAGGGCCAGGACCATCACGCTCCCGGTGGCGCCCTTGGAGAGGCGCTCCTCCTCGGGTACCTGGCGGTCGGCGGACCACTGGAGGGCCTTGAAGCCCAGGCCGAGCGACTCGGCCAGCGTGGTGCAGCCCCGCACCAGCGGGATCTTCACGAAGCGGTCGGCCCACCCGGGGACGTCGTGGACGTCGATCTCGATCTCGCCGTCGGGGGTGCGCACGGCGACGGCCCACGTGGAGGAGCCGCGCATCATCACGCCCTCCAACACCGCCTGCCCGCCCATCGGGCGGGACGCCGGCACTCCCCCGGGCACGGCTAGGCCTTCTTCCGGGCGCCCTGGCTCTTGGCGTAGCGGCGCTGGAACCGCTCGACCCGGCCGCCGGTGTCGACCAGCTTCTGCTTGCCCGTGTAGAAGGGGTGGCACTCGGAGCAGAGCTCGACGCGCAGCTCGGGAACGGTGGAGCGGGTGGTGAACTCGTTGCCGCACGAGCAGTGCACCCGGCACTCGACGTAGTCGGGGTGGATTCCGGTCTTCATAGGCCTTCCAGTCTAGGGGTCGGTGGAGCCTGCGGTCCGGGCCGGGCGGAGGGCCCGCCACCGACTCGGACGCGGGGCTCGGTCCGGCCTGACGGCAGGCGGCGGCGGTCGGCTACGGGAGGGGGTCAGCCGCCGGCGGTGGGCGCCTTGGCGATCTCGGCGAGGAACTCGTCGTTGCTCTTGGTGGTGCGCAGCTTGTCGATGAGCAGCTCGATGCCCGGGCCGGAACCGCCGTCGGCTCCCAGGGCGTTGAGCACCCGGCGCAGCTTCCAGACCTGCTGGAGCTGGCCGCGCTCGAAGAGCAGCTCCTCGTGGCGGGTGCTCGACTGCTCCACGTCGATCGACGGGTAGATCCGGCGCTCCGAGAGCTTGCGGTCGAGGCGCAGCTCCATGTTGCCGGTGCCCTTGAACTCCTCGAAGATCACCTCGTCCATCTTGGAGCCCGTCTCGATCAGCGCGGTGGCCACGATCGTGAGCGACCCGCCCTCCTCGATGTTGCGGGCCGCCCCGAAGAAGCGCTTGGGCGGGTAGAGCGCGGTGGAGTCGACACCACCGGAGAGGATCCTCCCCGACGCCGGGGCGGCCAGGTTGTAGGCCCGGGCCAGGCGGGTGATGCCGTCGAGGACGATCACCACGTCGCGGCCCAGCTCCACCAACCGCTTCGCGCGCTCGATCGTGAGCTCGGCCACGTGGGTGTGCTCCTCCGACGGCCGGTCGAAGGTGGACGCCACCACCTCGCCACGCAGCACGTGGCGCCGCATGTCGGTGACCTCCTCGGGCCGCTCGTCGACGAGCAGCACCATGAGGTGCACCTCGGGGTTGTTGCGCTCGATCGAGTACACGAGCTGCTTGAGGATCGTGGTCTTGCCGGCCTTGGGCGGCGACACGATCAGGCCGCGCTGGCCCTTGCCGATCGGCGAGATCAGGTCGACGATCCGGCCCGTGATCTCGAGCGGCGCGTCGGGGAGCTCGAGGCGCAGCTTCTCGTCGGGGAACAGCGGGGTGAGGTCCTCGAAGCGCGGCCGCTGGCGGGCGTCGTCGGGCGAGAGCCCGTTGACCTCCTCCACCTTGAGCAGCGCCGGGTACTTCTCGTTGCTCGCCGGCGGACGGGTCATCCCCTTGACGTGGTCGCCCTTGCGCAGCGCGAACCGGCGGACCTGCGAGGCGGACACGTAGGAGTCGCGCGGGCCGGCGAGGTACCCAGTGGCCCGGAGGAACCCGTAGCCCTCGTCGCGCAGGTCGAGGAGGCCCTCCACGGCGACGGGCTCGCCCGCCGGCTCGCCGCCGCCGTCGTGGGCGCGGTCGCGGTCGCCGGGCCGGCGGCGGCGGCGCCGGCGGCGGTTGCCCTCCTGGCCCTGCCGGTCGTCGCGGCCCTCGGGAGGGGCGTCGGTACCCGCTGCGGACGACGAGTCCGAGGTCGACGTCGCCGCGTCTCCTGCGGGTGTGGAGGCGCCGGTCGCGTCGGGCCCCGAGCCCTCGGCGCCGGTCCCGCTGCTTTCGCCGTCGGCGGTCGGCGCCGCGGTTCCCGCCGCCGCGTCGGCGGCGGTATCGGCGGCGGCGGTGTCGGAGCCGCCCTTGGCCTTGGCGCCCGTGGCAGCACCCGCTCGGCGGCGCACGGGGACCACGTCGGGGGCGTCGCCGTCGCCGGACACGAGGGCGTCCTCCTCGGCGGCGAGGGCGGCGATCGGGTCGTCGTCCAGCTCCGAGGCCTTCTTCGAGCGCACGCGGCGGGTCTTCGACGCGTCGGCGGAGTCGCCGGCATCAGCCGCAGCAGGCGCGTCGGCCTGGCCGGCGGCGTCGGCGGAGCGCTTCCCGTTCGCCGCGGTGCTCCCGTTGCCCGACGGCGCGGACCCCGCGGCGGGGCCGGACGTCGCGGCGGCGAGGATGGCGTCGACCAGCTCGGCCTTGCGGAGGCGGGTGACGCCCCTCAGGCCCATGGCGCCGGCGATCTGGTGAAGTTCGTCGCGGTCCTTGCCGTCGAGCATCGAGCGCTCGATCTGTGGTTCCGGACTCATCGGTTGCTCCTAAGGGGGGATTCGGCACCGAGGGGGGATTCGGCACCGGTGGTGTCGGGGGTATCGGTCTCGGGGGTGGAGGTGTCGGAGGGATCGGCGGTCGGGGCGGAGGCCCGCCGGCCCGGTAGCCGGACCATCGGGCTGCGGGCGAACCGGCGGCGCCCGCCCGCGGGAGGGCGGGCGGGGTCGGGGTCGGACCGCTCGCCGCCGAGGACGGCGAAGGCCTGACCGACGACCAGCTCGATCACCTCCGCGAGCGTGGCGTCGAGGTTGTAGGAGGGCACGATCGGCATCCGGTGCTCCTCGGCGAGGCCCTTGAGGTAGCGCTGGATGCGACGGATGTTGGAGAAGTGCGCGAGGTAGCGCTCCGGCGGGCGGCCGCGGGCCTCGTGGCCCCGGGCCACCAGGTGCGACCGGTGCAGCTCCTCGTCGTCGACGGTCACCAGGAGGGGGACCACGACCGCCTCGGTCAGGTCGCCGAGGTCGACGTAGCCGGGCGCGATGTGGGCGCCCTCGAGCACCAGGTCGGTGCCCTCGGTGACCGCCCGCTCGACCAGCGCCCGGACCCCGACCCCGACCGCGGCCACCTGCTCGCGGTAGCCGATGATGACCGGGTCGGCCTGGCGCGGCATCGGGGTGCGGGCCAGTTCCTCGGCGTCGAACGACGAGGTGTGCAGGGCGGGCATGAGGTCGGGGCTGAACATCGCCCGCATCACCTCGCGTATGGCGTCGGTGGGGATGACGCGGGTGATGCCGAGACGGGCCGCGAGCTGGGTCGCGATCGTCGACTTGCCGACGCCGGTCGCGCCGCCGATCAGGATCACCAGCGGGCGCTCGAGCTCGTTGACCACCTGCCACTTCCGGAACGAAGCCGCGTAGCGCTCCCCCACCTCGGCCTCGAGCACCTCGGCCGCCACCCGGCGCAGCTCGGCCCGGGTGATGGTGGTGACCCCTCCCCCGTGGAGGTGCTCCTCGACGCGTTCGGCGACGCGGAACGCCCGGGCCGGGGCCAGGCCGGTGGCCATGATGGCCGCGGCCATCAGCCCCTTCGAGTAGGGGAGCTGGTGCTCCTGGTCGGAGATGGCGATGTGGTGGTGTTGGGTCATCGGGGGTGGCGGGTCATCGGGGGTGGCGGGTCATCGAGGGTCGCGGGCGTCCGGGTCGGGGCTCCCCGCCGAGGTGCCGAAGCGGGCCTCGGCCCGGTCGGCCACGTCGAGCAGGAGAGCGTCGAGCGCCGGGTGGTCGGTGGCCACGGGACGGTTGTCGCAGTAGACGACCTCCAGGCCGGAGGCCAGCGCCGCGCGGGTCGCGACGTCGACTCCGGCCGCCTTCAGTTCGGTTACCAGCACCTCGGCGCCGGGTGCCTGGTCCAGGTCGCGGATCAGGCGGGCCCGGTCGGCGAGGTGGTTGCTCCAGCCCACGACGTTGGCTCCGTGCCGGGTTTCAAGGTCTTGTGCCTGCCGGGCCGCTGCCGGCCCGGGGGCGGTGGTGGCGAAGAAGACCCTTCGCCCACCCACCGGGCCGAGGGGCCAGGGCACCAGCGTGACCTGCACCACGGAGGCCCGGGGTGCGCAGCCCTGGAGACGCTCGACGAGCGCGTCCGAGGCGCGCGGCGGAGGGGTCCGAAGGTGTGCCGAGCGGGACGGATCGGATGCCGGGGGGGCGGTAAGCGGATCCTCCGGAACCTGCTCCGGATCGCTCGTGACGTCCAACAGTGTAATCACAACCAGGTCGGCGGGCAACACACCCACCGCACCGAGGTGCCCGACGACGGTGTCGGGGTCCGCGGTCGACGCCACCACGTGCACCACGGCGTCGGCGTGGACGGGCGGGCGCGCCCGTCCCGAGCCCTCGAACACGAGCAGCCGCTCGGGGCGGGCGTCGGCCAGCGCGACACCCCGCTCGAAGGTGTTGGTACCCGGCGTGCCGGCGAGACCCCCACCGCACCGGCGCGTCCCCACCGTGACCACACCGGCCGCGACGGCGTCCTCGATGTGGTCGCTGGCGGCGTGACGGCCGCGCTCGGCCCGGGCCAGCAGGCCGGCCGGGGTGAGGTCGACCGAGGCCGGGTCGATCAGCTCCGGCTCGTCGGGGCCGCCGCGCCCCATGGCCACCACGACCGGCGGGCGGCCGTCGGCGGCGAGCGTGCGCGCCAGTGCGGCGGCAACAGCCGTCTTGCCGGCCCGCTTGCCGCTGCCGGTCACGGCGATCGACGGCTTGGACGCGAGGCGAGGGCGCGGCGGCGGGCGGAACGCGAAGTCGGTGCCCGTGTAGGCGACGCCCCGGGCCAGCGCGGCGGAGGCGAGCAGCAGGCGGACGCGCGGCTCCACGACCGGCTCGTCGGCGAGGTCGAACACCTCGTCGGGACGGAACCGGTCGAGACCGCGTGCGAGCGCGTCGAGCGGGTCGGCGCCCGTGACGACCTCGTACGGGCCGAGGTCGGGGAGACCGGAGGCGGGGAGCTTCTCGGTGCCGCCGGCCAGGACCACGCCGACGACGGTCCGGCCACCTTGCGTCAGGTCGTCGAGCGCGGCCCGGACCACCGGGGGGTAGTGCTCGCCGTCGACCACCACCACCGTGCGGGCCGGGGCGGACGGGGACGGAGGCGTGGGGGGAGGCGTGGAAGGAGCCGTGTCCGTGGGGATCCCCTCCCCGAGCGGGCGCGCCGGCAGCCGGGGGCCGGGCGGCTGGGAGCGGTACCGCGGAGCCTAACGCGCCGTCAGGCGCGACATGAGGGTATGGCCCGGCACCGGGACCGAACCGGCGACCGCGGCCTCGCTGTAGACGCCGCCGGCCAGCGGCCGCGCGGAGTCGAAGAGGAGGTAGGGGACGGCCGCCGCGGTGTGGGTGCGTCGGGCGCACGGGGTGGCGTGGTCGGGCAGCAGAAGCAGGCGGAACGGCCCTCGCGCGCCGAGGGCCTCGGTCATCGGACCGATGATCAGCCGGTCCCACGCCTCCAGCGCCTCCACCTTCACGTCGACGAGGCCCTGGTGGCCCGCTTCGTCGGTGGCCTCCACGTGGACGAGGACGAGGTCGCGGTCGGCGAGCGATGCGAGGGCGGCGTCGCGCTGGGCGGCATAGTCGTTGTCGAACCCCGCGGTGGCCCCGGGCACGTCGAGGACCTCGATGCCGGCCAGCACCCCGAGGCCGCGCACGAGGTCGACGGCGGAGGTGAGGCGCGCCCCCACCCCGAAGCGGTCGGCGAAGGGGGGCAGGGAGGGCCGGGTGCCCTGGCCCCACAGCCAGATCTGCGTGGCCGACGAGCCGACGGCCCGGGCCGCGGGGCCCACGACGGCGCGCGACGCCTCCATCAGCGCCGAGAGCTTGGCCGCGGCCGGGCCGGTCGGCATCTCGGCCTGCCGGCCGGTGAGGTCGTGGGGCGGGACGCACTCGGCGTCGCCCAGCCCGGCGGGCACCACGGCGAGGTGGCGGTACTCGACGCCGGCGTGGAAGCGGACGCCGTCGCGGCCGCCGCCCAGCGCACGGTCGACGGCCTCGAGGATCGGGGCCGCCTGCTCGCTCGTGGGGTGACCGGCGGCGAAGTCGACCATCACGCCGTGGTCGTCGACGGTGACCAGGTTGGCGCGGAACGCGACCTCGCCCGGCCCGAGCTCGACGCCCATGGCGGCGGCCTCGATGGGCGCCCGGCCGGTGTGGAACTCGGCCGGGTCGTAGCCGAGGATCGAGAGGTTGCCGACGTCGCTGCCGGCCGGCATCCCCGGCGGGATCACCTCCGCGGCGCCGATCTCGGCGCGCGCCGCGAGGGCGGCGAGGTGCGGCATGCGGGCCGCCTCCAGCGGGGTGCGGCCGTCGAGCTCGGCCAGCGGCTCGTCGGCGCACCCGTCGGGCACCATGACCACGTGCTTCATCGCACCC
This sequence comes from Acidimicrobiia bacterium, assembly GCA_020846855.1. Lineage (GTDB taxonomy): Bacteria > Actinomycetota > Acidimicrobiia > IMCC26256 > JADLDD01 > JADLDD01. The sequence continues at coordinate 11,079 of JADLDD010000023.1, read as the reverse complement.
GATCGTACCGACCGGTCCGGGATCGCCCGCCGCCCGCGGCGGTCCGCGCCACCCTAGGCGGGTGGGCAGCCCTTCACGTAGCTGGTGAGCCGGGCCGCGGCGGCGGCCGCGGCCGCTCCCCCGGCGTTCGGATCGCCGGTCCGGTCCGCCTCCCTGACGGCCACGGCGAGGGTGTCGTAGGCGCGGCGGTTGGCGCGCCCGTCGATCAGGCCGTCGGACGCCATCGTGAACACGAACACCCGCGTGGAGGTGTCCGACCCTCGCGCCGCGGCACGGTCGACGAGCCGATCGAAGGGCTGGGCCCGGCGCAGCAACGAGCACGTGGCCCCGATCCGGTCCTGGCGGGCCGTCGTCGGATCGATCCGCCGATAGCCCAGCCGATCGATCGCGAAGATCACCACCGCCCCCGTCAGGACCAGTCCGAGCGCCAACCCCCCGATCCAGAGGAGCACCCTCGCCACGCCCGACCCGGTGATGCCCGGCGCCGGCCTGTCGCGGGCCTGGGGCGTCTCGGCCACGCTCCCTCCCCACCGAGGCCAACCGATCGCGATCTGGCAACATCGCGCCCGACCGCCATGCATCCTGTCAACCCCCACCCGACGCGGCGCGCCGCCCGCGATGCCCGGCGCCCGCGGCGCCGATCGGACGCGGCGAGACGAACGGCCCTGATCGCGACGGCGTTCATGTTGTGCGGGGCGGTCGCGGGGTGCGGGAGCTCGGGGTCGTCGGGGGCGCCTCCCGCTTCGTCGCCGACCTCGGCCCCGTCGGGGCGGTCGGCGGCCCGGCCGTCGTCGCCGGGCGCCACCGCGCCGGCCGGGGCGCCCGACCTCGCCCAGGTGAAGGTGAAGCTCACGAAGGTGGCGGCGGTGGAGCAGGGCACGGCGCTGGCCGTGCGCCGGGGCGACCGGGCCCTGTACATGGCCGAGCAGGCGGGCCGGGTCCGGGCGGTGCGGGGAGGCGTGCTCGCGCCCCGGCCCGTGCTCGACCTGACCGATCGCATCGCAGCCGGCGGCGAGCGCGGCCTGCTCGGCCTCGCCTTCTCGCCCGACGGGAAGCTCCTCTACGTCGACTACACCGGCACCGACGGCAACACCCGCGTCGACGAGTACCCGATGCGCGCCGACGGCACCGCCGATCCCGCCCGGGGGCGGACCGTCATCGAGGTCACCCAGCCCCAGCCCAACCACAACGGCGGGGAGATCGCGTTCGGGCCCGACGGCCACCTCTACATCGGCCTCGGCGACGGGGGCGCGGCCGGCGACCAGGGGCCCGGCCACGCCGCGGGCGGCAACGGCCAGTCGCTCACCACGCTGCTCGGGAAGATCCTGCGCATCGACCCCCGACCGTCGGGTCGCCGGGGCTACTCGATCCCGTCCGGGAACCCGTTCGCCTCCGGCGGCGGCCGGCCCGAGATCTGGGCGTACGGGCTGAGGAACCCTTGGCGCTTCGGCTTCGACCGGGCCACCGGCGACCTGTGGATCGGCGACGTGGGCCAGAACGAGTGGGAGGAGATCGACCACCTCCCGGCCGGTGAGGGCGGCGCCAACCTGGGCTGGAACGTGTTCGAGGGCACCCACCGCTACCGCGACGGCGACGCGCCCGGCGCGGTGCCGCCCGTCTACGAGTACTCGCACTCGGCGACGGGAGGATGCTCGGTCACCGGCGGGTACGTGTACCGCGGCCGGGCCGTCGACCACCTGGCCGGCGCCTACCTCTTCTCCGACTACTGCCACGGGGAGATCCACGCGCTCGCCGTGCGGGGCGACCGGGCCGTCGAGGTGCGCGACCTCGGGTTGAAGGCGGCGCGCCCGTCCGCGTTCGGCGAGGACGCGTCCGGCGAGCTCTACGTGATCTCGCAGGCCGACGGCCTCTACCGCATCGACCCGGCCTAGCACCGCGCCGAGCGATCTTCGGCCCCCGCCACAGGGGTCGGGCGTCGTGCGTTGCGGGTCAGCGGGACGTGCGGCGCTGCACGGCGGCGGAGATCCGGCGGGTCACGAAGCCGGGGAGCGTCGAGCTGACCGCCGCGGTGAACGCGTTCATGGGCCCGGGCACGCACACCGCCCGGCCCCGCTCGAACGCGTCCAGCCCCGCCGCGACCACCGGAGGGGAATCCATCCACAGGAACGACGGCACCTCGTCGCGGTCGAGGCCGGCCACCTCCTGGAACTCGGTGCGGGTGTAGCCGGGGCACAGGGCCGTCACCGTGACCCCGGTGCCCGACAGCTCCTGGTGCAACGACTGGCTGAAGTTCGTGACGAACGCCTTGGTCGAGCCGTAGACCGCGCTGCGCGGGGTGGGCTGGTAACCGGCGAGCGACGACACGTTGATCACCCCACCCGACCCGCGGGCCAGCATCGGGCCCAGCGCGGCGTGGGTGAGGCGCACCACCGCGAGGACGTTGAGGCGCACCTCCCGGTCCTCGACCTCACGGTCCAGCTCCGAGAAGCGCCCGTAGGTCCCGAACCCGGCGTTGTTGACGAGCAGGTCGACCGGGCGCTCGGCCGATGCCAGGCGCTCCTCCACCGCGGCCAGGCCCTCGGGGGTGACCAGGTCGGCGGCGAGCACATCGGCAGCGCCGCCGCGGCGCACCACCTCGTCGGCGGTGTCGGCCAGCTTGCCGGGGCGGCGGGCCACCAGCACCAGGTCGTAGCCGCGGTCGGCGAGCTGAGCCGCGAACTCGCGGCCGATGCCCGCCGACGCGCCGGTCACCAGCGCCACCGGCCGGGGGTCGGTCATCAGGGCTCCTTTCGCAACCGGACGGGAGACGCGGGCCGAGCCGCGGCGTGGCCGCGCCCGCGACCCCGGCCGGGTGGGCGGGCCAGAGGTCGAGGGCGGCGGCCACGGAGTCGGGGTCGGGGTCGGTGGCATCGCCGACCGACACCTCGGCGATCGCCCGCTGCGGATCCTTGAGGCCGTGCCCGGTGACGGTGCACACGACGGTCTCGCCCCCGTGCACCAGGCCGGAGGCCGCGGCCTTCAGGAGTCCGGCCACCGACGCGGCCGAGGCCGGCTCCACGAAGCAACCGACCTCACGGGCGAGCAGGTGGTAGGCGGCGAGGATCTCGGCGTCGCTGACCGCGCCTATGGCGCCGCCCGACTCGTCGCGCGCCGCGATCGCGCCGTCCCAGCTCGCCGGGTGGCCGATCTGGATGGCGGTGGCGATGGTCTCCGGGTTCTCGACGGGCTCGCCGCTCACCAGCGGCGCCGCGCCGAGCGCCTGCCAGCCCAGCATGCGGGGCGTCCGGCGCGCCGAGCCGGCCGCCGCGTACTCGCGGTAGCCCTTCCAGTACGCGGTGATGTTGCCGGCGTTGCCGACGGGGATGCAGTGCACGTCGGGGGCGTCGCCCAGCACGTCGACGATCTCGAACGCGGCCGTCTTCTGGCCCTCGATGCGGTACGGGTTCACCGAGTTGACGACGGTCACCTCGCCGCGCCGCCCGAGCTCGCGCACCACCCGCAGCGCGGCGTCGAAGTTGCCCCGCACCGGCACCACGCGCGCGCCGTGGACCAACGCTTGCGCGAGCTTGCCGAGGGCGATCTGCCCCTCGGGGATCACCACCGCGGAGACCAGCCCGGCCCGCGCCGCGTAGGCGGCCGCCGCCGCCGACGTGTTGCCGGTGGAGGCGCAGATGACGGCCTTGGCCCCCTCCTCCACGGCCTTGGAGATCGCGACCGTCATCCCGCGGTCCTTGAACGACCCGGTCGGGTTCGCGCCCTCCACCTTCAGGAACACGGAGGTACCGGTGCGCTCCGAGAGCGCCGGGGCCTCGAGCAGCGGGGTCCCGCCCTCGAGGAGCGTGACCACCGGCGTGGCGCCGGAGACCGGCAGGTGATCGCGGTACTCCTCGATCAGACCGCGCCACCCGGGGCCGCCCGTCCGGGCCGCTCCCCCGGCGCCGGACCCGCCGCCGGCCGGGCTCACGGCTCCTCCCCCAGCACGCGCATCACCGAGCCGACGTGGTGGACGGCCTCGACGGAGCGCAGGTCGGCGAGGGTGGCCCGGAGGTCGGCCTCGCGGGCCCGGTGGGTGATGAAGACGAGCCGCGCCTCGGCGCCGATCCCGCGCTGCTGCATGGACCGGATCGACACGCCGTGGTCGCCGAAGCGCTCCGCGATCCGGGCCAGGACCCCGGGCTGATCGGCCACCTCCATGTCGAGGTAGAACTGCGACTCGACCTCGTCGATGGGGCGGAGCGGCTTGCGGGCCAGCGGGCCGATGGTCGCCCCCCGGCCGCCCGACACGAGGTTCTTGGCCGCGTCGACCAGGTCGCCGAGGACGGCCGACGCGGTGGGAAGGCCGCCGGCGCCGCGGCCCGTGAGCATCAGCTCCCCCACCGCGTCGCCCTCGATGAACAGGGCGTTGAACGAGTCGAGGACCGACGCCAGCGGGTGGCGCACCGGGACCATCGTGGGGTGGACCCTGACCGCGACCGCGCCGTCGACCTCCTCGGCGACGGCGAGGAGCTTCACCACGTAGCCGAGGTCGGCGGCGGCCGCGATGTCGCCGGCCCCCACGCCGCTGATGCCCTCGCGGTACACGTCGCCGGCCACCACCCGCGCGCCGAAGGCGATCATGGCGATGATGGCCGCCTTGGCGGCGGCGTCGTAGCCCTCGACGTCGGCGGTCGGGTCGGCCTCCGCGTAGCCGAGCTCCTGGGCCGCGGCCAGAGCGTCGGCCAGCGGCGAACCGTCGTCGGCCATGCGGGTGAGCACGTAGTTCGTGGTGCCGTTGACGATGCCCATCACCCGGCGGATGCGGTCGCCGGCGAGCGACTCGCGCAGCGGGCGGATGAGCGGGATCCCGCCCGCCACCGATGCCTCGAAGAGCAGGTCGACCCCCGCGCTCTCGGCGGTGTCGAAGAGCTCCTTGCCGACGTCGGCGAGCAGCTCCTTGTTGGCGGTGACGACCGGCTTGCCCTTCTCCAGCGCGGCGAGCACCAGCTCCCGCGCCGGCTCGACCCCACCCATCACCTCGACGACGACGTCGACGTCGGGGTGGTCGACCACCGAGGCGGCGTCGTCGGTGAAGCGCCGGGCCGGGAGCGGGACGTCGCGGTCGCGGGCGACGTCGCGCACCGCCACCGCCACCACCTCGAGGCGAACCCCGGCGCGGGTCTCGATGGTGTCGCCGTGGTCCTCGACGAGACGGATCAGCGCCGAGCCCACGTTGCCGCAGCCGAGCAGGCCGACACCCACCACGCCGTCGGCGGCGCCGCCGCTCGACCCGTCGCCACCCACCACATCATCGCCCAAGTGCCCGGTCACCCCTTCGCCTGACCCTTCGCCGTCCGCGTCCATGAAGGGTCCAGTCTCGCAGGTCGCGCTCGGGCCGGTCTCAGGGCCGGGTTCAGGGCCGGTCGAGGCGCACGAGGTCGTCGAGGGTCTCGCGCCGCACCACCTCACGGGCCTCGCCGCCGCGCACGAACACCACCGCCGGGCGGGGCACCCGGTTGTAGTTGGAGGCCATGGAGTAGCCGTAGGCGCCGGTGGTCGGGGTGGCGAGGAGGTCGCCGGCCCGGACGCCCTCGGGCAGGCGCGCCCCGGCCACGACGACGTCGCCCTGCTCACAGTGCTTGCCCACCACGGTCGCCTCCAGCGGGCGCGCCTCGTCGATGCGCCGGGGCAGGAACGCCTCGTACCCGGCGCCGTAGAGCACCGGTCGGGGGTTGTCGCTCATCCCGCCGTCGACGGCCACGTAGGTGCCGACCTCGTCGACGTGCTTCACGGTGCCGACCCGGTAGAGGGTGACGGCCGCCGGCCCGGCGATCGAGCGCCCGGGCTCGACGGTCACCCGCCGGCCCGCCGCCGCCCCGTGCAACGCGCCGGCGTAGTCGGCGAGCGGCACGTCGGGGTCGTCGGTGAGGTAGCGGGCGCCGAGGCCCCCGCCGAGGTCGAGCTCCTCGACGGTCACGCCGAGCACCCGCTCCGCCTCCACCGCGAAGCCGACCACGATCTCGGTGGCCCGGCGGTAGGAGTCGAGGCGGTAGATCTGCGAGCCGATGTGGCAGTGCAGGCCGGCCACGGATAGGTGCGACGAGGCGGTGCGCCTCACCGCGTCGAGGGCCGCCCCCGAGGCGATCGAGAAGCCGAACTTGGAGCGCTCGGTGCCCGTCTCCACGAACTCGTGGGTGTGGGCCTCCACGCCCGGGGTCACCCGGATCAGGATCCGTGGCGCCGTGGCGCCGTGGGCCACGGCCCGGTCGAGGCGCTCGATCTCGTCGAGGGAGTCGACGACGACGGTCCCGACCCCGGCGCCGAGCGCGGCGGTGATCTCCCCGTCGGACTTGTTGTTGCCGTGCATCACGATCCGCGACGGCGGGAAGCCGGCGTTGAGCGCCACGGCGAGCTCGCCGCCGGTGGCGACGTCGAGGTTCAGGCCCTCCTGGTCGACGAGGCGGGCCATGGCCGTGCACAGGAACGCCTTGGACGCGTAGGCGACGTTGCCGGCCCCGAAGTGGCGCACGTACTCGCGGCAGCGGGCCCGGAGGAAGTCCTCGTCGTAGACGAAGAGCGGCGTGCCGAAGCGATCGGCGAGCTCCTCGAGGTCGCACGCGAGCAGGCCGGCGGGCACCAGGGTGCGGTCGAACGGATCGGACGTGATCACCGCGGGGCCCTCCCTCCGGTTCCGGCCGTACCGGAGCCCGCGACGGGCCCGTCGCCCGCGTCGGGTTCGCCGGGGTCGTCGTCGTGGAGGCGGGCCATCTCCTCGGGTGCGCCCACGCCGAGGAGGGCGAGGGCCGACGCGAGGCCGACACGGCAGGCCTCGGTGAGCCACAGGCGGGCCTGGGTCGCATCCGGGTCGTCGGTGATCACGCGGCAGTCGCGGTAGAACCCGTGGAACGCGCCGGCGAACCCACGCGCCCAGGTGGCGAGACGGTGCGGCGCCCGCCGGTGGGCGGCGTCGGCGACCACGCCGGGGTACGCGGCCAGCATCCGCAGGAGCTCGAGCTCGCGGTCGTGGGTCAGGGGAGCCAGGTCGACGGCCTCGAGCGGGCGGCGGGCGACGCCCCGCTCGGCGGCCACCCGGGCGATCGACGCGATCCGGGCGTGGGCGTACTGCACGTAGTAGACGGGGTTCTCCATCGACTGCTCGGTCACCACCTCCAGGTCGAAGGTCTGGGCGGTGTCGATGCCCTGGAGCAGGAACGTCAGGCGGGCCACGTCGGGGTCGACCTCGTCGAGGATGTCGCTGAGCGTGATCACGTCGCCGGTGCGCTTGGAGAGGCGGACGGTCTCCCCTCCCCGCTCGAGCCGCACGAGCTGGCCGAGGATGATCTCCGGTTCCGGCGCGTCGGCGGTGCCGATGCCGAGCGCCCGCAGCCCGGCCTGGAGGCTCGCGACCTGGCCGTGGTGGTCGGCGCCCCAGATGTCGATCAGGTGGGTCCAGCCGCGGGCCACCTTGTCGCGGTGGTAGGCGAGGTCGGCGGCGAGGTAGGTGGGCGAGCCGTCGGACCTAACCAGCACGCGGTCGCGCTGGTCGCCGAGCTGCTCGCTGCGCAGCCAGCGGGCGCCGTCGGCCTCGTAGGTCATGCCCGCGCCGTCGAGGTCGCGCAGCACGGCCTCCACGTCGCCGCGCTCGTGGAGCAACCGCTCCGAGAACCACGTGTCGAAGCGCACCCCGATGCGCTCCATGTCGGAGCGGAGCTGGCCGACCACGTCGTGGTAGCCCCACTCGCGCGCTTCCTCCAGGGTCACGCCGTCGCCCCGCTCGGCCCGCAGACGTGCCGCCATCTCCACGAGGTACTCGCCCCGGTAGCCGTCGTCGGGCGGGTCCTCGCCGCGGTAACGCGCCAGGAGCGACCGGGCGAACACATCGAGCTGGTTGCCGGCGTCGTTGAGGTAGTACTCGCGGTGGACCTCCGCCGCCTGCGACGCCAGGAGGTTGGCGACGGCGTCGCCGACCGCGACCCAACGCCCGCCCCCGGCGTGCAGCGGCCCGGTCGGGTTGGCCGACACGAACTCGAGGTTGACGCGCGCTCCGGCGAGGGCGGTGCCGTGGCCGAACGCGCCGCCGGCGGCGACCGTCTCGCGCAGCACCGCATGGAGCCAGGTGGGGGCGAGGTGGAAGTTGAGGAAGCCGGGGCCGGCCACCTCGACCCGGTCGAGGTGGGCGGGCGGCGCGGCTTCGAGGGCCTCGGCGAGACGCTCGGCGATGCGGCGCGGCGGCTCGCCCACCGGCTTGGCGATCTGGAGGGCGACGTTGCTCTGATAGTCACCGAACTCCCGCCGCTGGGCGGGCTCGATCGCGGCGCCGCCGGGCGGCTCGGGGTAGCCGGCGGCCGACAGCGCGGCCCGCAGCGCGTCGAGGAGCTCTCCGGTCAATTCCGATCCCCAGTCCCGATCGCCGGTCGCCGGTCGCGTACGCGGCCGGTGTGGCGCCGCCCGGTTCTAGCCCACCACACCACGGTCGGGGGCATCCATTGCGCGGCCCGAGGGCGCCGCGGTCGGCCACCGGCTCGGCGGGCCGGGCCGAGGCGTCGCCCAGCCGGGACCCGCGGCATCCGCGGGTGATCCCCGGCGTGGCGTCGGCCGGGTGGCGCGCGCCCGGGGCGCGGGACGGCGGCGCCGGGGAGCCGGACGGCGGCGCCGGGGAGCCGGACGTCCACCACGGCTGTCAACAGCCACGTTGAGTGGCCGGGATCCGCCACAAGGCGCGAATCGCCCTCGGGGTCGGCGGGGCGGCCCGGCCCGGACACCGGCGGCCTGTGGAAACCCCTGGAAACGTCCTGGTTGCCTGTCATTACGGCCGTGGAGCACGCGGTCGTCAAGGCGCGCCGCTATCCTGCCGACCTACACCTGAATGGCATGGGCTGGCCCAGGAGGCCGCGTACGGTGGCCGAGAACACGGAACGTGGCGACAACGCCGGCCCGGCGGACGGGCCGGTGACCCGGCGCAGCGGGCTCGGCCGCGGGCTGGCGGCGCTGCTCCCGTCGGGCGGGTCGGAGCCTCACCCCTACGAGGGCCACCTCCAGCCGGTTCAGGAGGCGACCGGGACACCCGCCCCCGCGCCGGGCGGCGGCTTCGGACCCGACCTGGTGGCCGAGCTGGCCGTCAACCCGTCGGGCCTGGCGCTGGTGTACCGGGCCCTCGACGAGCTGGTGTCGACGTTCGAGCTCGCCGACGCCGCCATCGTGATCGACGAGGAGACCGCGGGGCGCCAGGTGTTCCGGGCCGACCGTCGCCCGCTCGGCGACGACGACGGCACCGAGCTCCTCTTCGCCCCGCCCGGGCTCTACACCGATCCGGGCCTGCCCGAGAGCTCCCTCGACGTCGCGCTGTTCACGTCGGTGTGCACCCTGGCGCTGCGCCTCGACCTGCTGCGATACGACTCGTGGCACGACCCGCTGACCGGGCTGTTCGACCGTCGCAGCTTCGACCGGCTCCTCGACATGGCCGTAGCGCGCAGCATCCGGTACCAGTGGCCGTTCACCCTCGTGATGATCGACCTCGACGACTTCAAGGAGCTCAACGACCGCGAGGGCCACCTCGCCGGCGACGCCGCCCTGCGTTCGCTCGGCGAGCGGTTCCGCCGGGTGCTGCGCTTCGGCGACAGCGCGGCCCGCATCGGCGGCGACGAGTTCGCGTTGATGCTGCCCAACACCGACCCCGCCGACGTACCCCACCTCCTCGAGCGGATCAGCCTCGTCGCCGACGTCGACGTGCCGTGCCCGTCGTTCAGCTACGGCGTGGCCGTCTGCCCCAACGAAGCCGGGACCACCGAGGACCTGATCGACCTCGCCGACGAACGGCTCTACGCCGCCAAGGGAGGTCGGGAGTGAACCTCGACGACCTGGAGCTAGAGCTCCGGCGCCTCCCCGGGGTGCGGGCCGCCGGATTCCTCGAGCGCGACGGCGTGCTGCTGATCCAGTTGCAGGTGGGTCCGGGTGAGGCAGCGCCGGGCGCGGCTTTCCAGGCCACGCGGATCGCGTATCGCCACAGCGAGCGCCCGGTCGCGGTGGAGGTGGTGCGCTGGCGCGACGTACCCCGGTGGGCCGAGTCGACCGCGGCCGCGCCGGCGCCCGCCTCGGAGCCGGAAGCAGGCGCACCGGAGCCGGTCGAGCCGGAGGCGGAACCGCTCACCCCGCCCGTCGACGGGAGCGGCGTCGGGCCTGACGGAGACGTTCCCGCCGGTCGGCCGGTGGACGTGCCCGGTGCGCCGCGATGGGCGAGGGGTCACGCCGGCTTCCGGCGTAGCACCGTCGGCGAGGGCGAGGCCGTTCCCACCACCGAGAGCGGCCCGGCCGCCGGCGGGCCGGCCGAGGCCGTCGGTGAAGAGCCCGCCGGCACCGAGGCGCAGGAGGAGATCGGAACGCTCGACGGCCCCGACGGCCCCGACGGCCCCGACGGCCCCGACGGCCTCCAGGGGCTCGAGGGCCTCGAGGGGCTCGAGGGGCTCGAGGGGCTCGAGGGGCTCGAGGGGCTCGAGGGGCTCGAGAGCAGCGAGCCCTGGGGCGCGGTCGACGAAGCAACCGGTGGACGGGCGACGGAACCCGCGGCCACGGAATCAGGTGCCGTCGGAACCGGGCCGGGAACCGATGGGGGCTGGGTGGAGACCGAACCGGTGGTCGGGGCCGACGGCGGTGCTCCCGCCGAGCCGGCGGCCGAGCCGGACGGCAGGCCCCCGACCGGAGTCGACGCCGGTGCGGAGGGCGGGGCCGGGAGGCACCCGGCCGAGGCCCGGGTGGTTCCCGAACCGCGGGTGCGCCTCCTCGCCGTGCTCACCTTCCCCGACACCGACGAGCTCGAGGTCCACCTCACCTTCGCCGGGCGCCGCTCCATCGGCCGGGCCGACTCCGGCCTCGGCCTGCTCGGGTCCGTGGAGGCGACGATCGACGCCCTGCGGGAGTTCGTGCCCGGGCTGGGGTTCTCGGCGTCGTGGGCCCGCACCCTCGAGTCGACCACGGGCGAGGCGTTCCTCGTCGCGTGCACGGTCTCCGGCGAGGAGGCCGGCACGCGCCACGGCCTCGCCGCCGGCGCCAGCGCGGCCGAGGCCGCGGCCCGCGCCACCCTCCACTCGCTCAACCGGACCCTCGCCCTCAAGCTCCCGGTCGCGAGCTGAGATCACCCGCCCGCGG